>DATJWJ010000071.1:0-27388 GCA_035501355.1 Bryobacteraceae bacterium | reverse complement strand
GCGTCGCAAGGCTGTGCGGGATAGAATGACTTCCAGATAGCGCGTAATCCATGAGCAATCTGGAAGTCGGAAGCACTTCTACGGGACGGTGACTCGTCGTCAAACTGGATCGAGCACCCGGTCTGGCCAACTGGCGGTGTGGTCGCCACGACGCGCTTGGTACGTGTCACATGGCCGACGGACCGGCAAATTCCCGCGAACCGCCTTGAAGTTCATCGCAATCTGGTTTGGAGGTCTCGTGTGTGTTCAGAAAGAAAACGAACGATGCACCCTCGAAGTTCAGGATCAGCGAGAGCGTTACACGTTCGAGCGTATGTCTTGAACCAATCCAAGTGCTCACGCCGAAATGCAGGCCTCTGTTGGTCCGGTAGCGTCTGCAGCATGCTCCTGTATGCCTCGGCCATTGATCGTTCTAGAACCGCCAAATCGCCATCTCGACAAATCACCTTTTCAACCGGCGTTTTGGCAGCTGCACAATTGAAACTTGGGGTGGCGGGGGGAGTACTTGGGGGCCGTGCGGTGGCAACTTGGGGCTGTTGCGCTTTCAGCCCAGAGTCTCCCTGAATTGGAACTTCACGACCATCTCCAGAGCGACGGTATTGTGCGCCATCGAAGATGTATGTCTCCATATATGCGGCAGTGCCAGCCCTGATGGCGGACGACAGCCGCAGATCTTTGTATCCTAAGTGTTCCTGCGGCAACAAACTCACGCTATCAACGGGCCCAACGTCAAGCAGTTGTTTGTAACCGGTATCGACTCTTTCGTAAATCCACTGGAGCGGCATGCGCGCCCCAATCAGTGGGCATGGGTCGCGGCCGGCACCAGCGACCAATATGGCGTCTCGTCCGCCACCAACATCCAGTCGTTCAAAATCGAGTGCAGCCAAAACCTGCTCTCTTGTTGAGCTCGCCGCGCAGGTCGCGACCGCTGGAATCGATCTAGCCATCTCGTCAACAAGTGCAAGTGAAGCCGAACCTCTTGGGCGAGCAACAACAGGCAAAGCTGCCGATTGGGCCAATGGCGCATACAGCGGCTGCGATGCCAGTCCTGGACTCGTACCCCGACCACGCATCTCATTTACGTGAGGGACCCACCAAACAAGGGCGATAGCCAGTCCCGCCACGATGACGTTCTTGACAATCACTGATGGCGAGGGCTTCTCGCTTCGCATGAGCGAGCCAACCAACTGAAACGGAGCCTTGACGAGTTGCCACAGTATCCAGCACTCAACGACAATGAGGACGCCCAAGAACCAACCGAAGGGATTCTCCGAAAACTCCGGTATCAGTCCCTTGGTCCGGAGCCGATCACGTGCTGGGATTGACGGCGGGTTGAAGTGCCTGCCCGCTGCTCCGTCGTTGTATCCCGCCTGGAAGTGACCGCCCGGATCGTCACGGAGCATGCCCATCGTCATCTCCGCAAGACGACCACCGGCGCTATCACTTCGTCCCCTTTCATATCCCTGGCGGTAGGCTTCGATTGGTGTCGGCATCACTTACCTCGCGTGAGCTTGAACGTCACCGGACGGAGTAGCCCATCGTAATGGCCAATGCGCGCGTCGTTGGAGCTGCGGCGTTGAGGTCGGGACGCGCGCTGAAAGAACTGCGCCCACCGGCCAGCCGAGGGAGGCAAAGTGAATAGCTTTCGACATGGACTCCTATTGGGCCACCCGCCGCGTAGTCAAAGTGGCGACGAAGCGCTGGGCGGCGCCATCGAACGAAACCTCCCCGTGCATAGCCGTTTCTGAACCGTGGTTTGGCTGCCTGTCAAAAGCCCAGTGTCCTAGCGTGGAGGGTGTTTGATCGAAAATGCCCGCCCAAAACTCGATTTTCGGCGGGTCGTTGTTCCACCGCATTTCTACGGGAAACTGCAGCACGTGATCAGAAGACTTGCTGTACCCAAACGCACTGCTCTGAGCGTTTCCACACGACTCGTAGACAAATAGCGGGAACGCCACAGCGCTTGCATCCGTGAACCTGCGAAAGTACAGAATCGTGGGTTTGCCTTCTCCCTGCTGAGTCGAAGTGGCGACGTAGTAATAATGATTCGAGACGAGGAACGGAAGACTGAAGGAGTCTTTGGACGAACCCCATAAATCCTCGCGAACTTCGATCGTGTTGAGCACGGTTCGCGTACTTGGGTTGATCAACGATAGCCGAGTCTGGCCGTACCAGTAGTCGCCAGTGACCGACTCGCTGCAGCCTTGGTCGCCACGACTCGTCCGCACAGATCTTTGTGGATTGAGCATCCATAACACGATTGTTCTGGGCTTGCCCGCAAATCCTGCCAGATCGGCCCACTCGATGACCTGTGAGTTTGCGGGAAGTAGAGCTACTAATGATGGTGATAGCGGGCCGTCGTTCGACCCAGAGGAAACAGGGGCTTGCGTCGGTTGCACCGCTTCGGTGTAACCAACCGGACCACGCATCTCATTTACGTGAGGGACCCACCAAACAAGGGCGATAGCCAGTCCCGCCACGATAACGTTCTTGACAATCATTAATGGCGAGGGCTTCTCGCTTCGCATGAGTGAGCCAACCAACTGAAAGGGGGCCTTGATCAGTTGCCACAATACCCAGAACTCGATGACAATGAGGACGCCCAAGAACCAACCGAAGGGATTCTCCGAAAACTTTGGTATGAGCTTACCGTTTCGGAATCGGTTTGATGTTGGGATTGACGGCGGGTTGAAGGCGCGGTTGTTGATTGCGTCCTGATACCCGAGTTTGAAGTGTCCTCCTGGGTCGTCCCTCAGCATCTCGGCGAACATGACTTCCGCGGCGGCGCTCCCGAGTGTCTGGTTCTTTCCAGCTTCGTAACCTTTGCGGTAATTGTCCACTGGTCTCGGCATAAGGCTTAGCAGTCTGACACAATGTATTGTACAAACTAAGAATCTGCTGTATGCAGTCGGCCCGCCGACGCACATCGAATCCCAAAGACGATCGGCCTTTATGACCGCCGGAACGGCCTCAGACTTGACGAGGTAGCGCGGTCCAAAAGCAAGGATTATAGTGATTGCGCTTTGCAGGCGAGTACGCCACTGCGACTATTGTCCCAGACCGGAGTTTCGGCTGAGTTCGCCCGGCGAGTTTTACGCAGCGTTGTGAAGCAGCATCCCCACAAAAGTCCCCACATTGGCGAATTTGGAAAGCGTGTTTGACGGAAGGTTAGCGTGTAAGTGTTTGAAGGGTTTGGCTCCTCAGGTAGGACTCGAACCTACAACCCTTCGGTTAACAGCCGAATGCTCTACCATTGAGCTACTGAGGAGCAAGGCGGGAAACAACTTCGCAATCAAATTACATCAAACCACGCTGCTCGCTGTCAAATTTCCGGCGATCTCAAGCCCCTTGGCCAAAGCCCGAAGCTGCGGTCGCGCCATTCCAAGTTAAGGGCATACTCGACTCTGGTAACCTGTCCATTCAGGGGGGGAATGAATCTCGCTGGCGAGGACTTGGAGAAACTTCGGCTGAAGTTGCGGTTCAAAGTCTCCTATGAGGTCGGCTTCGCTTGCCCCGACGTGGAAGACATCGTGCAAGAAACCATTGCCCGTTTCCTGGTTGCCTCCCAAAACGAAAAGATCCGGAATCTCGAAGCTGCTGGTGCGTTTGTTAACGGTATTTGCCGCAACGTAATCTTGGAATACCGGCGGCGGTCGCACCGCGATGAGCCAATGCCCGATGTGGTTCCCGAGCCCGGCGCCAGGAGCCTGCCAGAGGCCGAACTGTTCGAGCTGCGGCAGGCCATCGCCCACGGCTTGGCCCAGCTTCCCGAGCGCGATCGCCGCATTCTGCGCTCCTTCTATCTAGAAGAAACGACTAAGGAAGAGATCCTAGAACAAACCGGCCTGACGGACCAGAACTTCCGTGTCATCCTATTCCGCGCCAAAGAAAAATTTCGCGCGATTTATATCGAACATACGAAACATCAGGCCTCCTCGCGTCACTCAAGTATATGAGCACGGATTGGCACGGCGACACTGTATACCGTGAGGACTTGATCCGCAAATATCTGCATCGCCGCTTGGCGCCGGAATTGGCCGATCGGTTTGAGGACCATTACCTGGCCTGCGACGATTGTTATAACGAGATGCGCGCCACCGAGCTGTTGATCCGAGGCCTGGGCGAGCCCATTATCGAGCGAAAGCGGGTCCAGGACGTCACCGTATTGAGCTTTACGCAGGATTCCCAACTGCTGGCTTCGTCGCTCGAACTCAATGAGCTCGCCAACGCTATCCGGCTCCAAAAGGACACCAAGGTTTTGATCGATCTCAGCAAGGTGAGCCGCATCGACAGCACCGGCTTGGGTGTGCTCATGAATTGCTATTGCCACGCAGTTAAGAATTCGGGGGCCTTGAAGCTGTTGAATCCCGATGCTCCGGTAAAGAAAGTCTTGAGCATTACCAAGATTGATTCGCTCTTGCAGACTTTCGAAGATGAGACTGTGGCGATCGCAAGCTTCCACGGCTTGCCGGCATAGCGTTCAGCTATCCGCCCCCAGCCGCGGTCTCCTGCCGGGCGGCCAGATGTTCCATCTCCCAGATATCGCGGCGGCTTCGCCCCACCAGAGGCGCTAAAGCCAACTGGCCGGCGCGGCCGATTTGCGATTCCAGATAACGCAGCTCCTTTAACTGCGCGGCCAGCTCAGTGTCAGCCGCAACGGGGAAGCCCATTTCGCGGCGCAACAGGTCGCCTTTGGCATGCGCGCTCAGCTCGAGCGAAAGCTGCAGGTAAGATAGCATGTCGCCCAAGATTTCCGGCGCGAACGTGCCTTCCAGCGACTGCAGATATCGCCCCGGGCGTGAAGAATTGAATTCGCCGCCCGTGAGCATCTGTAGCAAGTCGATATCTTTATCTAGTTTGGTGCCGAGCCATTTCTCCAGTGCTTTTTCGCTGCGCCAGAAGATCACCGACATCAAGGCCGGCAGCGTTACCAATACAACCACCGCCGCGGCCACCGGTCTCCACAGCGGCTGATTATAGAGTTCGTGGATGAAAACCGCGATAGCCAGGCCCGGCAGGAACAGCAGCCAGGAACGGGAAGCGCGAATCTCGCTCAGATTCACCGATACGATTCCAAAGATCGCGGTAGTACCGCCGTGCATCATCGCGGTGCCCAGGCCGCGGATGGCGCTGGTCAGCAGGCCGGCGGCGGTGACATCCGGAAGGTAAGTCAGATTCTCGAGCATGGCAAAACCCGCTCCCACCGCGAAGCCCGAGATCGCGGCGTCCACCATAAAACCTACGCGATTCTTCCGCAGCAGCCAGATCACGTACAGCGCCTTGCCGCACTCCTCCACCAGCGGCGCACCGGAGCGCGCCCAAAGCGATGCGGAAACCACTCCGGAAGCATTCACGGCTGTATTCAAGACGTAACACAGCACCGCGACCAAGGCGCCGATCGCCACGCTGCGCAGCACCCGGCGAAGCGTCAGCAGCTTGTAGGTATCTATCAACTCCAGTCCGAACAGAAACACCAGGACCGGGAGCAAACCCAACGCCGCGTGCGCCAGCAACAATCGAATAGAATTCAGATCCATCAAAGAATGCGAAGCGAGACCATGTACTGAGTCGAGATGTGACCGTTGTGATCCGCCGCCGCGGCATAGCCGCCCGAAAGCGTCGTGTTCAAGTACGTGAACATAACGATGCGGAGATCCAGTTGCGTGCCGAGATTCGCGAAATATCCCCGGCTCGGCGCGCTGGTGAAATTCGTGAAGAGGCCGGAAGAAAAAAGCGTCAGGCGCGCCCAGTTCATATACATCCAGGTGGTCCCGAGTTCCCGGAATCGCTTGGGCGGCAGATTGTATTCCCCCAGGATTTTTCCGAAGCTCCTGGCGCCGATGGCATCGATATCCACGCCCGGGAAACTGTAGTACTCGCGATAGCGGCTGATCTCGCCGTGGTCGACGTAGTTGTTGCCATAGTCGCCAAAATAGAAACTGGAGAACGGACTGGTGAAATCGCCGAACGATTTGCCGGCTGATGTTCGAATCCAGAAGGAACTGTTGCTCGGAAGTAAGAACCCGCGATCGTAGTTGGCCCAGATCCTCGGAAATGAACCGCGGCTATAGTAATAACGCGAATAAATGCCCCAGTTGGTGCCCTTTTCGTCATCCACCGCGCCTTGTGCCCGGCTGAGATCGGAGTACTTGAGAAACAGGTTGCCTTCGAGCAGGTTCGGCGTTACCGTGGCGACGTTCTGATATTCGGGCAATGTGTCCAGGCCCGAATATCCCGCCACATTCCATTCCAGAGACAGCGTGCGAGGCATGTCGTAAATGAGAAACTGCGAATGGCCAACCTTCAGCGATTCGCCCCGGCGGCTGAGTTTGGTGGGTCCGAAAAGATCGTAGAAATCCGCGTAGTTGTCGTAGCCGCTTACCTTCCAATCCCAGAAATGCGCGTCGAAGGAGGCATGCATGCGTTCCTTATCAGGTAGGCTGGTGTCGGGCGAGTAGCTGACGTCCACATTGACGCCCACCAGCCTCAAGCGGTCCGCGAATTCGGCGCGCATGCCGCCCGCCGGCGAGTCTTTATAGCCCTGGGCGATCGGATACGCCGAAACCAACTGAACGTTGTGTAGTGGATCGTAAGCACCGGCGCGCGTGATCAGCTTTTCGGAATTGGCTTGGGCGGGCGGCGGAGGAATTTTCCAGTTGCGCAGGACCGGATATTTCTGGAGCAGCGCCTGGCCCAGATACTTGACGGCGCTCACGTCCTCCAGAGGCTGCGTGGGCACGCGCGCCGGCACGAATCCTTTGCTGGTATATTCGAACGCGATCAGCGAGCCATCCGCCAGGGGCACGGGCCGGAACAGACCAGTCTCGGCGTTACTGATCGCGTCCATTTTCTTGGTCTCGAAGTCGTAACGGAACAGGTTGGAAGCCCCTGTATAGTAGGACGATCCATACAAGTAGCGCCCATCGGCGGAGAAAACGAAATTGCCGGGCGAGTTGTATTCAAAATCGTAGAGCACTTCGTACTGCGCCGCGGGCTCGCGCAACTGATCGATTCGAAAGCGGACCAGCTTCTGGCGTCCGTTGACATCCGTCACCGCGCCGGTCAGGTACTGGCCGTCGGGCGAAACATCGATGTCGAAGATGTCGGTTCCATATTCAAATTCGCGGCGGGTTTTGAACTCATTGTAGGGCGAGGAAAGCTCAACCAGGCTCGACAAGCCGTTGTTGTGCCGCACGCCCCACAAAGAGTTGTCTTTGGAATCGAACACCAGGTCGCCGGTGCGGAAGTCTTTGAACAATCGGCGGGCGTGGTGTGTTTCCACGTCAAAAACGTTTAGATCGCGCCAGTCGTTGTTGTCGGTGGTGTAGTAAAGCTTGCGGCCGCGCGGATCCCAGGCCAGCGATGTTACGTAGTACAGCGCCGGACCCTTAATGTCCTTGAGCTCTTCGACGCGCCCGGTGTCGAGATGCACTGCCGAGACGCTGGCCATGTGCGCCGGATAGCGGGCGCCGGCATACAGGACATTGTCCTGGGCGTCGTAATAAGCTCGCGACACCGAACCCAGGGCGCGCTCGGAAAGCCGCTGCGGCTTGGTCACGGGGTATTTGCGGATGTCGGCCAAATTCGCTTCTTGAAACCGGCGCTCGTCGGCAATCCATTGCTCCCAGGCCTTCTCCATCCCCATTCCGTACACTTGGGAGAACCGGGCCCCGAAGTAGCGGCTGGTGTGCTCGCCGCGAGTGACCCATTGCATCAGCTTGTCGGGGCCGTAGGTGTAGCACAGCCAGGTCATGAAACGGGTTCCGTAGAGATACGAGTTCGCACCGGTCTGAAAGTCGGCGGACGTGCCTTCTGATTCCAGCCCCACCACGTGATAAATGAAGGCGTCGTCGTGCACCAATGTGCGGAAAACCATTTCGTCGTAGCCGCCCATGGCGCGACCTAGCCCGCCGGACATCCAGGTTTCCATGAACGTGGCGATGCCTTCGTGAAACCAGCGCGTGGCGTAGTGCCGGGGACTGGTGAGCGAACTGTACAGCACCGAAACCGGATCTTCGTCGGTAGGCACCACCTTGCCGAAGAACAGCGAACGGAAGCGGCGATCGACGCTATTGGCCTGGTCGCCCATCACGACGTGGATCGACTCGTGATTCATGATCCAGGTCATGCGTTCGTTGGCCGGCAGCGTTTCATAGGTGTAGCTGAACGGCGCAATGCCCACGTCGATGAAATTGGTGGGGACGGTTCCGGCCGCGCCGTGGCCGTAATCGCCGAAGTCCTCTATCAGGACGGTTACTTTTCGCGACGGTGTGAAGTGGAACTGGTTGCGCTCGAAATTGAGGGCATTCTCGTAGGCGCGAATCAGGTGCGTGACCAGGTATTCATGGGCGGGGCTGTAGTAGAGAACCTCGATGTGCTCGGAAGATTGGATGAAAAGCTTGGGGAGGCTGGCGCCCAGAAGCGGGGTACAAAAAAGAAGGAGTCCCGCAATCCAGCGCGGGACTCCGTTAATTATCCTACAAGTTCTGTGAAGCAAGTACTCCAGTGTAGCGAAAGGCTGAAGCTTTCGGCGCTAGCTACTGCGCATAACTACCGCCCGTTACTGCCGAGCAACGCCCATCAACAGCTGCGAAGAGCTTTGGCTCAGCAGGTTCTCCCGGAACGAACCGTTCGTCAGGAGCCGGTTGAACAGTTGATTGGTCACCAGCGAGTTGAACGCCGATGAACTCATCAGCGCGCGAAAGTTCATATTCTGGAGCAGGGACGTAAAGGAGCTCTCATGCACCAGTCCGTTAAACGCGCTATTGTCCTTCAGCGCTTGATAGTTCGAATCCTGTTGGAGCGCCTCGAAATTCAAGGATTGGGCTTCTGACTTCTGCTTCACTTGCTGCCGGTTGGATTCCGCCAACGCTCTTGCCAACGCGTCGCTCTTCAAGAGCTGCATGAAGTGGGCGTTTTGTAGCATCGCCTGAAAGTGGCTGTCCGCCAGCAAATTCGCGAACTGGCTGTTGGCTTTGAGTTCTGTGAAGGAGCTCTCCCGCACCAGCTCTTGAAATGCCGGATTCTTAGCGAGCGACTTGAACTCGCTGCTCTCGAGGATGGCGGTGGTGGCCACCGGCGCCTGGCCCGGAGCAGAGATATCCGCTGTGTTCACTTGGCTGTCGCGATACACATCGCGCTTGCCGATCGCGCCTTGTGTCTTGTCCGAACTCACCCGCGCGCTCGAAAAGTATAGAAGCACACCAGCGGCGATGATGCCGCTTCCGATCAGGATCGAAAATCTCCACTTGCGGAACGTCGTCATCTTAATGTCATCCTCTTTTCTAATGTCGTTGGTCATTTGCTTGGGGGCCTTGTCATAGAGTGACACAGCTCCGGCTGGTGTTACAGGAAAGCCAAAAAAGTTTTGAACTTTCAAGTGACCGGCTGTTTTGGACCCGGGAAGCGGAACGAGACCGTATTGCGGCCCTGCTCCCGGCGATAGCTGAGCGAATCGACTAGTTCCCGGACTAGGAAGATGCCGAGCCCTCCTACGGGCCGGTCCTCCAGAGGGCTGGATAGATCCGGCTCTTCTTTTTCTAACGGATTGAAAATGCGCCCCTTATCGGCTATCTGCACCAGCAGCTTCCCGTCGGATTCGACAGTATAGGCTACTTCGACATCGCCGGTGCCGGGTTGATAAGCGTAGCGTGCAATGTTCACCAAGAGCTCTTCGAGGACCAGGTCGAGCTGGTCGCGATCAGCCGCCGTAAGTCCGGCCGCGTTGGCCCCGGCATGGCCAAACTCGAGAAAAGCTTGCAACGAACTAAGGCTGGCCGGCAGGCTCAGCCGTCGAACCCCCGGGCCCGTCACAACTTAGCAATGGCCTCGTCGCTGGACTGATAAACCGGAAAAAGACCGATCAGCTTGGTCATCTCGAAAACCTGCCGCGGCAGACCTTGCAGCCCGCACAGGGTCAGCGAGCCGTCGAGCGACTTCAGCTTTTGCGCGACCGTCAGAAAAGATCGCAACCCCATGCTGCTGACGTATTGCAATCCGCTCAGCTCCGCTATCAGATGCCGGGCGCCTTGGGCGATTGATCGCTCGCAGGCTTGTTCAAACTCCGGGGCGCTTTCCGCGTCCATACGCCCGGTGACCTTCAGCAGCACGGCCTTGTCGAGTTTGGTGGGTTCGATTTGCATAATGGTGGTCGCAGGCCTCAAAGTGAGGGCTCGGCTGCCATTATGACACTAGTCAAGCAGCGTCCGGCACCGATGAAGTTTCATCGCGCGGGACACTCAACTAAAGATACCAATAGTGTCCGGTAAGCCTAAGCAGCCAAATGGCTAAATGGATCTTCAGCAACGCTTGGCGCCAGTGGGAATGTAACGACCCTGGAATGTTCCTCGCGGTTCAAACAGACTTCGCAATCTAGGACATGCGAGCCGGACGGCAAGTTGCGGGCAAGACTGGCCAGCGTGGATCGAATCGCGGCTAGCGCAGCCTGCTTTTGCGGGCTCTCCGGCCACTCTTCAACAACGTGCAATCGGTGATGTTCTGTCTTGAACCATTGGAAGTGCATATCACATCCCTCAAACGCAATGTATGCACGCCAGCGTCCATTCTGGCTCGCAAGGACGTGCCGGTAGAAACCGCTTATTTTACTGTGGTTTGGTTGGCCGCGACTCAGCTAAAGCAGCGCGAAGCGCCCGTACGCGCTTTCTACGATTGATCTTCTGCTTACGCTGGCGTCCGAAACGGGACTTATCGCCATTATGGGCTGACATTCTGTCACCCAAGATAGCACACCAAGCAAGCAATTGATGCCTTCTTGCGTAACTAAGTGACCAGGGGGCAGGCGAGTGCTCCGGACGATTGTTATCCCTGAGCGACAATAAGGCGCTGGAGGAGCTGGCGGGGAGTTACGATCGCAACCGGATCGTAATGCTTTGGAAAATGGCGCACGTTGCCGGTTACGAGGAAGGCCGCTCTCGCCGCCAATGCACATTCAAGAAAACGATCGTCGTCGGGATCAGAACAGAGGGCAAGCCGCTCGGTAGGAGACACATGGACGGCAAATGTGTTCATCAAGGCCAATACCTCGCGTGCGGCATCGGCGTGCGGCAGGAGGACCGGGCGGGCGAGCACGTCCAGATACTCAGCCATGACCGCATCCGATACGCATGGCGTGAGAATGCCGGGAGGCACCAAATCGAGAACTTGGGCCGGGATTGCCAACTCGTTTGAATGCTGCTGAAAACAGGATGTTGGTATCAACGACAACCCGAATCATCGCTCGGGTTTTCGTTTCCGAACTCGGCGGGCGGCTGCAATTTCAGCATCCATCTCTCGCATGGTGAGCTTTGCCGCGGCGGTTTTGGCGGCTTGGGCGCGGAGAGCTTCGAGGGCACGGCCGAATTCGCGCCGCGCCTCATCCGAGATGTAGCGCCGGTAGAGCTCGCGGATAAGCTCGCTCATCGTGCGATTTTCTTTCTTCGCGGTCTGCTCCATGGCCTTGAGCTGCTTAGGGGGCAGCGAAATGGACAGGGTTTTCGTGTTTCTCATGGTCGTGCCTAGTGTTAACTGCGCTTTCAGTATACCGGTCGGGGATTGGCTGTCAAACGAAGAAAGTTGTCAACATCTTTGCAAGATAGGCATGCGGGCTTCCCTGCGCGGAAGGCTAGTCTTTGCTCTTACCCAGCTTGGACTGTAGCGGGAGAGGTCAGGGAATTATTTTTTGCTCGATCGTTTTGTACCCCTTAAGGCTAATCGTGATCGTCCTTGGTGCGTCACTGTGTCTGATAAGAATGAAAGCCAGAGGAGTGATTTCTGCGTCATTACCATCGATGAGAACGGTCACTGCGGGAGGGTTTGTTACGATGGCAATATTTTGAAGCTTCCCCCCTTCGACCACGTCCAGGAGCGGGAGCACCGGAGTCTTGCCGCGCTTCGTCGTGTATTTCGGACCGCGCACGCCGCGGCGGGGGTGGCCGATCATACGACAATCGAGACATGGATCAGGCGACGCTTCGGCAATGCTTGGAAGGTCAGCGCGCGGCTTTCCGGCGCAAGATGCCGGGCTACGCGGAGCGCCGCGAGGCACTGCGTTCTCTCGAAACCGCTTTGTTGAAACGGCAAGGTCAAATTATCGCCGCCATTTCGGATGACTTCGGCGGCCGCGCAGCCGAGGAGACGCTGGCTCTGGAACTGTTTCCGACGCTGGCTGAAATTCGGTATGCCATCTCGCATCTGAAGCGTTGGATGGCGCCGCGCCGCGCTCCGGTCTCCTGGCAGTTCTGGCCTGCTCGCGCGGAAGTGCTGTACCAGCCGCTGGGTGTGGTGGGAATCCTGTCGGCTTGGAACTACCCGCTGTTCTTGAGCTACGCGCCGCTCGCCAATGCTCTGGCGGCCGGAAATCATGTGATGCTGAAGCCGTCGGAATTTGCGCCGCGAACCGCGGAGTTATTGCGGTCGATTGCCGCGGAGTTGTTTTCGCCTGACTATGTCACGGTCATCCCGGGCGAAGCTGAGACCGGCAGCGAATTCTCGCGGCTTCCTTTCGATCATTTGCTTTATACCGGATCCGGCCGCGTGGGGAAAATGGTACTGCGCGCGGCGGCCGAAAACCTGACGCCGGTGACGCTGGAGCTGGGCGGCAAAAGCCCGGCGATTATCCATCCCGATTATCCGTTGCGGCGAGCCGCTGAAAGAATTCTCGCCGGCAAGCTGTACAACGCGGGCCAAACCTGCGTGGCGCCCGACTATGTTCTGGTGTCGTCGGACCGGCGCGGCGAGTTCATCGAGCTGGCGCGCGAGATCGCAACAGGCATGTACCCCCGCCTGACAGCGAACCCCGACTACACGCGCATTATCAATGGCCGCCATTATCAGCGGCTGGCCGCGCTGCTCGAAGACGCCCAGCAAAAAGGAGCTCACGTGATCCGGATCAATCCAGCCGAAGAGAAATGCGACCAGGGCAATCGCGTGTTTCCGCCCGCGCTGATAACCGATGTTCGCGACGAAATGGCGCTGATGCAGGAGGAGATTTTCGGGCCTTTGCTGCCGGTGGTTCCTTTCGAAGCGCTGGCTCAGGCCATCGAATACGTCAACGCCCGTCCGCATCCGCTCGCGTTCTACTATTTCGACGAGAGCGGCTCACGCGTCCGCGAGGTTCTGGAGAAAACCCTGGCCGGCGGGGTCACGGTGAACGATTGCATCTTCCATGTGGGCCAATGCACGCTGCCGTTCGGCGGCGTAGGACCCAGCGGCATGGGCCGCTACCACGGCTTCGATGGCTTCGAGACTTTTTCGAAGAAAAAAGGCGTGTTCCTGCAAAGCCGCTGGACTCCGTTGAGCCTGCTGCGTCCTCCCTATGGCGCGACTGCGCGGCGCATGCTCAAATTCATCGTCGGAGCGTAGCGCGAGCCGGCTCACGGCATCGAACGTGCCTGTCAGATTGAGTCCCATGCCAGCAACTGCTCCTGATTTCGATTTCATCGTCGTCGGTTCGGGCTTCGGCGGCAGCGTCGCGGCCCATCGCCTGACCGAGAAAGGCTATCGCGTCGCGGTGCTGGAAATGGGACGGCGCTGGACTCCGGAAAATCTGCCTCGTAGCAATTGGCGGATCTGGCGTTGGATCTGGCGGCCTCGGTTGGCGCTGCGAGGCTTCTTCAACATCAAGTTGTTTCGCCACGTGCTGATCCTGCATGGCTGCGCGGTGGGCGGTGGATCCATCACCTACGCCAATACGCTGCTGGTTCCCAGAGATTCAATTTGGCGGAACGGGTCGTGGGCGGGGCTGGCGGACTGGTCCGCGGAAATGCCGGCGCATTACCGGACTGCCATGCGGATGCTGGGCGTGGTGGAGAATCGCATTCTCGGTCCAGCGGATCTTCTGCTCAAGAAAGCCGCCGACCTGGCCGGCGTGGGCGACACATTTTATCGGACTCACGTCGCGGTTTTCCAGCCGCCGGAGGGTGAAGCGGGCGGCAAGACTTATCCCGATCCATACTTCGCGGGCGTTGGCCCCGAGCGCGCCACCTGCATCGGATGCGGCGGCTGCATGGTGGGATGCCGCTATAACGCCAAGAACAGCCTCGACAAGAATTACCTCTACCTGGCCGAGAAAAGCGGCGCGCGTGTTTTTGAGGAGACGCGCGTGGTGGATGTACAGCCGCTCGATGGCCAAGCGGACGGCAGCGGCGGATACGAAGTGCGCACCATCAGCTCCACCAGTTTGCTCAAAAAGAATCGACGCCGTTTCACTTGCCGCGGCGTGGTGTTCGCTGCGTCCGCGCTGGGCACTCTGGACCTTTTATTCCGGCTGAAGCAGCGTGGGTCGTTGCCTGCGCTCAGCGATCAACTTGGAAATCGCGTGCGCACCAACGCCGAGTCGTTGATCGGCGTGCGCGTGCCCGGCATCGGCGAGGATCTTTCGAAAGGCATCGCGATCGGCTCCGGCATCTACCTGGACGAGCACACCCACATCGAAGCTACGCGCTATCCCCAAGGGTCGGACGCCATGGCGCTGCTCGGCACGCTGCTCACCGGCGGCCGTCCGGGCTGGACTCGGATTCTACTTTGGCTCAGAAACCTGGCCGTTTCGCTGGCGCGGCACCCTTGGAAAACTTTGCGCTGTCTGCAACCCTTCGGTTGGGCGCGCGAGTCGCTGATCCTGCTGTGCATGCAATCGCTCGAAGGCCACATCGACATGCGGCTTGCCCGGCCCTGGTATTGGCCATTCGGAAAAGTGCTGGTAAGCCGGGGAAAGAAAATTCCCACGTTTATTCCGCGCGCCAATGAATTCGCGCGCCAGGTGGCCCGCATGGCCGGCGGAACACCCATGAGCATGTTGACCGAGATTCTTTTCGACATCCCCGGCACGGCGCATATTCTTGGCGGTTGTCCGATGTCTGGCTCGGCGGAGGGCGGCGTGGTGGATCACCACAACCGCGTGTTCTCTTACAGGAATATGTACATCTGCGACGGATCGGTGCTTTCGGCCAACCTGGGGGTCAACCCGAGCTTGACCATCTGTGCCATCACCGAGCGAGCCATGAGTCTTTTACCGCCCGCGTCCGAGACAGATTGGAACGATTTCGCGCCGACGGCTGAAACGCCCTCGGCTCCGCGTACGTTCTATATTTGAGGTGTTGCCGTTGGGGAAGAACTCATGACCCGTGCTGCGATCCTGATCTCGGCGCTGACCGCCGCGTTGCCGGTCTGGGCGCAGGATACCAATATCGTGTTCCACAGCGACGTGGCACTGGTTCGTGTGGACGCGCAGGTGGTGGATCGCGACAATCGCGCCATCACGCATCTGCGGCAGGAAGACTTCATCGTTCGTGAAGAAGGCCGTCCGGCGACGATCCGCAATTTCTCGAGCGAAGAGATGCCCATTGATGTGCTGTTTCTTCTGGACGTGAGCGCCAGCATGCGGCCGCACGTGCAGCGCATCGCCGACGCATCCGGCCAGGCTTTGACCGTGCTGGGCAAAGACGACCACATGGGGATCATGGTGTTCGATCGCGCGACTCGCGTGCGCCTGCCGTTTTCCGGCAACCATCAGGATGTGCAGCGCGAGTTCGACCGGCTGCTGCGGCAGGAGCGCTTCAACGGCGGCACCGATATTACGCGCGCCATGCTGGACGCCGCCGATTACATCCGTCGCGAAGGCCGGCAGGAAGCGCGGCGGGCCATTGTTATTCTGACAGACGATCAAACTGAATTCGATCGCGACGATGCGGCGGTGTCGCGCGCGATGGCGCGGGCCGATGCGGTGATGTGCGCGCTGATCGCGCCCGACGCCATGGCCGGCCGGCAATATCCACGGGGCGGCGGTGGACAGCGGCGCGGAGGATGGGGCGGTGGACCGGGACTCGGCGGACCATTAGGCGGGATTATTTTTGGCGGGCCGCGCGGCGGCGGAGGCAATCGCGGCGGCATGGGCGGAGCGCCGAGAACTCAATCTGCCGGGACATCGGAAATCGCGCGCGATTCGGGCGGCGACAGCATGTCGGTGAACGACGCCTCGGCGCTCGAAGAGACGCTCATGCGCCTGCGGCAACGCTACGCGCTGTTCTTCAGCCTGCCTGAGGGCGTGACGCCGGGCCAGGAGCGCAACATCGTAGTGGATCTCGCGCCGGATGCGCGGCGCCGCTATCCCGACGCCGACGTGCACTACCGGCGCGCGTACATGTCAGGGAGCCATGAAGGCAACAACGGGCCGACCTTAGTGCGGCGCGCACCCGCCGATGCAGGCTATGCGACTCCGACGGGGACTTCCGCGCCGGCCAGCGACGCAGCGAGCGACGCGCCAACGACGACGCACCGCCGGCGAGTAGCGGTGAACCAGGACGGCTCGCCGATCATTAGTTCGTCGGAGGATTCGCCCGCTCCAGCGCAAAATCCCAGCGGTGGGGCCAAAGCTAATCCACCGAGTCAACAGTAAAACGCCTCCCCCTTGCCCTGCGTTTGCTCCGGCGGTATGCTTCGAGCGGGCGCCTCATGCCTACGCGGGCAAAAGCAGCGCATTTCCTGATAATCGCTGGAATTTTCTGCCAGCCGGTGGCTGCGCAGGCTCCGCCGCCAGTCGATCCCGGTAAGCAACTTTGGAACACGATAAAACAGCAACTGATGAGTCCCGGCGCCGACGATTATTTTGAATCGTCGATCAAGGACGCTCGGCTTCCCGCCCTTACGGGTACTCTGGTTGCTGCCCCGATCTCCGATTCCGGCGCGCCTCCGGTGATGCTCCTCGGCTTGACTGACGCGGCGACGCCCGACGTCACGTTAGTCCTTCATAAACGCGCCGCCGGGGTCAGGATGGAACTAAGCAATGGCGCGCGGATCGACTTCCAAGGCGTCGGTGTGAGCTTCAACAAGAACCCTTTCCAGGTTGTGTTCGACGTGGAGGATTTTCAGGAACCGATAGCAGATCTTGGTCGTTTGGCGTCGAATTGGTACTTCGGACCCGACCTCGGCCAAGTGAGGAATGGTCGCTACCAAGACGCGGGTGTGGAATTCGATTTACCTGCGGGGTGGTCAGTTCGTGGTAGGCGGCCTTCAATCGATGGCGGTGACCTCGTGGTGCTTACGAATACGCAGCTCGCAAACGTGACGGCCGCGGTATATGTGAGTCGGCATAAAATCAGCTCAGCCGAGATACCGAGCGAGCTCCAACATCTGATCGCGAAGATCAGCGCTCAGCGCTCGGATCTGGCACATTACGCAATTCGCGCGGAGAGCGTACGCGCCACCTGGATTGGAGGCCAGCAGGCTCTAAGCGCCGTGGCGCACTATGAAAATGGCGGCCAGACGATGTCCGAGATACTGACCTGGATTGTGACCGAACGCGCGGAGGTAGTCTTCTTCGCACGAACGACGCCAGACAATTTGCCAGACTTGCGGTCCTGGTTCGACCGTTTGGTCTACACGGCTCTCGTACGCTAGCTTTGGGCGATCATCACTTCGTTCCGGCCGATCCTGTCAGCATGTCCCAGCGCGCGCCGGCCTTCTCCAAAAACTTCGGCACATCGCTCTCCAGCATCAAGCCCTGGCGCACCAGCGGCTGCGCGGCGGCTCCCACTTTCTGCAGATATTCTTCGCGGCTGGAGTAACGCTCCTCGATCGACGGCCGTGGATCGCCCGACTTCTCGCGCTCGGCGCGGGTGCGCGCAAACGGGATCATCGAACCCACCATGTCGAACATAGCGTCCGGAGCGCCGATCGAAGGATCGCGCAAGTTCCAACCCGTGTAGGTCGCAAGCGGCGCCACCTGATCCGGCAGGCGGATACCCGAAGTCTCGTTACCGTCTTTGTCGACTTGCGGGATCAGCACCGGGTACCGGCCTTCGATCTTGGGCGGTTCAAAGGCGATGATGCCCTTAGTGCGAAAATCCGGACCGTAGTCGAGGCGAAACACCGGCGTCGGCTCCTTGGGCAGCGCGACCCCGGGGATTTTCGGGAAATTCAGCGCCGTTACCTGGACCAAATTATCCTTGCCGATTTGCGGTATTTGCGACGTGGGCGGCTCGACGCCGGTGGTGATCCAGTTGTTCATCGCCACCAGCAACGCGCGCATCACGAATCGATAATCCGCCGGATTGGGCAGGTTTTGCGTTACGGTGCGCACCGTCCTGGCGTTGGCCCCGTGCTGCGTCCCGGCCAGGTAGTAAATCCGCGAGGTGGAAACCGGCGCGACGTCTTTCTTCCCGTCCAGGCTGGTGTGGATGAGCGAGGCTGCGCGTCCCCAATATTCGAAGGACCCGTTGGTATAGAACATTTTGGGAACGACGTGTTGCGCGCTGGCGCGTGCCAGCACCGAGTCCGTCACGCCCTCGTCCGTCTCGGGCGAATCGGTGAACGGAAACCGGTCCACGGCATATAGAAGATTCAACCGCGGCATCCCGTCGCGCGAAGGTTGCGCGAAACGATAATTGAAATTGCCGCGCGCGGCTCCAGCGACGTGCGCCCAGACGCCATCGAACACCTGGCGGCCCTGCTCGTCGGCGTTGAATCCGTCGTAAACGTAGTTGCGCAGGAAACGGCCGCTTTGCGAAGTGCCGAACGCAATGGCGCGCTTCACCTCGCCGTTCTGTTTGATGTAAGAAATGTAGTCGCGCACCGCGGCCGGTCCCAGCCCAACCACGGCCGGATCCTTGCCGGTGTAGACCACGTCGTAGATGCGCCCCGGTTCGAAGCCCGCGGAATACTCCACATGCGTGCCGTCGGCGCTGAAATGCCATTGATCGCGCGGGATGATGGTGCGCGGTCCATCGATCTCATCGCGCACGGTTAGCGTGCCGCCGTTCAGATCGGCCACCGCATACGGCGTCTGCGCGCGATCGCCCAGCGACACCGAAGTCGCGCGTTTCTCGGTCACGATCTGCGAGCGCACCGGCCCAGTGATGCCTTTGATCACCGGCGCGTACAGATGCATCAAGTTCGCGCGCGGCGGAACATCCCACTCCCAGCCCACCCAAACCAGCGTGTAGCCCGATTCGAGCAGCATTTGATTCGGATCGTCGGGGCCAAAGTCAAAGGTGTTTTGCATGCCTTTGCCGCCGCGATTAGAAATTTCCAGCAGCGCCGTCCCGTTGGATTTCTTCGGATCCTTGGGCCGCAGCACATACAGGTCGGAGGAAAATTCCACCAGGCCTTTCGCGTTCACCGGCGCGAGCGCGATATCGCGGATGATCTGGTTGTTGGGCAGCTTGGGATCGACGGCGAAGTACACCTTGCCGGTGATCCGTTCGTAGTTCGCTGTCGGCAGATCGGCTCGCTCGGTAATCTCGACCCGCGTGACGGCCGCTTGTGCGCACAAGGCGGCAAAACATAGCGTCAGAACGTTGCGACGTAGCATGGGATTATTCTACCTCCGGACTCATTGGGACAGAATTAGCACGGCACTTGGCAGGTCCAGGCAGAGCGCCCATAATGGCGGTTACCTTCCGGGCGCGTCCGTCCAATACCGGAAAGGTCAATTTATGCTAATTCGCCGTCTTGTGCGCTTTATCATCTAATAGCCTCGAGATGCGGGCGCGCGCGATGCGCGATGCGCCGCCCGGCTTGCCTGCGATAAACTCATATACCCGAGCTCTTTTAGATTCGTACATTCTTAGGAGGATCGACCTTGGCTGAATGGAGCTATGTAGAAACGAAACCGGGCGAAGGTTTCTGCGAGATTCGCTATTTCGGATACGTCAAAAAGCAGGCTGGCGGCGACGTGGACTTCGTAATCACTTTGCGCGAATATGTGCATCCGCCCGATCCCGCGCTCAAGTTCTTCGCGCAGGCCGACAAACAGACCAATCAGAAGACCGCGCCCTTCACTCCGGTCGGCTGGGGCCCCTCGGTCGCAACGGCGCTGCACGAATGCGTCAAGGCAATCCGGCGGTTTCCCTACGAGCCGCTAGCGGAGTCGGCGACCAGCGAGAACGCTTAGGAAGCAGCGGGCCTACGCCTGCTGGATGTCCACGATCTGCGACGTGATCACCGTGCGGTGCACCGGATGAATGAACTCCAGATGCATCCCCCGCCCGACGAACTTCGTTTTCAGCATGGAGCCGCCCCAGGTGCAGCCCTGCACTTGCACCTTGACCGGCTCGGGGCAGAAGTCGGGATGTCCGGAAATCAACGCCGCCTCTTCGCCCAGACTTACCAGCGTATACGAGCGGTTGCGCGTCTGAATCGCCAGCACCGCGCCCGGCCGCAGATCGCGCAGGTACACGCCGCCCTCGATTTCCGATTGAATGATGTTGTGATTAATCTCGTCCGAGAGATTCGGGTGTGGGACCAGCGAAGCGCGGTCGAAGACCCCAGTAGCCGTGTCGGCGTACATCCGCTCTTATTGTAACCACTTATTAATGCCGCGCAACTGCCCAGTACCGTGCCCGCGTTAATGCCCAGGCACGAATACACGAACCAGTTCGATCACCAGAATCGCCACCACCAGCACTTCCAATACAAACGCGCGCGCCTGGTGAAATTCGTTCACCATGAAGTCGTACAGCTCGCCGGCCGTCCGCAGCTTGTCATCCACCAGGTTGCGATAGTCCGGCACGCCCACGCGCATGGCCGCTATGCGATGGGCCCGCGCATAGAACATATCGCTCAGAAACTTGATCGCGTTGTCGGTGTGCTCGGTCAGCTCGATAACGTCCAGACGCAGCGTGTTCAGGCGTTCGGCCTCGCGCGCCATGCGCCAGCGCCGGAACAGGCCGCCGCGCCGTTCCAGGATCTTGTAGACATTCTGCAGCACGCGCGTCAACACGTCATCGTAATGGCGAAACTCGAGCAATTGCGCATTGGCATATTCGAGTAACTGAATCGTCGGCGCCGCGCCTTCGGGCGTGTCGTACACTAGAGCGCCAACCCAGCCGGCCACCAGCAGATCGGTCGGATAATACGAAAGGCTGGATTGCAATACCTCCTTGCATTCGCTCTCGGAAAGCTGCATGGACTCGCCACGGACGATTTGGGCAACCTGGTCGCCGTGCTGCGCCAGCATGGCCGCCGCCGTCATCGGCCGGCCCTCCTCGTCCAGTGCTTCCCGCAGATGAATAATGTAGTAATCCTCGCTGAGTGGGTTTGAATAAGGGCTTCGCAACGCGGCGCCCACTTTCTCTGAACGCTTTCGAACCAGCTCGGATGTCGCGCGTTCGATCTCGGGCGCAAGAATCCAGCGATTCGAAAGCCGGATCAGTTCTTCCCAGCTCTTCTCGAATTCCATTTCCAGTTCGGTGCTGACCACGCCATAGTCGAAATATCTGATCCGCACCTGGAACTGTTCTCCAGAGATGGAGATTGGTTCGGGATACTCCACCACGGGCGGGCGCTCGAATCGCACATACTCGGGCGCGGGATGCTTGAAGCGGGGCTGAGCCGCGGCGCGCTCGGCCGTCACCAGAGCCTGCACTTTGTCGAGCTGAATCTCTTCGGCTATGTCATACAGCACCAGCACCCACAAAGACCCCCGCAATGGCTGCATCCCTGTATTGTCACAGAGGCCGAGGCGAGGTTACACTGCGCTCATGCTGAGAGTAAAACCCGCTTGGCTGGAGCCGCTGTTCCCCTGGCAACAAAAAAGCGTCATGGTCAATGGGCGCAACATGGCGTATATCGATGAGGGAGACCGCGCCGGACGCCCGGTATTGCTGCTCTCCGGCAATCCCACGTGGGGTTTCTTGTATCGCGACTTCATAGCTGCGCTAACCGAAGCGGGCTATCGCGCCATCGCGCCGGACTGGATCGGAGCCGGCTATTCGGATCATCCCCGCGCCGACGCAGCGCTGACGTTTGCGCACCATATCGCCGACCTGGTGTCCCTGATCGACCAACTCGATTTGCGCGGATTCGTGATTACGGGTCAGGACTGGGGTGGTCCGCAAGGAGTGGGCGCAGCTTTGCAACGCGTCGAAAAACTCTCGGCGCTGGTTTTGATGAACACCTGGCTGTTCACCGGACTGATCAGCAAATTTCACGCCTCGCCGCGGCCCTGGACCACTTGGCACGCCCCGCTGATAGGGCCGTTCTTCATGCACCGGCACAAGATGCTTTCGCAGCACGGGCCGACAGCGACCACGGTCCGCGGCATGACGCTCGACGAAGGCCGCGCCTATCATCACGTGTTCGACGAAGGCGGCTCTGATCACGTCGTGCTCACTTGGCCGCGCAGCATCCCCATGCGGGAAGGCGATCGCGGCTGGGCGGACATGCAGGCCATCGAGCGGCGGCTGCCGGAGCTTTCTAAAACCCCGACGTTGCTGCTGTGGGCGCCGGGCGATGAAGTTTTTCCCATCGAGTTTGGCAATCGTCTGAAGGAACTGCTGCCGCACGCCGAAGGCCCTATCGCGTTCGATCGCGCGCGACACTTCTTACAGGACGACCGCGGGGCGGATCTCGCGCGCGCCATGGTGGAGTTCTTGGATCGCACCGTGCGAGCGCGCTCATGAAATGGATCACGCCCTCCGACGAAGAGCTTTCCTATCTGCGGCCTGATCCATTGCTATGGGAGCAGGAGCTGGATGTGCGCCCGGATGTCGCGCAAGCCGTCGAGCGCGCCGCTGGTGTGCGCGCCGGACGCGTCTATTGGCTATCGAAATTCGGACATCTGTACGCGCTGGAACTGGCCGACCTCGGGCGCGGCCGTCCGTCCATGGCCATGGTTTACGGGCATTGGGATCGCTACGAGCCGCGTCCGCCCGAGCACGAGATCGATTCAGACCTTTTGGAATTCTGCCGGTGGGTTGCCGAGATCGCGCCTAACCTGAACCCGGCGGATATCGCGAAGGTGGCGCAATTCGCGGGCGTCAAAACGTCCTGGCCGGAAGGCTCGGTGTTACGCACGCCGGAGGACCGCTTCGCGAATCTGCCCGGTTTCCCCTACCAGCCGAAATACGTTGAGATCGAAGGCCTGCGCATGGCCTACGTCGAGCACGGGAAAGGCGATCCGATCCTGCTGCTGCACGGCGAGCCGACCTGGAGCTATCTCTATCGCCACATGATTCCGCCGCTCGCGCAAGTTGGCCGCGTCATCGCGCCGGACCTGATCGGCTTCGGACGCAGCGACAAACCGAAAGCAGCCAACGCCTATACGTACAAATCGCACTCGCGCTGGCTGCGCCAATTCGTCGAAGCTCTGGATCTGAAAAGCGCGACCATGGTCTGCCAGGACTGGGGCGGGCTGCTGGGCCTGCGCATCCTGGCCGAGATTCCGGAGCGCTTCAATCGCCTGGTCGCGATGAACACCGGCATCTCGCCCGGTGGCTCGCCCGGCGACGCGTTCTTGAAGTGGCGCCGTTTCTCGCAGCGCGTGGAAACTCTGGATATTGCCACCATGATGCGCAACACACTCACCAAACGGCAACTCACGGATGCCGAAGCGGCCGCGTATGACGCGCCGTTCCCGTCCAAGGAATATCAAACCGCCGCGCTGGTTTTCCCGCGCCTGGTCCCGATCCGCAAGGATCACCCGGGCGCTTACGACAATCGAGTGGCGATCGAGCGGCTGAAGACGCTGGACCTTCCGGTGCTTCTGCCATGGGGCGAGAAAGACGCCATCACGGCACCGGCCGAACCGTTCCTGCGCTCGATTTTTAAGCACGTCGCCCCGCGCCTGATCATCCCGGGCGCCGGCCACTTCATCCAGGAAGACGCTGGCGAAGAAGTGGCCGGACATATTGTGGCTTGGATGAAAAGCTAAGGCTCAGTCATGTTCGATTACGAATCCGCCGCGAGGTTCAAAGACCCGCATAACCTTTTCACCCGTCGCCAGTTTATATACTCAGAGGACGAATGGCCGGTTCAAAGCCGAGGGCCCTCGAGGACTCCGAAGACGAGCGTTCGCTGGTGGAAGCCGCGCGCCGCGATCCGGCCCGGTTTGCGGAGCTGTATGAAATTCATTTCGAACTGATTTATGCCTATATCGCGCGGCGCGTTCGGGATCGGGATGTCGCCGAAGACCTGACCTCCGAGGTTTTCCACAAAGCGCTCGCTAACTTGGGGAGTTTCGAATGGCGCGGGGCGCCCTTTGCCGCCTGGTTAATAAGGATTGCCGCCAATGCCGTAGCGGACCAGTCGAAACGAGCCGCCCGCGAAGCAGGCAATCCCGGACCGGAGCCGGCGTCGGAGCCCGACATGGAGGCCATCGAAAATCGCGCTCGACTGTTTCGGTTGGTCGAGGACCTGCCCGCCGACCAGAAACACGTCATCTACGGGCGGTTCGTCGAACAGCACAGCATTCGCGAGATCGCGCAACAGCTCGGACGAAGCGAAGGCGCCGTGAAGCAATTGCAATTTCGGGCCGTGCAAAGTTTGAGGTCCCGCATGGAGGGCAAAGATGCCAACCATGTTTGAACAATTCGATCAAGCCATCGGTGCGCTCTTCACCGGCTCGAGCGCTGAGTCGCATGAATTGGAGCCGATGCTTGCGGTGGCGCGCGACTTGCTCGACCTGCCGCGCGAGAGTTTTAAAGCACGTCTGAAGTCAGAACTGGAAAGGAAATCATCTATGGCAACTCAAGCCGCCCCTGCACTACAAGCCGCCGTGGCGCGCCTGCGCGTGAAAAACACTGCGGCCGCCATCGACTTTTATACGAAAGCTTTTGGAGCTAAAGAGCTCTCACGCTTTGAGGTCCACGGCACGATACCTTATGCGGAGATGGCGATCGGAAACTCCGTCATCTCACTCGGTGAGTCGTCGCCCGAGGCAGGTTATCCCGGTCCGGAAACGCTGGGAGGGTCGCCCGTGAGCATACACCTCAACGTCGATGAGGTAGATGCTTTCGTGACCAAAGCAGTTGATGCCGGAGCCAAGGTCGTGTCACCGGTGCGCGATCAATTTTATGGCGAGCGCTCCGGCCAGGTTTCCGATCCGTTCGGATACACCTGGAGCATCGGCACGCTCAAGGAACAGTTGACCATCGAGGAAATGCACCGCCGGTTCGAAGCTATGGAACGCGAGTCGGCGCCGAAGCCTACGGGAGTAAGTCCGATTCCCAAGGGTTATCACACCATCACGCCGTATCTGATCGCGGAGAATGCCGCCGCGCTGATCGAGTTCGCCAAACATACTTTCGGCGCGCAGGAGACCTTCCACGCTATCGGCTCGGGGGGCGGCATTCACGCCGAAGTTCGCATCGGCGATTCGATGCTCATGATGGGTGGAGGCGGGCCCGGTCTCTCCTTCCGCGGACCGGCTCTCCCGACCGCGCTGCACGTCTACGTGGAAGACGTCGACGCGGCGCACCAACACGGAGTGAAAGCGGGCGGCGTCACCATTCAGCCTCCCGCCGATCAGGAATACGGCGAGCGGAGCAGCAGCTTGAAGGATCCGGCCGGCAACCATTGGTACATTGCGACGGCCAAGGGCGCCAGCTATATTCCCGAAGGTCTGCGCAATGTCAATGTCTATCTGCATCCCTTGCGCGCAGAGCCTGTGATCGGCTTCCTGACAAGGGCTTTCGGTGCGGTGGAGTTGGAGAAGTATGCGACGCCGGACGGCGTTATCCACCACGCCAGAGTTCGAATCGGCGACTCAGTGCTCGAAATGGGCGAGGCGCATGGCCCGTATCAGCCCATGCCGACCATGTTCTATCTGTACGTTCCGGACGTCGATGCGTTGTATCAGCGCGCGATCAAGGCCGGCGCAACATCGCTGAGCGAGCCGGCTGACCAGCCCTACGGGGACCGCAGCGCGGGCGTGAAAGACGCCTTCGGCAACCAGTGGTACATTGCGACGCACATCAAGGATATGGCACCGTAATCCTGAGTGCCCGAACTGCCGGACATAGTCGTATATATCGAAGCTCTCGAAAAGCGCATTCTGGGCCAACCGCTCGAGCGCGTGCGTTTGGGCAGCCCGTTTCTGCTGCGTACGGTGGATCCGCCGCTGCGCGCGGTGGAAGGCAAGACGGTGCGCGAGCTGCGGCGCATCGGCAAGCGCATCGCCATCGGAGTCGAAGACGATTTGTGGCTGGTGTTGCACCTGATGATAGCTGGGCGTCTGCATTGGCGCGAGCGCGGAGTCAAGGTAGCGCGGCCGCGCGGCTTGGCGGCCTTCGACTTTCCGAACGGCTCGCTGCTCTTCACCGAGGCAGGATCGAAGAAGCGCGCGTCGCTGCATGTCGTCGCGGGCGACGCCGGTTTGCAGAAGCTCAATCCGGGGGGACTGGAGGTCCTGGATGCGGATCTCGAACACTTCGCCGCCGCTCTGACCAGAGAAAATCATACGCTGAAGCGTTCGCTCACCGATCCGAGGACATTCAGCGGAATCGGTAATGCCTATTCCGACGAGATCCTGTTTGAAGCGCGGCTTTCGCCGGTTGCTCTCACGCAGAAGCTGAAGCCGGAGGAAATCAGCCGTCTTTTCGAAGCGACTCGGGCCACGCTGCTACGGTGGGTCGATGAATTGCGCTCCGAAGCCGGCGAGAAGTTCCCCGAAAAGGTCACAGCGTTTCGTCCGAACATGGCGGTTCATGGACGCTACAAAGAGGCGTGCGTAAGATGCGGGGCGCCGATCCAACGCATCCGCTACGCCGACAACGAAACCAACTATTGCGCCAACTGCCAGACCAGCGGGAAGCTGCTCGCGGACCGCGGACTGTCGCGACTGATGCGAGAGGACTGGCCCAGGACGCTGGACGAACTGGAAGCGCTTACGTCGAAGTAGCCGGCTTGGTTGCGTAGACGATGCGCAGCAGCGGATACCAGCCCCGGAGCCGCACCTCGAGTCCGGCCTTTCGAAACTCTTCGGCGTAGTGCTTGGTATGGATGAAATCCGACAGAACGATTTTGCCGCCGGGTTTGAGCACACGCGCGATTTCAGCGCAGGCTTGATCGCGCTCGGCATCCGACGCGATGTTGTGCAGGCACTGATTGGAAACGATGACGTCGAAGCTAGCCGATGGAAAGGTCATCTTTTGCGCAGACTCGCTGCGCAATTCGCAACGATCGGCGACGCCTTCGGCCTTGATATTGAACTCGGTGCGTTCCAGCCGGTTGTCGCTGAGATCCTTCTTGCTCCAGATGTCGATGCCAACGGCGTGCCCGGTGGTCAAGCGTTTGGCGGCGCCGATCAGCAGCAAGCCGCGGCCCGTACCGATGTCGAGCACCTGTTCGTCTCCGCGCCAAGGGATCATCGCCAGCATTTTGTCGCGATGACGGAACTTCCCGCGCAGCGAATAATCCAACATCAGCGCGGTCTCGCCCAGGAGAATGGCGGCTGGATAATAAAAGCCGGTATGGGGAAAAAGAAAGATGCCGATGTGGAAATCCAGGCGAAATACCGCGACCGCTAGCGCGGCCAGGCCCCAGAATCCGAGCTGGAGCACGACGCGCGGCGCATCGATCCCGTAGTTGAGTTTCATTTCGCCTTGGACAGGAGTTGGTTCAGACGGCGCTCGAGGTCCGCGACTGTGGCCACTGCTTGCGTGGTCGGGGTGGCGTC
>DATJWJ010000070.1:0-18414 GCA_035501355.1 Bryobacteraceae bacterium | reverse complement strand
GCACGCCGGAAGGTTCGCCTGGAGCCGCGCCCGCATACGAGACTGGCGCGTCTTGACCGGCGATCTGCACCGTCACCGGCAGCAGCGGCATCGCGACCGCTCCTTGCGCGACGAATCCATCGACGCCGGCCGGGTTGGTTTGTCCTTCGCCGGTCGCGAAGATGCTGACGATCGTTCCAGGCGCCGCCGGGTTCGTAGTCGAATTGACGCTGCCGTCCTGATTCAGGATGGCTCCCTGGCCCGAGCTGTTCAGCACAAAGATTCCGGGAGCGGAGGCGGCAACCGGAATTGCGAGAGCGCTGGAGCGCCGGCCTAGATACTCCGCGAACACGGACGTCGTGGCGTTGCCGGCGATCTCGTAAGGAACGATGGCCGAAACTTGGCCGGCGGCTGAATAGATGATCGGCGCCGGGAAGCCGTCGAACAGGACTTGGGTACCTGCCAGGTTGTTGGCGACTCGGCCAAATTCGTCGAGCTGCAGATTGGCGGGAATCGGCGGGCCCAGCGCAGTGCCAAAAACCGTGACGATTTCGCCCGGGGCTACGGGTCCATTCAAGAAACTTGCGCCATTGACGACCGAAACCAGCGCGGGCAACTGCTGGGTAACCGTGACCATGAAAGTGACCGGGATGGATGGGCCGGAGTCTGGTTTGACGACCACGGTTCCGGTGTAATTTCCTGCCGGGAGGCCGCCCGTATCGATGCTCGCGGTCAGCGCCGCGGGCGTGAAGCCCTCCGCGGGAAGAACAGTCAGCCAGTTGTTTCCATCCAGCGTGGATGCCGAGGCGGTGAAATGAAGCGGGCCTGCGCCGCTTGCGAGCACAATCTGTTCCTGCGTTACCGGCGTGTACATCTGGCCGGCGGACGCCACCTGACTCACCGAGAACGAGCTGGGGCTCTGAAGAATGACCGCGGGCGCCACGATTACCGTCAGCGTTACGTTGATAATTACCGGGCTATTGGAGGCTTGCGAACTAATGACAATCGAGCCGGTGTAGGGGCCCGGTTTCAGCGCGGAGTAATTCGCAACGCCGACAGTGAAGCTTCCGGGCGTGGTTCCGGTGGTTGAGCTTTTGGCAACCAACCAGTTTCCGCCGGAGGTCGTGTTGACGGCAATCGAGTAATTGAGAGTGCCCGTGTTGGACGAGATGGTGATGATTTGATCCGACGGCGGCGCGGCCGATCCGTTCTGGGCCGTGAACGACAGTGAAGGCATGTTCACGCTCATGGTCTGGGTCCCAGGCGCACCACCAATGATGATGGTGAAGCTCGCGTTGGCCACGTTGCCGCACGTGTCGGTGGCGGTGAGCGTGAAGGGGAAGGCTCCGGAAGATTGCGGAGTGCCTGCGATGGAATGAGAGCCGTCCGGATTGGTTGTGATGCTCAGGCCGCCCGGCAGCGATCCCGAGGCGACCGAGAAGTTGACGTTATGTGAGAACGGTGTAGTGCAGAAATTGGCGGTGGTCAGAGGCTGTGAATACGACTGGCCGACGGTGCCGTTTGCGAAAGACACGTTGGTGATGGCGAAGGATCCGGACGAGGTTCCGCCGTTGATGGTGATGCTGAGGTTCTGTGAGGCTTGTTTGTTGGCGGCGTCGGTCACCGTAGCGGTGAAACCGTACACGCCGGAGCTGGATGGGGTGCCGCTGATGACACCCGAGGACGGAGTAAGCGACAGACCGCTGGGGAGCGCGCCATTGATCGACCAGCTGTAGGGCGTTTGGCCGCCGGTTGCGGTGAGTGTTGCGGAGTAATTGGCGCCGACGTTGCCGGTGGGCAGATTCTGAGTGGTGATGGACAGGCCTCCGCCGCCGCTGGAGGCTGCGGATTGATTGACAGTGTAGGTGTGGCCGGCAATGGTCAGGGTTCCGGAGCGAGCGGTGCTGGTGTTGGCGGCGACGGTGTAAGAGACCGTTCCGTTGCCGGTGCCGCTCGCGCCCGAGGTGATGCTGACGAAGTTCGCATTGCTCGTCGCGGTCCATGCGCAGCCCGAGCTAGTAACTACATTCACGCTGCCGGGTCCTCCCGAGGAGCTGAAGGACTGGATGTTGGCGGAAAGCGAATAGCTGCACGAGGCGCCGGGTGTGATGTCCAGATTGAAAGTTGGATTGTGTTCAAACTCTCCGGTGATCGCGACCAACTGGGTGTTGCCGGCAGGACCGGTGATGTTCAGATTGCAGGTGGCTGTGCCGCTGGAGTCGGTGAGCGCGATGCCGACCTGGGCGTTGCAGGCGGCCGGCGGCGCTGAGGACGGGTCTTGCTGATTCCCGACGCGCAGGCCGACGTTTGGGATGCCCTGTCCGCTTTGCACTCCGCCTTCCGCATAGACGTGCACCACGACGGCGGCCGGGATGGTGGTGCCGGAGGGCGCAGTTAAAGTCGCGCCGTTGGAGGGAGTGCCGATGACTATGTTAACGCTGCCCTGGGTCTGCACGGTGGTGACGATGAAATTCACGCTACTCGAGCCGGCCGATGCCGTAACGGTGGAGGGCACATAGGAAAGCAGCGTGTTGATGCTGGTGGCAGTGAACACGACTTGGGCCAGGCCGTTGCTGTCGGTGGTATTCGACGCGCTGGAGAGCGTGCCTGGTCCCCCGCTGGTGATGGCCCAGGTTACATTTACGCCAGCTGCCGGTTTCCCATCTGAGCCGGTAGCTCGGACAACCAGCGGCGCATTGGTTTGAAATTGTTGGGCGAGTATCTGGCCGTTTCCAGAGACCATCGACAAGGTCTGGGCGCTAAGCGCAAAGGCGCCGAGCACCGAAATGGCGAACAGATTCGCGAGAGAAGTTCTGAACAGATTAATGCGAGTATGGCAAAACATGAGCACTTCTTAAATTGGGAGGATACACGAACGGCGGACGCGCGTTTACCCTAGGTTAGCATTCCCCTGAGACGCATTGGCCGCCGATGAAGACGGCGCGGGCGTATTGGATGCCGAAGAAATAGGGGATCTCGCGATAGTCGGCGCAATCGTGGATAACGAAGTCGGCGAGCTTGCCGGGTTCGAGCGATCCGATCTCATGGGCGCGGTTGAGGCTGCAGGCTGCGTTGAAGGTGGCGGCGGTGATGGCTTCGGCGGGCGTCATTTTCATTTGAGTGCAGGCGAGCGAGAGGATCATGGGCACCGAAGGCGTGGGAGAGGAGCCGGGATTGAAATCCGTCGCCAAAACCACGGCCAGGCCGGCGGCGATCATGTCGCGGGCGGGCGGGTAGCGGGAGGAGCCGAGCGCGTAGACCGAGCCGGGGAGCAGAACGGGTTGGACGTTGGCGGCTTTGAGCGCCAGGATGCCGCGCGTGTCGATGTGTTCCACATGGTCGGCTGTTGCGGCGCCGAGTTCGGCGGCCAGGGCTGAAGCGCCGGAGTTGGAAAGCTGATCGGCGTGGATGCGCAGCCCGAGGCCGCGGGCGCGCGCGGCTGAGAGGATCTCGCGGCTGTCTTCAACGTTGAAGACGTCCGGCTCGCAGAAGACGTCGCAGTATTCGGCGAGCTTCGAAATAGACGGTAGCATTTCGTCGATTAGGAGGCGTATGTATTCGTACTTGCGGCCGCGGTATTCATCCGGGATCTCGTGCGCGCCGAGGAAGGTTGGGACGGTACGCAGGGGCTGGAGGTGAGCGATTACGCGCAACAGCTTCGACTCGTCTTCAAGTGTGAGGCCGTAGCCGGATTTGGCTTCGATGGTGGTGGTGCCGGTCTGAAGGAACCAGCGGATGTGTTTTTGCGCGGCGGCTAGGAGGTCGTCTTCCGTGGCGGCGCGGGTTTGGCGGACGGTGGAGCGGATGCCACCGCCGGCGGTTGCGATTTCTGCGTAGGTTGCTCCTTCGGCTCGCTGCTCGAATTCGGCGGCACGGTTGCCGGCGAAGACCGGGTGGGTGTGGGCGTCGACGAATCCGGGCATCACGACGCGGTTGCCCGCATCGATTACTTCGCAGTCTGGGTCGATGATAGGAGCAAGTTCGGTGCGTGGCCCTACTTGCGTGATCCGATCGTTTTCGATCAGCATGGCGCCGTCGGCGATGATGGCCAGGTCGCGGAGTTCTCGGCCGATACGTGAGCGCGGCGGGCCTTCAAGCGTGACTAGTTGTGAGCAGCCTAGGACTGCCTTTTTCACTGCTCGGGGTCCATGGGCATGCGGATGCCGCGCTCGTGCGCTACTTCGATGGCTTTCGCGTATCCGGCGTCGGCGTGGCGAATTACTCCGAGGCCGGGGTCGGTGGTGAGCACGCGTTCCAGGCGCTGGGCGCAGGCGTCCGTTCCGTCCGCCACGACGACCATTCCGGCATGCTGCGCGTAGCCGATGCCTACGCCTCCGCCGTTGTGGATGGAGACCCAGGATGCCCCTGCGGCGGTGTTGAGCAGTGCGTTGAGCAGGGGCCAATCGGCGATGGCGTCGGAAGTGTCCAGCATGGCTTCGGTTTCGCGATAGGGCGAGGCGACGGATCCGGCGTCCAGATGGTCGCGGCCGATGACGATGGGGGCTTGGATTTTTCCGCGGCGCACGTAGTCGTTGATAGCCAAGCCGAACTCGGCGCGTTCGCCATAGCCCAGCCAGCAGATGCGCGCGGGCAGGCCCTGAAAGTGAATGCGGTCTTTGGCCAGGCGCATCCATCGGGCCAGCACCGGGTTGTTGGGAAAGAGTTCGAGAGCCAGGCGATCGGTGGTGTGGATGTCTTCGGGCTCACCGGAGAGCGCGGCCCAGCGGAACGGACCTTTGCCTTCGCAGAACAGCGGGCGAATATATTCGGGGACGAAGCCGGGAATTTCGAAAGCGTCTTCCACTCCGGCGGTTTTGGCTTGCGCGCGGATGTTGTTGCCGTAGTCGAACGTGATCGCGCCCATGCGTTTCAAGGCGAGCATGGCGCGGACGTGTTGGGCCATGGCGTCGAACGAGCGGCGCGTGTATTCATCCGGGTTCGAGCAGCGCAAGGCTAGCGCCTCGTCGAGGCTCATGCCGTTGGGGACGTAGCCATTGAGGGCGTCGTGCGCGCTGGTCTGGTCGGTAAGGATGTCGGGGACGATGGCACGGCGAACCATTTCCGGGAGCACGTCGGCGCAGTTGCCGGCCAGGCCGACCGAGAGCGCGTGGCCGCGATGGCGTGCGTCGTTGAGCATGTCGAGCGCCTGGTCGAGATTGGTGGACATGCGGTCGCAATAGCCGGTGGCGAGGCGCTTTTGGATGCGCGCGGGGTCGACGTCGATGCCGAGAAAGCAGGCGTCGTTGAGAGTGGCGGCTAACGGCTGCGCGCCGCCCATGCCTCCCATGCCGCCTGAGACGATGAGCTTGCCGCGCAGCGATCCGTTGAAATGTTTGACCGCTGCGGATGCGAAGGTTTCAAAGGTGCCTTGGACGATGCCTTGGCTGCCGATGTAGATCCACGAGCCGGCGGTCATCTGGCCGTACATGATGAGGCCGAGGCGCTCCAGGCGGTGGAACTCTTCGTAATTGGACCAGCGGCCGACCAGGTTGGAGTTGGCGATAAGGACGCGCGGGGCGGCGTCGTGCGTGCGAAAGATTCCGACCGGTTTGCCGGATTGGACCAGCAGGGTTTCGTCGTTGGAAAGCGAGCGCAGGGAACGGACGATGGCTTCAAACGATGCCCAGTCGCGCGCGGCCCGGCCGGTGCCGCCGTAGACGATCAACTCGTCGGGCTTTTCGGCTACCTCGGGGTCCAGGTTGTTCATCAACATCCGGAGTGCGGCTTCCTGCTGCCAGCCTTGGCAGGAGATTTCGCGGCCGCGCGGAGCTCGGATGGGAGGCACGCCTCCATTTTAATCCGGGGACAGTACACGCATTCCCCTATTTCTTGGGCGATGATCGGCCAAAGACCGCCCGAAATCGGGGAATGAGTATACTGTCCCCACATTTCCCACATTTCCACATTTCCCCACATTTCCACATTTCTCACTGTTATCACTGGAACAATTACCAGGTAAGAAAGTCATCTGTTCAGGGACCGGCTGGCTGCTCGCTAATTCTTACGCTGTTCATACCGGGTGCAGCGGCAGCCAGCCGGCTGGTTTCACATCCCAGTCGCACAGGCTGCGGTCAGAATGGAATTCAGCTCCAAGCGCGGACAGCGGTTCTGGTCTAGTACTCCTGGCCAGGCACGTGCGCACCGTTTCCATGTGAATCCGGATGCGATCGAACTCGGGCAGATCAGATCACACTTTCTAAAACAAGCGGTGCTGTGGGTGTGCGAATTAGCCGAGCATGACAGGTTGGAGGCCAATCATGCGGCGGACGAGTTGCGGCGCTACTTCGATTCCGTGTTGTATACCCTTCCCGCAGAGGATCGGGAAGAACTGACTGAACAAATCGAGGCGGTGTGCCGGCAATTAGGTCAGTTCGAGCTGTTCTCGCATCGCTAGGCGCGCGCGTTACCGGCGGACAATTATTTCGCGCAGATGGTCGCGAGTGAGGAAGAACTTGACCGACTGGAAATTTTGGAAGAGTTTTTCGAGGCTGCGGTTGTTGAAATACTGTGTTGGACGGACGGCGCCGCGCGGGGTCAGCGACATGGTCTTGGGGCTGAGGATGCGGTAAGAGTAGAGCGGGGCGGAATCCATTTTCTCCTCGGCGTGAAAGAAGGCCAGCAGCGATGCGCCGGGGCGGAGCACTCGAGACAATTGTTCGACGGTTTGTTCGAGCAGGGACGGAGCGAGGAATTGCAGGGTGTCCCAAAGGAGCGCGCCGTCGAAGCTCCGATCGGCGAAGGCCAGGGTCTCTTCGAGGAAAGCCGTGACGCGCTTGGGATCGGCCTGGTTAGCCGAATAGTCGCCTTGGCCGGCGAAGGCCTCCTCCATGGCTTGCACGAAGTCATTGGAATAGATGCGATGACCGAGTGCGGTGATGAAGGTGATATTAGCCTGGCTGGCGCCGGCGAAATCCAGGATGGAAAGATTCTGCTCGTCCGCAATGGAGGAGAAGAATTGTTCCAAGCCGTGGCTGGATCGGGTTTGCGGCGGCGGCACCCCCCCGTTTTTTCGCGACGAAAACAGGGAAGCCGAAGCCGGTTCCGTTTTCGTACGGTCTTTCAGCAAATCGCTCCTTTGTTGAACTGACGGCTAATGCTTAGTATCACCGGCCGTGGCTGGAGCACCGGCGGAAGCGGCTACCGGAGTGGGGGAGGGAGCTGCGGCCACGGGCCTGGCAGCGGGTTGAGCCGCGGGTTTCACTTCCGGCCGCACGATGTCGATGCTGCCTTTGAAGTATGCGCCATCTTCGATGACGATGCGTGTGGTTTTAATATCGCCGACCAGCTTGGCGTCTTTGCGAATATCAATCTTGTCGGAGGCTTCCACGTTGCCGTGAATGGTCCCTAATACAACCACCTCGCGGGCCTTCACGCCGGCCTGCAGCTTGCCATTGGGACCAACGGTGAGGCGGTGTTCATGCAACTCCACCGAGCCATCAATCTCGCCGTCTATAGTAAGGTCCTCGCGGCTAAAAATTTGACCTTTAATCATGACCGATTTTCCGATTACGGCAGGACCGCGCGATTCAGGAATGTGTGGGGCGGGAGCGGTGGCACTGGACATGATGGGATTCTCCTTCACTGGATTCGGGACAGCCGGTGGAGTGGCTGGCTTGGGGGCAGACTCTTCTTCTTTTCGTTTATTCCACATTTACGATGATCTCCTCCATACAGAACAAGGATGCAACCATCGTACTACGGCTTTGGATCATACGCCAGTAGAATTGTTTGGCAGCGTGCAGGGTGTTCACCTTAGTTTCAGAGGCTGGCCGGCAGGCCGTGCGCTGGCGGCGTGTTGACTGGGGGCGGGATGAACGGGGCAGCGCCGTGGCTCGGAATGGGATAATGGGAGTCGTGTCCAAATCCAGGGAACTCGAGCAGCGCCTCGCACGGACCGAGCAACAGCTCTCGCTGCTTCAAAAGATCAGCCGCTGCATGGTTCGGCCGATGGGCTTGCAACAGGCGCTGGACGGCGTGGTGACGCTGGTGGTGGACTTTATGGAATGCGACTCGTGCCTGGTTTACCTGATCGACGGCGGGCAGCTGGTGTTGAGGGCGAGCAATCGCGTGCCTCCTACGGAAGTGGGGAAAGTGCAACTGGCGTTGAACGAAGGTTTGACCGGATGGGTGGCGCGGGAGAAACGCTTGCTGGCGATTTCGCGCGAAGCCTATCACGATCCGCGCTTCAAATTTTTTAGCGATCTGCCGGAGGATACCTTCGAGGCGTTTCTTTCGGCTCCCATCATTTCGCGCCGTGGCGTGGAGGGCGTGATCAATGTGCAGCACCGCGACCCGCATCCGCACAGCGGCATGGAAATGGAGCTGCTGACCACGGTGGGCGAGCAGGTGGGATGTTTGCTGATGCTGTCGAAATTGGGAACCAAAGACACTGAAAGAGCCTCGGACTTCGTATATTCAAGCACGGAACGTCCTCATGGCAGTTAAGATGCGCGCGGCAATTCCCGCCTTGTTGGCGATTCTGCTTCCTGTAGCGGGCGCCGCGGACCGCTGGAAGATCCAATACTTCTACGATAAGCCGGACGCGGTGTTCAACATCCGGGATATGGCGTGCCCCTCGGCCCAGCGCTGCGTAGCAGTAGGCGCGATTGTGGGCCTGAACGGCCACACCAAAGGCGCTACGGTGATGACCTCCGACGGCGGCCAGCACTGGAGTCTGGAAGATTTCAGCGAGGAACCCGTTTCGCTATTCTTGCCCGACGAGCGCAAGGGCTGGATGGTCACCGATCGCGGCATCTGGGTCAGCGAGGAGGGCGGGCGCGGTTGGAAGAAGCTGGGCGGCCTCAAAGGAATTGTTCAGGTATATTTCCTGGACGAATCGCACGGGTTCGCGATCGGATATCCCAAGGCCATATACGAGACCACCGATGGCGGGCAGAAATGGGTGAAGGTGCCGGAGGCGCAAACGCCGGCGGCCAAGGCGGATGACACCATTTACGATTGCATCGCGTTCGACGGCCAGCAAGGCGCCATCGTGGGGCGGGTGATGACCGACAAGTATCAGCGCTATCCGGTCTGGCTGGTTCCAAATGCCGAACGGGTGCGGCAGCAGAAGCCCTCGGAAGTGTTCCTGCTCCAAACGGAGGACGGAGGGAAGACCTGGAAGTCCTCCACCAATTCGATCGTCGGGAGCATCACCCAGGTGCGATTTCTGAAAGACGACGTGCTGGCGCTAGTGGAGTATCACGACGTGTATCAGCTTCCGTCCTCGGTGTTGAAGTTGAAGCTGGGCTCGACGACGTCGCAGATGATTTTTGGGGAACGCGATCGCGCGGTCAGCGATGTGGCCGTGTTGCCGGGCGGGGGCGCATTGATTGCTTCGGTGGAACCGCCGGGCAACACCAACCAGGTGCCGATTCCAGGCAAGCTCAAGATTCTCCGCAGCACGAATCTGAGGCTGTGGGAGGAGATGGACGTGGACTATCGAGCGGATGCGCAGCGCGCGACCATCGCGGCGCCGGACGCGCAACACGCCTGGGTCGCGACGGACACGGGCATGATTTTGGCGCTCGAAAGCATGTCCGCCGGCAAGCGCGCGAGTAAGTGAAACAAGTTGGGCGGCTGCCGTTTTATCCACATTTTCTCCACAAACGCAAATCTGTAAGGCATTGAATCTGCAAGGAATAAAACCGTAGGAAAAGCTACTGTAACAGCCATTTAATCATTGACTGAAACGGCGATTCCGGGCAAGATGGACATGGTTCCAAGAGGTTCAGAGAGCAGAAAGCCTGGTGAACGGAAGCGAATCTGGAACGATGATCCGCGAGCGGGTAGTTATCAAAAGTAATTAACGCTAGCGGGGAGCGAAGGAAAAACGGGCCGGGCACAAAGGTAAGCTTCTCAGACTCAGCCGCTGACCGAGCGCTACGATCCCGAGGGATGAAAGTCCCGGAGGGGAGCGAAAGTTAGAGGGACGTTTGAGAGTTTCGGGCTTGGAGTACGGCAACGGGTTTTGGGCGCGGAAAGCCCCCGGAGACGTGAAGAACGTAGCCGAGGGTGGGAGCCCAGGACCGAACGGGCTGGAGAACGAGTTCGGAATTAAGGCCGAAGGGATAGGCCAGGAGCGTTGACCTCGCCACGGTGGTTCTCGAAAGAGGACAGTCGTTGCGGGCGAGCGAAAGGCTGTTCCGAGGCGATGGCTTCTAGCAGGTAGCAAAGCAAACGGGCTCTGGCGCACCGATCCGAGGCGGGATAAAAGCCGCAGCGGGGAGCAAGAGGGCAGCGTTTCGGCTACACTGCATGCCAAGCTCTGGCCGCGCATGCCGGCTGGGAGAGCGAGCTGTTCGATGGGTCACTTGGAACCATTTTTGTTTTTCCGCGCTCTTCTTCGCCCACCCGTGTAACTTGACATCGCGCCGGATGTACCCCGGCTTCAAAGAACTCTTGTCCGTTTTGAACGCGCAGAGCGATGACCGTCGGTGGGACTGAGCCCGCGTCGCGACACCGCAGCACCTCGCGTTTGCTCATCGGTGCCTGATCGCTTATCTTAAAGGTGATGACCGCCGAAAAAAAGGCCAGCCTCGCTGGAGTGGTTTCGGTTGACCGCTCGATAATGCATGGGACGCCCTGCTTCACAGGCACTCGCGTTCCGGTGCAAACGCTGCTCGATTATATCGAGGACGGCGACACGCTCGACAGTTTTCTGCGCGACTTCGTGACCGTTAAGCGCGAGCAGGCTATTTCGTTCCTTGAACTGGCTAAAGACCAACTGATCGAGTGCGTATCCTCCTAGACGAGTGCGTGAACCCTCGCGTTCGTCAGGCGTTCACACACCATGAGGTCCTGACCGTGTCAGAGGTGCAATGGCGAACACTTCCTGATGCGGAACTCACGGCTCGGGCGCAGAGGCGGTTTGACGTTCTCGTAACGATTGACAAAGGTTTCGAATTCGAGACCAACCTCAAGAATCTGACTTTCGGCATTGTCATCGTCCATGTAAAGAGAAACCGAATCGAGTATTATCGGCCGATTTTCCCGGCGCTGGTGGAAGCGGTCGAGCGTGTCAAAGCGGGCGGGGTGATCCACGTTTGGGCGGTGCCGGCATAGCGTGGCTCGAATAGGGTGCTATTTGGGAACCGCGATTCCAGCGTGCGCGGCGACGTAAGCCTGGCGGTAAATCTCGAAGGCTTTCGATAGTTCTTGCATGACCGCGCCGTGGTTGCGGATTTTCAGGCCTTCGATTTCCGATACCGGGAGGAAATCGCGCGTAGTGGAGCTGATGAAGACCTGGTCGGCGGACTCCAGATCTTTGGGAAGCAGGGTTTTTTCCAGGACCGTGATTCCGGGCGCTCGGACTTCTTCTAACGCCAAAGCTCGTGTCACGCCGGGGAGGCAGCCGGAAGTCAACGGCGGCGTCCAGACTTCGCGGCCGCGCGCCGCAAAGATGTTGGCCGATGTGCATTCGCTCGCTTCGCCGCGCTCATTCAGCAGCAGCATTTCATCGAAGCCGCGCTGATGTGCTTCTTCATACCAGGTCAGATTATGAGCCCAGGAGAGGATCTTGGCGCCTGCAAACTCATTCTGCGCGTAACGGGCGAATGGTTTGATGGCCAGGCGAACGCTGTCGCCCCAGGGATTGCGATTGGTGGTGAAAGCGATCAGGTCGAAGTCGCGGGTCTGGTCGGGGCCCTCGAAGAATCCGCCGTGATTGCGCACCACGGCGACACGCAGCGTGGCATTCAAGGCCGAGTTGGCCTCGATTAAACGCAGCAGCCGCGATTTTAGCCAAGCCGGATCGTTCGGAAACGGCACGTGCATGAGCCGGGCATCGTGGCGCATGCGTTCCCAGTGGCGCTCGAAGGCGAATAGCACACCTTCCTCGACCCGGATGGTGCTGAAAACCCCCCAGCCGTTCAACAAGCCGGTCTGGCCGGCCGAGAGGGTCTTCGAATGGGTGTCGAGGACGTTGTCGTTGTGTAAGAAAAGTTGGTGCAAATTTAATTTTAGCGAATATGCAGCTAGCTGGTGCCGAGGAACATCACGTGCACGTAGCTGCCGAGCCTTACGTTGTATGCCAAGTACCAACCGACGTGGTCCGGATCGTCGTAGATCACGATTTGATCGCTGTCCCAAAGCCAGTCGGCGGCATAGTCGAGGTCGTAAGGGGCGACGCTGAAATAGAATCCCGAGAACCAGAAGCGCTGCGGGCCTCCGCCCTGGATGCGCCAGACGTGCGACTTGCCAAATCCGCCGGTGAAACGTCCGTGTTCCCAAGGACGATCGAGATGGTAGTGAGGATCGTTCGGGCCGGAGTCATGTCCCACCCATTTGCCGTTGGAGTGAACGTGGGGGACATCGGGATGGCCGGGCTTGTCGGCGAATCCGCGGGGGGCTGGCGGCGTGGGCCCCCGGCCTGGCTCGGGCCTGGCTTGCTCGGGTGCCCGGGTCTGCGCCTGAGCTTGAGGACGGGGGGCTGGGCTTTGCTTGGCCCGAGAAGGCTTGGTGGCGGGAGGGCCGTGGGAAGGAATCTTGCCGCCCACTTCGCGGTTGCTTTGCCCGCCTCCGCGCTGCTCGCCGCCTCGTTGGGCGAAGGCCGGCACGAGCGCAAGTAGCGCTGCCACGGAAAGCCCGATCGCAGTTTTCATGAGTCCAGTATAGAGGAGTCGGCTCAGGTCACATTGAACAGGTGCTTGAAGCCGTAGTCCATGTGCAACTGTTGATGGCAGTGAAACAGCGTCAAGCCTTCCAGGGCGGGCGTGAAGTCCGCTTCAATCTTCTTGAAACCTTTCACCAGTACGACGTCCTTCAGCACTCCGCTGATTGGCTGGCTGTTGACGCTGGTCAATTCGAAACTGTTGCGATGCAAGTGCACGGGATGGGCGTCGTCGGTCTGGTTGTCGAAAACCAGGCGGTAGCGCCGGCCTTTGTGCAGGACCTGCGGTGGAGTATTCGCGTCGTACTGCTTGCCGTTGATGGTCCAATGATTGAACGCTTCGGTGCCGCCGTTGATCTTGCCGAAGGCCAGCGGTATGGTTTCGTCCGGAGCTTGCGCGGCGCGGGTGTCGGCAAAGATCGAATAATCCCAGCGCTTTTTCTCGGGCTTGATCCAACGCGGCTGGCCGGATTTGTTGGCGTATTCCACGACGATGCCCATGCCGTTCATGCGGTCGTCGTCTTTGGGAGTTCCCAGGATCCAAACGCCGGGGTTTTTCATTTCGACCACGGCCGAAACGCGCTCGGCCGTGCCCAGCTCCAAAATCTCGACCGGCTGGGGATGGGGCACCGGGTTTCCGTCGAGAGAGATCACTTGGAACACATGTCCGGCGAGCGCTAGTTGGATGTTCTCGGTGGCGCTGGCGTTGAGGATGTGGAACAGGACGCGCTGTCCTTCTTTGACGCGCAACGGCTCGCCAAAGCCCAGGCATTTTCCGTTGATAGTGAAGCGCTGATAGCCGATCTCCCAGCCGTTCGGTTTTTCGTCTTTCTTTTGGGCGGCCATGCGCTCGCGCTGCTCTGCGTCCAGTTCTTCCTCTTCTTCTTCGGCGGTGGAGAAGAACGGCTCCCATTCGTGGCTGGCGAGGAAAATCTCCTGATCGTACTGGCCGGGATTGCTTTTCGGTTCGATGTAGACGAAGGCGAACTGGCCGCCGTAAGTTCCGCGGCTGAGGTCCGACATCGGCATGATGTGGGTGTGAACAAAGCGGGCGCCGGAGGGCATAGGGGTCAGGCGATAGCGCAGGTGTCCGTGCGGCGGGACCTCCAGGCTTTTCTCCTCTTGCGCGCCGTCGACGTCGGCCGGGATGATTTGCCCATGCCAATGGACCAGCTCGGGAATGTCGGTGTCGTTAAAAAGGTCGACCGTCACAGGCACGCCCTCGTGAAGACGTATGAGCGGGCCGGGGACGCTGCCATTGTACCCGGTGGTGCTGATGGTGTGGTCCTTGGCAATGTCGACCAGAACGGGGCCGATGCGCAGCGTCACGTCAGCGGGGCCCGCGGGCGCGGATTGGTTGGTAGAGGTAGTGCGATGGCAACCGTCTAAGAGCACGCCGGTTCCCACGGCGGCGGAGAGAAAACCACGGCGTGTGTACATAGGCTCAGTGTAAATCGGAAGTGTAAATCCGGGGACAGTATGCGCATTCCCCAATTTCCCAATTCGCCGGGCTTCGGAATCCTGTAAAATGGTGATTCGCAGCTTGGGCGCACATCGGCACGTACCAGCCGACGCGATGCTCAAGCAACAGGGGACAGCAAAAATGCCAGTTACACAAGCGGGGCTCGAGGGCATCGTCGCCGCCGAGTCCAGCATCTGCTTCATAGACGGAGACGAGGGAATCCTCAGCTACCAGGGGTTCAACATCCACACCCTGGCCGATCACGCGACTTTTGAAGAGGTCATCTACCTGCTTTGGCACGGGCGCCTGCCGAAGCAATCTGAACTGGATGCGTTAAAGGCGGATCTGGTTCGATATCGGCCGATTCCCAAGGAAGTGGCCAGCTTTCTGGGGACCGTGCCGAAATCGCCTCCCATGGACGTGCTGCGCACCGCGGTGTCGATGCTCGCGCTGTACGACCCCAAGGAGCGCGACAATTCGATCGAAGCCAGCGTCGAGAAGGCCACGCGATTGATGGCGCAAACCGGGACCATCGTGACCACGTTCGACCGGGTGCGCACTGGGAAACCGGTAGTTGAGGGAGATCCCAAGCTGGGCTTCGCGGCCAACTTCCTGTACACGTTGACTGGAAGCAAGCCGGATGACGTGATGGAACATGTGTTCGACATCGCGCTGATCCTGCACGCCGATCACGAATTGAACGCATCCACGTTCGCGGCGCGCGTCACAGCGGCCACGCTGTCCGATATTCATTCGGCGGTAACGTCGGCCATTGGCGCGCTGAAGGGACCGCTGCATGGAGGCGCGAACGAAGAAGTGATTCGGATGTTGCTGGAGGCTGGAAACGAGAAGGCGGCCGTGGCGCACGTGCAGGACATGCTGGCCAACAAGAAAAAAGTGCCGGGCTTCGGACATCGCGTTTATCACACCGAGGATCCGCGGGCAACGCATCTGCGCGCTTTGTCCGAGGAGCTGGGGCGTCGCACTGGTCACTTGGATCTGTATCTGACGTCGAAAAAGATCGAAGAAATGATCAAGCAGCAGAAGGGGCTGAACGCCAACGTGGACTTCTACTCGGCGTCGACTTACTACTCGCTTGGTATTCCGATCGATCTGTACACGCCGATCTTCGCTGTGAGCCGCATGTCGGGATGGACGGCGCACGTGCTGGAGCAGTATCGCAACAATCGGCTGATCCGGCCGCGCGCGGACTATATCGGCAAACCGGTGGGCCAGCCCTGGGTGCCGATCTCCGAGCGATAATTTCGGGCGCACAGTTAACGGCGGGCCAACGCTAATGCATGATTTGTCTCAATTCCGGGCCAATCTGGACGCCTATGCGGCGCGGTTGGCGACGCGCGGATTCCAATTGGATGTGGCGCAGTTCCGAGAGATGGATGGCGAGCGCCGGGCCGCGGTGACGGAGACTGAGCAGCTCAAGGCGCAGCGCAACGCCGAGAGCCAGGAAATCAGCAAGCTTCGAAAACAGAACGTCGATACGAGCGAACGTCAACAGGCGATGCGGGCGATGGGCGAGCGCATTGCGGTACTGGACGAAAAAGTCAAAGTCCTGGATGAACAATTTCGCGATCTGCTGGCCGGGATTCCCAACATTCCGCACGAATCGGTCCCGATCGGCCGCAGCTCCGACGACAACGTCGAGGTGCGCCGCTGGGGTACGCCGCGGCAATTCGATTTCGAGCCTAAGGCGCACTGGGACCTGGGCCCGGAGTTGAAAATCCTGGATCTGGAGCGCGCCGCCAAGATCACCGGCGCCCGCTTTGCCGTGTACTGGGGCGTGGGCGCCAAGCTGGAACGCGCGCTGATGAGCTTCATGCTGGATGTTCACACGCGCGAGCATGGCTACACCGAAGTTTTTCCGCCCTGTCTGATCAATTCCGCGAGCTTGTTTGGAACCGGGCAGCTTCCCAAGTTCAAGGACGATCTGTTCAAGGTGGAGAATCACGACTTTTGGCTGGCGCCGACGGCGGAAGTGCCGGTAACCAATTTGTTCCGCGACGAAACGCTGAACGCCGACGATCTGCCCATCCGGCTCTGCGCCTACACGCCGTGTTTCCGCAGCGAAGCAGGGTCCTACGGTCGCGACGTGCGCGGGATCATTCGAGTGCACCAGTTTCACAAAGTGGAGATGGTGAAGTTTACACGATCCGAGCAAAGCTATGAAGAGCTGGAGAAAATGACCGCCGACGCGGAAGACATTCTCAAGCGGCTGGGCCTTCCGTTTCGCACCGTGGCGCTCTCCACCGGCGACCTGGGAGCATCGGCCGCCAAGACGTATGACGTGGAAGTCTGGCTGCCCGGCCAGAACGGCTATAAGGAAATCTCTTCCTGCTCCAACTGCGAGGCCTATCAAGCGCGGCGCGCATCAATTCGCGCTAAGTCCGGCAAGGGCAAGGCCGAGTTCGTTCACACCTTGAACGGAAGCGGGTTGCCAATCGGACGGACGTGGGTGGCGATTATCGAGAATTATCAGCAGGCCGATGGCAGCGTGATGGTTCCGGAAGTTCTACGGCCTTATCTGGGCGTGGATCGGATTGAGCGCGAGTCACAAACCTTCCACTAAAATTGTTGCACCGCAACGCCTTCCAATTCAAAAGCTTCCTTGGCCGAAGCGTGCACCGCGCATGTGGCTGGGGCGCGGCGTGCGCTTAATCTGAAGCCGGATTTGTGCTCCTCGCCGATCCGATCTCAAACTTTACTGGAGGCAGCATGTTCGGTTTCCGGCGGTGGCTCTTATGCGCCACCTTGGGGTTCGGCCTGAAGCTAGGGGCCACTCCGCCTGTGACGACCATTCAGGACGTCTTGTTCAATTCGGACGGGAGCCGTTTCAACGGCGTCCTGACCATTTCCTGGCAAAGCTTCGAGGCGTCGGACACGTCTAACATCGCCGCCTCGGTGGAACAACTGCAGATCACGAATGGCATCCTGTACGTGCAGCTTGTTCCCACCACCAATGCCGACACTCCAGCCGTTTACACGGTACAGTACAACAGCAATGGCAGCACGGTTTATACGGAAGCCTGGGCGATTCCGCCGAGCAGCACATCGCTTCGGGTGCGGGATGTGCGGCTGGCGCCGGGGACGGTGACCGGGTCGGCTCCCGAGCCAACGTCGCCATCGTCGCCCTCCACGACGCCGCCCGGACAATCCACCAGCCTGCAGATCACGGACGTCACCGGGTTATCGAATGCTCTTAACATCCGGCCAACGGAAGGAACCTCGTTCGCGGTGTCACGCGCGGCGGTGATCGATTCCACTGGCGCGTTGGATGGAGCAACTGGGAATCTCAGCGACTGCGTGCATGTCGACGGGACCACCGGACCGTGCGGAGCCGGGAGTGGAGGCAGCACGGGCAGCGGCTCCTTCGTGGACGCAGAGTTCCCCGCGGGAACAATCGATGGCGCCAATACGGCCTTTACACTGGCTAATGCGCCCGCCCCCCCGGCGAGCCTGGAGATGTTCCGCAACGGAATGCTGCTGAAGCAGGGCAACGATTACACGCTGTCCGGCAATTCGTTGACCTTCCTGGCCGGCGCTGTACCGAACCCGGGGGACACGTTAATGGCTACTTATCGTCTAGCGGTTGCGATCACTGGCGTGGGGTTCGTAGATCTGGAGACGCCCGCGGGCAGCGTCGACGGCAACAACACAGCCTTTACGCTTTCCGAGGTGCCAAGTCCGGCCGGCAGCCTGGAGGTGTTTCGAAATGGCCTGCGGCTCACGTCCGGTTTGGACTATACCGCCAGCAACAATACTCTGACGTTTGCTGCCGGCTACGTCCCCCAAATCGGGGATGTTGTGCTGTGCTCTTACCGAGTGGCGCAATAGGTACGTCGGACGAGCTTAAGGCGTTTGATCCGGCGTTCTGCTGCGATGTCTTGATTGCTCTAGACGCCCGCACGTTGCAAGATCGTATCGTTAGGGTGTTCGCAAGACATGAGAGGATTGGGACAGTTACCGGTTTCGTGCGCCTGTGTGGGAATGATCGAGCCATTCTAAAGGCGGTTACCGGTAACTGTCTCAGTTCTTCTCCAAGAGAGCGCGCAAAACGGAATGCGGCGCGAAACGTTGGTCGGTGGTTTGGCCGTGCGCGCCGCATCCTTTGCGCTTCTTGCGCCGCGAAGCTACTGCCAGCCGCCGCCCAATGCGCCATACAACTGGACCACGGAATTGAGCTCTAACAGCCGGAGCTGGGCCAGCGTGAGCTGGCCGGCGAACAGATTCCTCTCGGCATCCAGCACCTGCAAATAACTATCGAGACCACCGCGGTAGCGCAGATTCGACAGCCGGACACTCGCAGTCAAGGCCGCGACCAACTTCTCTTCTTCCTGGAGCTGCTGGC
>DATJWJ010000069.1:0-10639 GCA_035501355.1 Bryobacteraceae bacterium | reverse complement strand
ATCCGCACTTTGGAGCGGCAGGTGCGGCGCATGAAGGCGTCGGAATATCAGGAAGTGCGGGAACTGGCTGGCGAAATCGCCGAAGCTTGCGCCGCCGAACCGGCCTGCCGCTGGGAGGCCAGCGCATCGGCGGAAGCGGTGGCGCCGACGCTCGCGCGTCACGTGGATGTGGACCAGCATCTGGCGCGGAGCCGCGCCGATCTGCGCGCCTGGGCGAATCAAAACCTGCCGGCCCATGAGCCGCGCTACGCCGAGGCGGTGGATCTGATCAAGCCCGCCGACACTGTGGCCGATATTGTGGCCACGCTGCTCTACCCTGTGACCGAACGGCCGTACCGCGAACTCTACGAGCAGGCCCGCGCCTGGAGCCCGACACAAAGGCACGAAGTGCTGGAGGTGGCGCTTCAAAGCCGCAGCCAGCGCGACGATCTGCTGCGCAATTTCCACGGCGCTCCCTACGTCTACGACATCGTGATGGATATCGGCGCTTATCGCGATCTGCATCGTCACCGGCGCTGCCAGCAATTTCGCCAGGCTTATTCGGCCCGGCTGGGTTTTGAAATCCCGGAGGCGATCGAAACGGCGGGCCTGAGCGATTTTTACAGCACGCTGCTGTCGGATGTTACAACACGCGTCAGCCGATTGCCGCAACCTGCCGCGCAATATCTGCTGCCCTTCGCGGCGCGCTCGCGATTTCTTTTCAAAATGGATTTCGCCGAAGCCGAATATATCGCGCGAGTGCGTTCCGGCGTCAAGGGCCACTTCAGCTACCGGCGTATCGCCTGGCAGATGAAGGAAAAAATGACCGCGCTCGAGCCCGACCTGAGACGCTGGATGGAAGCCACGCCTCCCTGGGTCGAAGATCCGCTCCAGCGTTAACGGTTAAATGATGCCGGATCGACAGCCCGAGTAAAACTTTCAACTTCCTCCCTTCGAAACAAAACTACAAGCTTTTGAAAGCATAAGCCTTGGTGTTTGGCCCTGAAGCTGCGTTTTAGCGAAAACGGATTGCGGCCATGTCAGGCTCGTGAAACGGTTACACGCCGCGGGCTCGGGCGAGATGGTTCGCGTATCGCATATCTCAAGCGGGAAGGAGTTCATATGAACCGTTTAGTTGTTTTTGCGGCTTGCCTCGGCCTCACGGCTATTGCGTTCGCGCCGGCCGCTCGCGCTGATGAATGGAACAAGCGCACTGTCATGACCATCAACGAACCCATTCAGGTACCCAATCGCGTGCTGCCCCCCGGCAAGTACGTGGTGAAGCTCCTGGATTCTCCCTCGGACCGGCATATTGTTCAGATCTTCAATGCGGATGAAACGCACTTGATCACCACCATCCTGGCGATGCCGAACTACAGGCTGGAGCCGAGCGGAAAGACGGTATTCACTTTCTGGGAAACGCCTCCCGGACAACCCCCGGCTCTGCGAGCGTGGTTCTACCCTGGTGACAACTATGGGCAAGAATTTGCGTATCCGAAGTCGATGGCGACTCAAATAGCGGCCACGGCGCACGCTCCGGTGCCTACCACGGAAGCGACGCAGCCTCAGGAGATGCAGACCGCTCCGGTAACAACGACACCAGCGCCGCCTCCTCAGGAAACAGCTCAGGCGACACCGCCTCCGCCAGCCCCGGTTCCAGCCCCAGAAACCCCTGCCCCGGCTCCAGCACCTCAGGAACTGCCGAAGACTGGCAGCCCGTATCCGCTGATCGGCTTGGCGGGCTTGGGTGCGCTGGGCATTTTTGCTCTATTGCGCGCGGTCCGTTCCGGTATAAGCCGGGCCTAGCTAAAATAGAGCTTAGGATGCTTTTATGTCCTTAAGCCGCGATGTGGTTCGCATTAGCGGTGTGATAGTGCTGCTGGGGGCGGCTTTGGCCGCCGTCAGACCGCAAAACGCCCAGGTTGAAACCGGGGGTTACACCCTTCGAACCACATCGAGGCTGGTTCTTTTGGATGTCAGCGTCAAGGACTCCAAAGGTGGCTTTGTTTCCGGATTGACGCAAGATCAGTTTAAGGTCTTCGAGGATGGAAAGCCGCAAGTAATCACCCAGTTCGCCAACTCCGACGTTCCAGTGACGGTCGGCTTGATAGTGGATGAAAGCGGCAGCATGCGGCCTAAACGTCCGGAGGTGATCACCGCGGCCCTGGAGTTCATTCACGACAGCAATCCGGAGGACGAGATGTTCGTGGTGAACTTCAACGAGCGGGCGCGGCGCGGATTACCGGACTTGGTGCCCTTCTCCGATGACATTTATCAACTGCGCGCAGCTCTGTGGCAGGGCGACCCCGAAGGCCGCACCGCGCTCTACGATGCGGTAGAGCTAGGTCTGCGCCAGCTTCAACTCGGCCGCCGCAGCAAGCAAGCCCTGGTAGTGATCAGCGACGGGGGCGATAACGTCAGCAAGCACAATTTGCAGGAGGTTACGCAAGACCTGCTCAAATCGCTGGCCACCGTGTATACGGTGGGCATTTTCGATCAGGACGATCCGGAAAGGAATCCGGGGGTGTTGGAGAAGCTGGCGCATATAAGCGGAGGCGGGGTCTATTTTCCGAAGCAACTGGATCAGGTGATTCCAGTCTGCAAGCAGATCGCAAAGGATATTCGCACGCGCTATACGATCGGGTACATTCCGCCCATGGAAGGCAAGCCGGTGCGGCATATTAAGGTGCTGGCCTCTGCCCCTGGACACGACAATCTGATTGTTCGCACGCGAACGAGTTATGCATTTTCGCCCGAGAGCGAAGCGGCGGCGACCAAATGAGGGCGGGTCTGGCGCAGAATGACGACAAAGCGCGACCTGCCCTTGGGGCCGCCAGCAGTCGGGGCGAGCATGTCAGCCCACCTCGCCCACCTCAATGGGTTTCGACTGGCGAGTTCCGGCCGCACCGAGTTACACGGTCTGGGGGCCGGATACTGGCCGGTCTGGAATGGATTTTTCTCCTGTTCGGCCTGCTGGCGCTGGACTGCTACATCTGGGTCAACACCGCGGCTACTCTCGACCAAGCCTATAGCGATTGGGCGTTCGACCAAACCTTGCGAGGTTTGAAGCCCTCCATGGGTGGATTTGTGGACGATGAGCTGGGCTGGTTGTGGCACCAGAACCGTTCTAGTGTTTCCACGCCGCAGGAAAATGCCGAAAAGGCGGAGCCGATGCCACCTTCGGCCCAGACGCTGCGGCCGGGCGTACTGATAGGGCGCTTGCGCATCCCGCGGCTGAACCTTGCGGTGATGGTACGGGAAGGAGCCGGGGAATCCACGTTGCGGCGAGCTGTGGGCCACATTCCCGGGACCGGATTACCAGGGCAACCCGGCAACGTGGGCCTGGCGGGGCATCGCGACACGTTTTTCCGTCCGCTCCAGAACATCCGCAAAGATGATGCGATCGATCTGGAGACCGGGCATGGGACCGTCCGTTATGTCGTGACGGGGACACAGATCGTCTCGCCGCGCGACGTCACGGTGTTAAAGGCGTCCGGTGGGAAAACGCTGACGCTGGTTACCTGCTATCCGTTCTACTACGTAGGCTCCGCGCCGAAGCGCTTTATCGTCCGGGCTACCGAGACTTCCTCCGACGAGGGGGCGTCTGCGAATCTGAGGTCGGAAAACTTAGCGTCCGGCCGGGCTTTGTCTAAACGCGTCGGCCGCGCCGCTTACAAAAGGATCGCGTCTAACCGGCGGCGCCCACAGCAACCAGGCTCTTGAGCTTCGCCGATAGCGTGGTTCGCTTCAGGCCCAGCATTTCGGCCGCAAGTTTCTTGTTTCCCCGGGTTTTCTTGAGAGCCTGCTGGAGAATCTGCCTTTCGATGCTCCCCACCGTGCGCTCAAAGTCCAGCCCCTGATCCGGCAAGGCAATGAACGGTCCGGAAGAGAATTGCGCGACCGGATGCTGGCGCGGTGGAAGCGTAAAATCGCCCGGATGGAGAGTTTCCCGCTCGCCGCTCAGAACGATAGCTTTTTCGACCGCGTTTTCAAGCTGCCGTACGTTGCCCGGCCAGTCATGGCTTGCCAGCCGTTCCAAAGTCTCGGGCGAGATCTGTTTGACGGGAATATTCTCCTGCCGGCAGATCCTTTCGATGAAGTGTAGAGCCAGGGCCGCGACATCCGAGCAGCGGTCGCGCAAAGGCGGCACTGCGATCGGCACCACGTTCAGCCGGTAATACAGGTCTTCGCGGAACTTGCCTTCGCGCATAAGCGCGGCAAGGTCCGTATTGGTGGCCGCGATAACGCGCACGTCCACGCGAATCGTTTCCGAACTGCCCAGCCGTTGGAACTCGCGCTCTTGCAGCACACGCAGCAACTTGGCTTGCACGCCCAGCGGCATGTCACCGATCTCATCCAGAAATATGGTGCCCCGATGCGCCTGCTCGAAACGTCCCGCACGCGGATTCGTTGCGCCCGTGAATGCGCCCTTTACGTGACCGAACAGCTCGGCTTCGAGCAGCGTCTCTGGCAGCGCGCTGCAATTAACCGACACCATGTTCAGGTGAGCTCGGTTGCCGGCGGCATGGATGGACCGCGCCACCACTTCTTTCCCGGTGCCGGTTTCGCCCGTGATCAGAACCGTGGATCGCCGCGGCGCCACAAGGCGGATGCGCTCGACAATCTGGTCCATCTGGTGGCTCGATCCGATGAGCGAGCGCCTCCAGGGTTCGTTCTCCTGTGCGGGAACCGCCGGCGCTGCCTGCGCCCACTTGGAATTGGCCGCCAGGTAGAGCAGGCTGGTGGCGTCTTCGGAATGTAGTACATGAAAGGCACCCAGCCGCAGCAGCCGCACCGTTTCGGTCGAGGAAAGGGCCGGCGCGTGAATCACCACCGGTGTCCCCGGCTGCGCTTGTTGCAGTGCTTCCAGCAGGCTCTCGGGGCTGGTCCAATCCGCCAGTGGCCAGCTCACCAATATCACATCGAATTCCTGGGCGCGCAGGTGTTCGAATCCATTGCCGGGGGTTCTGGCCTCGGTGATGGAGAGCCGCTCGCTGGCGGCGACATCGTCCGCCTGACCCCCGATCCATAGCACTCTCGGCGTCACAGTGGCTTCACCTCCATCCCTGCTCATCCATCGGCAGCATAGAAGAAATGGTGAAGCAGAATTTTTGCTTAGTGCCCGCCGCCCGCCAGCAATATACCGCGCTGGGATATCACGGGCTTACCATAGGTTCAGATGGAGCAGATGGCCCTGGTTTGGGGCGCGGTCCACAAGACCTTCACCGTGGCGGAGCTGACCGCGTCCATTCGTGGCCTGCTGTCCTCCCAATTCGACGATATCTGGGTCTCGGGCGAGATTTCGGGCGCGCGCACGGTCTCTAGCGGCCACTGCTACTTCACGTTGAAGGACCAGGATGCCCAACTACGCTGCGTCGCATTCCGCGCTTCGCTGCGGTATCTGAAATTCAAGCCGCAGGATGGAGTGGCAGTGCTGGCGCGCGGACGCATCGACGTCTACGATGCACGCGGCGAGTATCAGCTCCTAGTCGAGGCGCTGGAGCCGCAAGGCCACGGAGCGCTGCAGTTCGCTTTCGAGCAACTCAAGAAGAAGCTGGCCGCCGAAGGACTGTTCGACCCCGCGCGCAAGCGTGCACTGCCTCGTCTGCCGCGCCGCATCGGGATCGTGACTTCGCCCACCGGCGCTGTGATCCGCGACATCACCGAAATTCTTTCGCGCCGCTTTCCGGGACTGCACATCCGGCTCTACCCGGCGCTGGTGCAGGGCGACGGATCGGCGGAGGCCGTGGCGCGGGCACTCGAATATTTCAGCCAGTCGGGTTGGCCCGACGTCGTGATCCTGGCGCGCGGAGGCGGTTCGCTGGAGGATCTGTGGACCTTCAACGAAGAGTTGGTTGCCCGCGCCATCGCCGCCAGCCGGATACCGGTGATTTCGGCGGTGGGCCATGAGACCGACTACACCATCGCCGATTTTGTCGCCGATCTGCGCGCTCCCACGCCTTCGGCCGCGGCCGAGCTGGTGATTTGCACCCGCGAGCAGTTGCTCGATCAGGCCGCCGCACTGGAGCACAAACTGGTGCAAGTGCTGCGCTACCGTCTGGCGATGGCGGCGCGCCGTTTACATCAGCAAGGCGTGGAGCGCGCTTCAGCGCTGCTCCACCGCGGCATCGGCCGCCTCGAACAGCGCATCGACGATTTGACGTATCGTCTGCGCGACCGCATGAGCGCCCGCCGGTCGGCCCAGCGGCGGCGATTGGAAGAGTCGACAGCTCGCCTGCGCAGCTTGGACCTGCGATTGAGATTGGCTACCGCACGCCGCCGCGCCGAAGGCTCCGAGGCCGCCTTGGTGCAAATGGTCCGCTTGCGATTCACCCGCGCGCGCGGCCGGCTGGATCAGACCTCCGCCCATCTGACGCAACTGAGCCCGCTCAAAATCCTGGAGCGCGGTTACGCCATCGTCACCAACGAATCGGGCCGGGTGGTGAAGGAAGCGGGGCAGGCGCCGGAAGGTTCGGAGATTGGAGTGCGCCTGGCGCGGGGCCGCATCGCCGCCCGCGTGTTCCAATCCGCTCAGAAGCCGGAAGCGGAGGGCTAAGCCAGGTAATCGAACAGGCTAGTCTTCGGAATCTGCGCCCGTGATTCCAGCGCCGCCTGCAACTGTGTCTGCGCTTGCGTCAACTGGGTGATGGACGCGGTTTCGTCGGCATCCTGGATGCCGCTCAACTGCGTCTGGAGCTGGGTCTGATAATTTTGGCAGTAATTCAGGCTGCTGGCTACGCGGTCCTGCGCGGTGCCATACCAGGCGAGTTGTTGATTGAGGAATTGGTCCGAGCTTTGCACGTCGCTCAAGGCCGAATTGACGCCGGCGGTGTCGTTGTTCAACAAGGCTTGTTGCAGGCTGCTGATGGACGTGAACACGTTCTGCTGCGCATTGGGGCTATCGAAGATCTGCTGTGCAGTCAGCGCGACTGAAAACGTCGACCCGTCCGGGGCCTGGATGAGACGCGTGGAGCTGGAGCCCTGATATGAGCTCACCGGGTAGGATTGCGTCGGATCATATGAATAAGGCGCGGTTTGGTCGTTGTCGCCGGCGAAAACATAACGGCCTTCCACGTTGGTGTTGGCCGTCGAGACCAATTGCTGAAGCACCGAGCCTAACTCATTGGCGAGATTCTGGCGGGTATTGGCGTCGGTGGTATCGCTGGCCCCTTGCGCGCCCAAGGTCTCGGCGCGCTCCACCAAGGTAACCGCGTTCTCCAGCACGCTTTCGGCAGTGTTCACTTCGGTTTGTACGCGGCCGAGATTGGAGTTGATCTGCTGAACTTGTCCGAGATTGGAGCGGGTTTGCCAGAGATCGGCTATCTCGGTAGGATCGTCGGACACGTTGTTGATCTTGAGCCCGGTGGTTAACTGCTGCTGCGCAGTCTGCAATCTTTGCTGGATCTGATTGAGGCCGGTGAGGAACGATTGGGATGAAGGATCTAGCGAGCTAATCGTCATGTGGTTACAACTCCCATCATGTTCATGAGTGTGTCAGTCAGGCTATTCAAAACGCCCAGCATCTTGGAGACCGCCTGGTAGGAGCGCTGATACTCCATCAGGTTCTGGGCCTCTTCATCGAGTGACACGCCGGAGACTTGTTGCCGCAGGCTCTCGGCCTGGTTAAGCAAGGCTGACTTGGTAGAGGCCGCGGACTGGGCCGACGAGAGGTCACTGCCCACCTGCCCGCCCAGATTGCCATAGAACTGCGCGAAGGTGTATCCATTGGTGCTTTTCGCGTTGGCCAGATTCGCCAGAGCGAGGGCGTTGCCGTTTCCTCCCGACGCGCCCGGAAGTGCTGCCGCGATCTGGTCCGGCGTGAGCGGATTGACTGCCAGCGACATGGCCGCGCCCGTGGTGACATCATACTTGAACAAATCGGTGGATGGCGCCGCGCCGTTCTGGTCTATGCCCTGGTCCAGCGTGTTATTCACCTGATCGGCCAGGCTCTGGGCCAGCGTGTTGAGACCGTTGACGTAGGAAGGCAGGTTGTTATTCTTGTCGTCCAGCAGGGCGCTGAGTTGCCCGCCCGTAAGTTGTGAGCTGATGTCGGCGCCCGTGCTGCTCAACACCGCAGTTTGGGGGGTGGAGAAATCGCTCGATATATCGAAGGTCTGATTGCCTACCACTAACGGTGTCTGGCCGCCAACATACACGGTTACGGTGCCGTCGGGTTGCTGCAAAGCTGTGAAATTCACCAGCTGGGAAAGCTGTTCCAGGGACGAATTCAACTCTGCATCCACACCGGCATCGATGCTGCCGTCGGGATTGACACGGTTCTGGGCATTGATCCCGGCGATAGTGTGGGCAATCTGATTGATGTTGCTGATCACACCCGTGGTCTGCTGGTTCAGGTCGGCGGCTTGAGTGAGCAAGCCGTTAGCGGCGTCGTTGAAATCCTGCGCCACCGTGCTTGCATCGGTAATCACGGTCTGGCGCGAAACGGTGTCATTGGGATTCACGCTGAGGGCCGAAAAGCTATTGAAGAGGTTGCTCAAGTCCGGCGCCAGGCCGGAGGTTGAGGACAGGTCGAAATAGGACTGCAGCGGTGTCAGGTCCGCGACTTTCTGCTGATAGTAATTGGAAGCGGTCTGTTGATCCCGAACCGACTGCTCGGCGAACGCGTCGCGCGTGCTCTGCACCGGCCCAGACTTCACGCCGCCTGGCAGCCCCACCGTAATGTCGAAGGGCAGCGCTTCGAACGTGGCTTGCTGCTTGGCGTACCCCGGCGTGTTGGCGTTCACCACGTTGTTTTCGGTAACCGTGAGTGCCTGCTGAAACACGTCCATAGCTTGCGAGCTATTGAGAAGGGAAGTGAGAAGGTTACCCATGCACCACCAGCCGGCCGGAATTGCTCGCGGGCACCGGAGCGGCGGCCCCGCACGGTGTGTAGTTGGCGGTCTCCTCTTCGGCGCCACCCATCAAGCGCGCCCAGCCTTGGTAGAATTTCCCGGCCGCCAGCATCAGCGCTTGGGCCTTGGCCATCTCGCGCCGGATGGCCGCTATCTCTGCTGCCAGCGTCTGTGCATGCAGCCTGGAGACAGGCACAGGCCGCAGGCTCTGCTCCAGATCATGCAGGCATGCAATCGCGGAGGTCAGCTCGTTTTCGCTGGCCTTCCAGGAGTCCATGCTGGGACGCTGTAGTCTCTCGCAGACCATTTCCAGGCTGCGCCGCACCTTGCGTGCTCTTTCGATTTGCTTCGTCAAGCCGCTGTTCTCTCCCCGTTAAGCCGCACTCGCGCCTACCAGACTCTCCTGGATGATACTGGCGCTGACCGCGGCTGCATCCGGCCGATAACGGCCACTCGATACGGCGTCCGATAGTTGCGATACCTTCGCGCTTTGACCGAACGAAACCGCTTGGGATAGCTGTGCCACCAGGCCCGACAGCCCGACTTGATCGCCTCTGGCCGCAGGCGCGGAGTTTTTGGCCTGCCGCCCGCCGGCGCTTTTGGCAGTTTGGACTTCCGGCGTTCTATTGATCCGATCGCTGATCTTCATCTTGGTTCATCGATGAATCGCTGCTCATCGCCTTCCTGCTTGTTTTATCGGCCGCTAACGCCGGGATCGGAGGGAATAAGGCGAGGAGAGGCAAGGGAGTACTCCTTTCGGTTCTATTAGTGAGATCGTTTGCTTCCCAGCGGCGTCTCACGCCTATGTCTCGAAATCACCCCTACCTGCTGTGGCTTCTCGGCGCCCTCGCTCTCCTGCTCGAGTCTCCGAGCATCTTGGCGCAGCCCGCTCCCGGCCCCGACAGCATCGTCTTCTCTAACGGAGACAAACTATCCGGCCACTTCATCAGCGCCACCCGCGGTTCGGTGAAATTCAAAAGCGATGCGCTCGGCGACCTCACCATCGAGTGGAGCAAAATCAAAGAACTGCGCACGGCTCAAAAGGTTGCAGTCATCCGCAAGGGGGTGAAACTGGCCAAACACGCCAATCCGGCCTCCATCCCGCAAGGCACGCTGACGGTCGAGAACCAGAACGCCCAGTTAGCGGCGCCGCCCCAGCCACCCGAGTCTATTCCGCTCAACGACACCAGCGCGATCGTGAACCAGCCAAGCTTTGAAAGGGCGGTAACCCATGCACCCGGATTCTTAGAGGACTGGGCCGGCACGGTCACTGCGGGGGCATCGCTGGTCAACGCCACGCAGGATAATCGCACTTTCAATGGATCCGTCAGCCTGGTCCGCGCCGAGCCCGCCGAAACCTGGCTCTCACCGAGCAACCGGACCAGCTTCAACTTTTCGGCTTCGTACGGCGATATCTCGCAGCCTAAGACCCCCACCGTCAAGACCTCCATCTTCGACGGCGACATCGAGCGCGACCAGTATTTCGTCGATGGCGTTTTCGGATTCGGCCGCGCGGGCTTCGATCACAACTATTCCCAGGGACTCACTCTGCAGCAGGTCTACAGCGGCGGCATCGGGTGGACCGCGATTGACCACGCCAACCAGACCCTCGACCTGAAAGGCGGCCTAAGCTATGTGCGGCAACAATTCCAGGCCGGTCCGGATCAGGATCTGATCGGCTCCATCATCGCCGAGCATCTTAAACGCAACTTCCGGCTGTTCGTACTGGACCAGCATCTGTCCTTGATGCCCGCCTGGAACAAGCTGAGCGACTATTCGGCCTTATTCAGCACCTTGCTGACCATGCC
>DATJWJ010000068.1:0-29323 GCA_035501355.1 Bryobacteraceae bacterium | reverse complement strand
CCTGGTGCGCCCACTGGCGGCAGCGCGGGATGTCTTGCAAAACCGGGAGCTCTACCTTGGGAGCCGCCAGCGACGTGGTACCCGCCGCGGTTCCTTCCATGAACTGAAAAACTTTTTCGACGCCATCGCCCTTGGCGGCGCTGATCAAGGCCACCGGCGCGCCCAGCTCGCCCGCCAACTCGGCCGTGTCGACTTTTCCGCCGCGGCTGGCCAGATCGTCCGCCATATTCAAGATGACCAGCGTCGGAAGTTTCAAAGCCAGAATCGGCGCGGCCAGCACCAGATGGCGTCCCAGATTGGTGCAATCCAGAATCAGGAGCACCGCATCAGGCTTGGGAATGCCGGGCATGTCGCCCGCCAGGACGTCGCGCGTCACCTGCTCGTCTTCCGAGCGCGGACTCAGGCTGTAGACGCCGGGCAGGTCCACCAGAATGATTTCGCGGTCGTGTTTAGTTTTGGCCCGGCCGATGCGCTGTTCCACCGTGACGCCAGGAAAATTGGCCACCTTCTGGCGCAGACCGGTGAGACGATTAAACAGGGTTGATTTACCGGAGTTCGGGGGCCCTATGATCGCCACGACGTGAGGGCGCCCACCAGCACGCGCAACACGGGAAGCCGATGCTATGGTGCAGCCTGCGCAATCGTGGCAATCGCTCATGGCTTCCGGGTGGGTCCGCTTTTGGATGCCGAACGCAGAATCAGCCGCGCGGCGGTCTCGCGCCTGAGTGCGACTTCCGATCCGTCCACGCGATACACGCGCGGTCCGCCGCCCGGTGCGCTGCGGGCCGGCACGATCACTTGGCCCGGCAGGAAACCCAACTCCATCAGACGCCGCGCCACATCTTCAGGAAGGTCCAGACGGTCCAGGATTCCGGATTCCCCTCTGGGGAGTTGGGCCAAAGTTTTGGGTGCAAGAGCGGCATTTCGCCCAGCATTTGAGTCGTTGTTGACACTCAGTTGCATCGTGCGCTTTCTTTTCACCGGTCTCTCAAGCACGCCGAGTTCCCCAGGTTACGGGGTGCGATTCACTCCTAAAATAGTATAGCGGACCTTTTCAGTCCTAGTTGCAAGAAAAGCTAGAAAAATTTTATGGCAAATCTATTGACATTGCTACACTCATGTTTTATGATTTAATTGCGATCAGATAAAACAGGAGGATCTAGATTCTATGCCACTGATTAAATACAACCCTTTCGCCGATGTCGAGGACTTCCCGACTGGCCTGCGCGTATTCCAGGATACTGTCAACCGCCTCATGAGCGACCAGGCGACCACTCGGCCCTGGGCTCCGGCAGTCGATATCCTAGAGACAGAGAACGACTTAGTGCTGAAGGCCGACATCCCGGGCGTGGAGCTGAAGGACGTCGATATACAGCTGGAGAACGGCACTCTGACCCTGAAGGGCGAGAGAAAGTTCGAGAGCGAGGAGAAGAAGAAGGGCTTCCATCGCATGGAGCGCAGCTATGGCTCCTTCGTGCGCTATTTCACAGTTCCGGATACGGTGGATAGCGAGCATGTCCATGCCGATTACCACAACGGCGTCCTGACAGTGACGCTGCCCAAGAAGGAAATCGCGAAGCCGAAAGCCATCAAGGTGCAAGTCAGTAACAACTAAGCTCGCGAAAATTGTGAGGAGAGTTGAGAAGAAGAGCTGCCCGCTTGGATGGCGGGCAGCTTTTATTTTTGGAGCCGCTACTTTTTCAAGGAGCTAGTCGAGCCGATGGGCGTGCCGATGATGTCTCCGGACACAACCATCTCGACGCGCCGGTTCTTCTGACGCCCCGCGGAGGTGTCATTGGAGGCCACCGGATTTTCTTTTCCGAACCCCAGCGCGCTAACGTTCTCGCGTGCCAGTCCCTGTCCGGTCAGATAATCCCGTACCGCGCCGGCGCGCTGTTCCGACAGCTTCATGTTGTAATCGTCGCTGCCGACGCTATCGGTATAGCCGTCCACTTCGAGCCGCAAGCCAGGATGCGACAAGATTATGCCGGAAATCTTGGCCAGCTTCTCGCGCGCCGCGGGACGCAGGGTGTACTTGTTGAAATCGAACAACACATCCGACATGTTCACGATCAGGCCGCGCGCGGTATCGCGCGTCTCCAGAATCAGGTTGAACTGCTCCAGCAGTTGCTGCCGCAATTGCTGTTGCGCTTGTTCGGCCTGCTGGCGCAGACGCTCGGCCTCCTGCGCTTTCAGCTCGGCCTGCTGTTGCAATAGCCGGGCCTGCTCGGCTTGGCGCTGCTGTTCGTCGGCCGCCACCTTGGCTTGCTGGGCCCGCAACCGTTCGGCCTCCTCGTTGGCGCGGGCCACTTCGGCGGCCGCCTTCTCCTCCGCCGCGCGGCGCGCCTGGGCCTCAGCCTGACGCGCAGATTCCGCTGCCTGCGCATCGGCTAACGCCTTCTGGCGCGCCGCTTCATCGGCCTGAGCGCGAGCCGCTGCTTCGCGATCGGCCGCCTCCTTCTTTTCGCGAGCGATACGGTCGTCCTCCTGCCGCTTCAGCGCCAGCAGACGCGACGTTTCGGAAGCCTGCACCGACTCGCGCGCGGTCATGATCACGGGCTTGGAGCCCACTTCCTTGCGACCCTGATAAGCCTCGGCCTGGCGCAGCAGGTCCGCCGCATTGTCGAAGGTGTCCTTGGCGTACGTGTCGGCGTTGGCGCTTCTGGCGATCTCCAGCGCATTCTGAGCCTCGAAGAGCTGCAGCGGTACGCGCTTGTCCACCTTGACGGCATGGAATTTCCCGGGAGAGGCGGTCATCGTATAGGTGCCGCGCTTCAGCAGATCGTACTTCACGCTCATCTGTTCAATCTTGCCTACGGTGTCCTGGCGGACCACGTTTTCCATGACCACGACGTCGCTGGGCTGCGTCACGCCGAAATACGGCTCGGCGGTGACAATCAGCGCGAACGCCTGCAGATCGGTGGTTACATCCAGATGCGAACTGCCTCCGTCGTCCAACACCACTTCGCCCAGATTCTTGGAGCGGCCTTCCGGAGTAATCGCCCAGAGCACGTAGGTCAAGTATTCCGGACCGTATTGCGAGGCCGGCAACAACTTGTGCATTTCGGTCTTAGCCTCAATGTAGCCCGGCCGGCTATTGACGTCGGCGTGACCGTTGGCATCGGGCGCCAGGGCCGTGCCGTGCAGATCCACCTTGGTCCAGCCGTCGCGATGGCGATAGCTGATGGCGTTGGTGGTCTTTTCGACTACGGTCACGCGAAAGATCGGTTGTGGCGCGTCATTGGGCACCGGGGCGGCGGCTGGCGGGGCGTTTTGCGGCGCCTGGGCGCAGAGCGCACCACCCAACAGCAAGATCGGAGTCAGTCTAAACATCGCGCATTCTCCTTGGGGCGCTGCGAATGCAAATCGTGTTCCATTCCAAAAGCCTTTTGTTTTGTTTGAGCATTTTGGCCCGACCAGGCTTGTACTGGAATTATTTCCAGGCACCGGCAACTTGAATTTCCGATTGCCATTTGAGGCGCGTTTCTGAAGTCCCTTCCGGGGCGAGATAAAATCAAATCAGCCAGGTGGCGTTACTTACATGAACGGACTGAAAACTGCGCTGTTGTTGGGCTTCATGAGCGGGCTGCTGCTGGTGGGCGGCGAAATGCTGGGCGGCCGCAACGGTCTTTACACTGCGCTGGCCATCGCGGTGGCCATGAATTTCTTCGGCTATTATTTTTCCGACAAAATGGCGCTCTCCATGTATGCGGCCCAGCCGGTAACGCCCACCGAGCATCCCGACGTGTACGCGCGAGTGTTTCCCCTGGTGCAAAGCCTAACCCAGCGCATGAGCCTGCCGATGCCCAAGCTGTGGCTGATTCCCGACGAGTCTCCCAATGCGTTTGCCACGGGCCGCAATCCCGAGCACGCCTCGGTGGCCTTCACGGCCGGCATACTGCGCCTGATGAATGACTCGGAGCTGGAAGGGGTGGTGGCGCACGAGCTGGGTCATGTCAAAAATCGCGACATTCTGACCAGCTCGGTTGCGGCCACCATCGCGGCTGCGATCACGTTCCTGGCTCGCATGGCGTTCTGGTTCGGAGGCAGCCGGGACGATGAAGACAATCGCGGCAATGCCTGGGCGGGCTTGATCATGCTGATTCTCGCGCCCATCGCCGCCATGCTGATCCAACTGTGGATATCCCGCACGCGCGAATTTGCGGCCGATGAAACCTCGGCGCACGTCACGCACAATCCCAACGAATTGATCTCGGCGCTCTCAAAACTGGAAAGCGGGTCCAAGCGCATCCCCATGACGGACGTGAATCCGGCCACCGCGCACCTGTTCATCATCAAGCCGTTCAGCGGCGACACCATGATGCGCATGTTCTCGACGCATCCTTCGACAGCCGACCGCATCGCGCGGCTCGAGAAGATGCGCTAGCCCAGTACACTGAAATTTGCACGCAGTCCGAGTGAATCGAAAAGCGGCCAACCGCGTCTCGAGCGGCCATCCCTGGATCTTCTCCAGCGACGTGCTGGATCGCGGTCAAGCCGAGGCCGGCGATGCCGTGCTGGTCACCGATCCCAGGGGCGCCGCCCTGGGTGTCGCGCATTACAGCGCTTCCTCGCAGATTTGCCTGCGCCTGCTGGCCGATCGCGTCCAGAGCATCGATCGCGCGTTCTACCTGGCTCGCATCGCCCAAGCCGAGGCGCATCGCAAGCGCGTGGTGGAAGGCTCCAACGCCTACCGGCTGGTGCATGCGGAAGCCGACCTGCTGCCGGGCCTGGTGATCGATCGCTACGGCGACTATTTCACTGTGCAGACGCTCGACCAGGGCATGGACCGCGCCAAAGGGGAAATCGCGAGCTGCCTCCAAGAACTTTTCGCGCCGTCAGGTATTGTGGAGCGAAACGACGTCGCTGTTCGTACACGCGAAGCCTTGCCGCTGGTCTCGGGAGTGTTGGCGGGCGAGGCGCCGGAAACGGTCGCGGTGGAAATGAACGGATTGATATTCCACGCCGACCTGCTGCACGGCCAGAAGACCGGCATTTTCCTCGATCAACGCGAAAATTACCTTGCCGCTCGACGCTACGCGCGCGGCCGGGCGCTGGATTGTTTCACTTCCACGGGCGGTTTTGCATTGCATCTGGCGCCAAAGTGCGAGGCAGTGGAAGCGGTGGACAGCTCGGCCGCCAGTCTTGAAATCGCCCAACGCAATCGCCAGGCAAACCAGATCGCCAACGTCGAGTTTCGCGAGGCCGACGTCTTCGAACTGCTGGCTGGACATGCCGCCGCGCGCCGGCGCTTCGACCTGGTGGTGCTGGATCCGCCGGCTTTCGCCAAATCGCGCGCCAATCTGGATGCGGCCATGCGCGGATACAAGGAGATCAACCGCCGTGCCCTGGAGCTGCTGGGACCGGGCGGCGTATTGGTGACCTGTTCCTGCTCGCATCATCTGAGCGAGGCGGCGCTGCTAGAGATCGTGGCCTCGGCTTCGCTCGACACCCGCCGCCCCTTGCGGATTCTAGAGCGACGCACCCAGGCCCAGGACCACCCTATCCTGCTGACAGTACCCGAAACCATGTATCTAAAGTGCCTAATTCTAGAAGTACTGTAGACGGCGGGGCCTACCTGCCTTAAGCCTTTTCAGAAAAAACACTCTTAAGTAAGTATCGATTTTGTCCGTTCGCCTCTTCGCTGCGCCGATAAGCGAAACAGATGACTTCCCGTTACCTGCATTTCCTATCTGTATCCCTATTTCTTTCTCTTCTGATTGGTTCGGCGGCAGCTCAGGCGCCATCCAGAGATTTTCGATCGATCCGGCCCAGCATGCGGGTCACGCGCGTCATTGACGATGCCGTCACGTTGGCGCGTCCCGGCAACCGCCACCCGCTGGCCCGGCCGGAATTCGATGCCGGCAAGGCGCCCGAGGAAACTCGCATGGACCGAATGATCCTGCTGTTGCAACCGGACCGGGCCCAGCAGGAAGCGTTGGAAGCGCTGCTTCAAGCTCAGCAGGACCCGCAGTCTCCCGAGTACCAGCGCTGGTTGACGCCGGAAGACTTCGGGCAGCGTTTCGGCGTATCGGAGAGCGACCTGCAGCAGATCGTCCAATGGCTCACTTCGCACGGATTCCAGGTGGAGACGCCGGCCGCCTCGCGCCGCCAGATTGTCTTCAGCGGAACGGCGGGCGAAGTGCAAACGGCATTTCACACCGAAATTCACACCTACAACGTCAACGGCCGGCGCCATTACGCGAATGCGCAAGACCCGCAGATTCCGGAAGCGCTGGCGGAAGTGGTGGCGGGCGTAGTCTCGCTGCACGATTTCCAGTCCGAGCCCGCGCACCAACCGGCCGAGCCGGCCGAAGCCGCCGCGCCCAATTTCACTTCGGGCGGTTCTCACTATCTGGCGCCGGCCGATTTCGCCACGATCTACGACGTAACGGGCCTGTATTCGCAATCCATCAATGGAAGCGGCCAGACGGTGGCGGTGGCGGGCCGCAGCAACGTGAAGCTTTCCGACGTGCAGAGCTTTCGCAGCCAGTTCGGGCTTCCGGCCAACAATCCCAGCGTAGTTCTGAACGGACCCGATCCGGGCGTGATCGCGGGCGGCGAACAAGGCGAAGCCACTCTGGATGTGGAATGGTCTGGAGCCACTGCTCCCAAAGCGTCGGTCCAGTTTGTCGTCTCGGCCTCCACCAGCACCAGCGATGGCGTTGCGCTTTCCTCCCAGTACATCGTGAATCATAATCTCGCCCCGGTGATGACGCTGAGCTTCGGCAGTTGCGAAGCGGCCCTGGGCTCGAGCGGCAACCAGTTCTGGAACAGCCTGTGGCAACAAGCCGCAGCCGAGGGTATGACGGTCTTCGTATCGGCCGGCGACAGCGGCGCGGCCGGGTGCGCCGATCCTTCCTCGGGCACGGCAACGGGAGGGGCCGGCGTCAACGGTCTGTGCTCTTCGCCCTATAGCACCTGTGTGGGAGGAACGCAGTTTGCCGACACCTCGAACCCCAACGCATACTGGTCGGCCAGCTCGAGTGCCGGCACCTATGCATCGGCGCTGAGCTACATTCCCGAAGCGGTCTGGAACCAGAGCGGCACAACTAGCGGAGGGTCCCAGCTGTGGGCTACCGGTGGAGGCGCAAGCCAAGTGTATACCAAACCATCCTGGCAAACCGGGCCGGGGGTGCCAGCCGACGGGCGCCGGGATGTGCCCGATCTTTCGCTCACCGCGTCAACGCACGATGGCTACCTGGTGACGATGAACGGCGCGCTGTATGTGTTCGGTGGAACATCGGCGCCGACACCATCCCTAGGCGGGCTGATGACGCTGGCGATCCAAAAAGCCGGAGCGCGCCTGGGGAATGCAAATCCCGCGCTGTACGCTTTGGCTGTGAAACAAGCTAGCGCCGGAGCGGCCGTATTTCATGCCGTCACCAGCGGAAACAACTCGGTTCCCGGCCAAACCGGTTTCAATGCGGGAGCCGGCTACGATTTAGCCACCGGTCTGGGGTCCGTGGACACGACCCTGCTGGTGAATCATTGGGGGGATGTGAAGACGCCCAGCCCCTCGTTCCAATTCAGCGCCAGCGCCGGATCCCTCTCGTTTACCCGGGGCTTGAGCGGCGCCATCACGCTGAATGTCGCTGTGAGCGGCGGCTTCAGTTCGGCCGTTGCGCTTTCAGCCGGCACTCTACCGTCTGGCCTGACCGCCAGCTTCACACCCGCCAGCCTGGCGGCACCCGGCTCCGGCGCGTCGACATTGAAAATCAGCTCCACCGCGACTACTACGCCGGGGACATACAATCTCACCATCTCGGCGACGGGCGGCGGCTTGACTCAAACCGCGCCGCTGGCCGTAACGGTCCAGCCGAATTGCAGTTACGCGCTGAATCCAGTGAACGCGAGCGCCGGCTCGGCGGGCGGAAGCTTTTCCTTTACTGTCACTACTCAAAGCGGCTGCTCCTGGAGCGCAACGCCCAGCGCCAATTGGATCACGTTCTCGAGCGGCAGCACGGGTAACGGGAGTGGAAAAGTGAATTACTCGGTAGCGGCTAACACCACTTCGGCGCGATCCGGTTCCATCACGGTTTCGGGCGCGACCCTGACGATTAGTCAAGCCGCCGCCGCTGCATCCTACTCGCTCAATCCAACCTCGGCCAGCTTCCCAGCGGCCGGAGGAAGTGGAAGCATTACTGTCACGGTGAGCCCTTCCAGCGCGACTTGGATAGCAACCAGCAACGTCAGTTGGATCACCATCACCAGCGCCAAATCGGGCACCGGTCCGGCTGCGCTGAGGTACACGGTGGCATCAAACACGGGAGCGGCCAGGTCCGGAACGCTGACCATCGCGGGGCAAACCTTCACGGTGAACCAGGCAGCTCTCGCGTGCAGTTACCAGATCGGCCTGGGTCCGATCACCGCCGCCAAGCAAGGCTTCGTCGGATCAGTGTCGGTGGCGACCTCACCAGGCTGCCAGTGGACCGCGGCGACCACAGCCTCGTGGCTCACTATCACGGCCGGCGCCACCGGCTCCGGCAACGGAACCGCGAACTATCTGGCCGCATCGAATCCCAGCTCGAGTTCGCGCACCGGCGCGCTCATCGTCGCGGGATATACCATCAACCTGACCGAAGCGGGGATCAGCTCGCGATCGGCGGTGCAGGTCGGTCCGCCGCACCGCTAGCCGGGCGGCTATTGAACCGCCAGCGTGGCCGTACTTGGGCTGGAAACTGCGCCCATCGTGATCACTAGCGGCTGCGCGCCGGACGGAGTGTCGGCCGCAAGCTGGATATCGAGCTGATCGACGCCATCGATCAGCGCCGGAGCGGAGCCCGCGAATGAGACTGCGGCAGCTGCGCCTCCTACCGTCACAGTGGGTTGCTGCACTAGATACTTCAGAGGCGCGCTAGGATTGACTGCACCGGTGATGGCCGGCGGATTGGTCTGGCCGCCGCCGGTGAAGTAGACCGTTACGTAAGAGCCCTTCGCCGCCGGATTAGATGAACTGTTGATCGATCCATCCTGGTTCGCGGCTACTACCGGCCCGGATCCGCTGAAGTTCGAAGTGTAAACTCCCGGCGATGCGCTCGCTACTTGCAAGTTTTGACTCGCCGACGAACCTCCGTATTCGATTTGCATCGTGATCTGCGATTGCCCGGCTACTTCGTAGGGAACGACGGCGTTGATTTGCGTCGACGATGCATAGGTGATGGGAGCAGCGAATGAACCGAACAACACTTGGGTGCCTCCCAGCGTCGTGTCAACCATTCCAGCGGTTGGATCTACTGAGAAGCTGATGCCGGTGGAGGGTCCAAGATTGCTGCCGTAGATGGATATCAGCTCGCCCGGCGCGATCGCGCCTGGGAGTCCCGTAGCCGAGTTGGTAACTCCGTTAATCAGCGGCGTCTCATTCACGGCCGCCATGATGTTGATGGCGTCCACTCCGCTTGCGGCGGTCACGGCGATCTGCGATATGCCGCTGAAGCTCGCGGGCAGAAACGCCTGGATGCTGGTGTTGCTCCAACTGGATATCTGAAGCGCCGTGGACTGCGGATTAGACGCAGTTACGCGGCAAGTGGCGCACTGCCCGGTTCCAAATCCAGTTCCTTGGATGGTGATGGCAGCTCCGGCTTGAACCAGCTTGGACGTTCCAGAAAAAAGAGGCCCGACCGAAGCAATGGCGGGAACGGCTTTGCAGCGGACGATGGAATAGAATCCGATCGGCTCGGTGTAGGGTCCGCAGGTGGACGTCCCGAAGTTAAACGTCGCCGTTCCGGTGTCCATATCGTTATAGAAGAGACTCGGCGTCGATACTCCGATAGAAGAGACTCGGCGTCGATACTCCGGCCGTAAGCATGATGCTGCCCCACGAAACGCTGGAGGGCCTGATGTATTGATCGCTTGCGCTCAAGTCGGCCACCACCATTCCGCCGTATTTGGATAGATAGTAGTTCTGCGCGGGAGCGTTACCGATGCTTTGCCAGGCCGTAGTGTTCGACAGAAAAGAAGAAACAATCTGGTAGGTCTGATGCGTGGGGCTATCGATGAAAGCGATGCCTGGGCCGGTGCAACCGAGAAACCCGGCCTCCACGCCTGAACTGAGCGGGACGTGGCAATAGTTGACGACCCTGGTTCGGCCGGTTTCGGCAAAGTCGAGCGAGCCGCTGGTGAGCAGCACCAGTCCATCGCTGGCGTTATTCAAGCTGCCCCAGGCGCCGGCATTGCCGATGACGGCCAGCGCGTCCACGCCTCGAAGATCGTCGCCAAACTGATTCCAAGTGGCCAGGTCCCAGATGAACTGGCTGGCGCGCTGCATGGCCGTGGTCTGAGGGTTCTGCCCGAACAGAATCGCGGCGAGCGGGGAGTCGGCCTGGAATGAGCCGAAATGCGGTGTGGCGAGGAAGATCGCTTTTCGAATATAGGTTGTGGCCGGAGGGCTGAATGCACCCGAAGTCTGCTGCTTGCCCGACAAATAGGAGCGCACGATCAAACCGCCCATGCTGTGTGCGATGACGTCGACCTGCGCCGCGCCGAGAGAGGTCAGAAACTTGCCCAAGTCGGCGCCAAGTTGCTCAATCGGACAATTCGGGCACTCGGTGCAGTTTTCGAAGAAATAGACGATGGGCACGAAATTCGGCGAACCCAACAGATAACTTGCGAGGTTCCCGAATGTTCCGCTGGAATCGTTAGACATGGGGCATGAGCTGAAGAGAGAAGACGGCTGCCATCCATCCAGCAGCACCACGGGCGGCGTTGAGGACACTGCGGCGGGCCGCGCGAACGGCTCGACCGTTAGCGTGATAGCAGCCTGGCGCTCTTCACCCGTATCGTTGGTGAACGAAAGCGAGACATGATACTCGCCGGGCTGGGCGGTCAGCGGCACACCCAGCAGGATTTGACCGCCCGCTGCGTCGGACGCGACGGGGAAAGTTCGGCTCGGCGCGCGGGCGACCAGCGTTTGGGCGGAGCGCATGAAGGCGAAACTCTCAGGCGAGGCGTCAATGGCGATGCGTTCGCCGGCCACAACCCAGTAGTGTTCTTGATTGATCGCGAGCGGGTGATGCGATGGTTGCGCGGCGAGCGAACCAGCCAAGCAGGCCTCAACCAGCGCCAGACTCGCCGTGGTGCGGAACAACAGACCCTATTATAGTCAACGCTCGGGTTTCTACCGAAGCGTTGCCGCGGCCGTCGTCGTCACCGGGGCCGGAGCCGGTTTCAGATATTTGGCGTACCAGGCCAGGTAGCGCTCGAAGCGGTCCTTCTGAAAACTCGGCCGAGTGATGCCGTGAAACTGGCCGGGATAAATCACCAGCTCGGTTGGTACACCCAGGCTGCGCAGCGCCTCGTACATCTGTTCGCCGCCCAGGAGCGGGACATTGAAATCCCTATCCCCGCCGAGGAATAGCGTGGGTGTCGTGATTTGATCGGCATGCAAAAACCCGTACGAAATTTTCATCCACGGCTCCAAACCCACCTTCCAAGGCGGACCGATTTCTTCGTTGTACTGCATGACGTACTGATCGTGGCCATACATCGAAAGCGGGAATGCCGTGCTGGCGCCGCTGGTGGCGGCCTTGAAGCGGTGATCCTTGGCGATGATGGCGTCGGTCAGGATGCCACCGTAGCTCCAGCCACCCACACCGAGACGATCCGGATCGGCGAGGCCTATCGAAACCACGTAATCCATGGCCGCCTGGAGGTCGAGCACTTCTTTGTCACCCCAATCGGCCGCGATCACGGTCTGATAGTCCGAGCCACGGCCGGAACTGCCGCGATAATTCACGTTGACGACGACGTAGCCATTGGCGGCGAAGATCTGGCGCTCGAAGCTGAACGCGTGCGCATCCTGACCGTTCGGGCCGCCATGGATTCTGAGCAGAGTTGGATATTTGCGTCCCGGCTGGTAGTCGGGCGGCTTCACGATCAGCCCGTGCACTTCGGCGCCATCGACGGCCTTGCAACTGAAGTCTTCGGTGGCGCCCAGCTTCAACTCGGCCATCAGGGCATCGTTGTGATGCGTCAGAGTGCGGAGTTTGCCGTTCTCGAGCGCGTGAACCTCGGGCTGAGTATTGTCGGTGGTAGACAAAAATGCTATGCGCCCATCTTTTCCCTGCGCCAAACTCGAAACCACTAGAGGCCCGTCGATCAACTTTTCCACCGCGCCATCGTTCAACGAGACGCGGGCCGGATATTCCGAGCGGTCATCCGCGGCGAGAAACAGGATCGCGGAGCCATCGGTGCTGAAACGGGGTGAGGAAGCCGGCCGGTCGAGTTTTTGCGCCAGCAGCTGTGGCTCGCCTCCGGCCACGGCGACCACGGCCATCTGGTTCTGATTGTATTGATCGAGCTTCGCGCCCACGGTCTGCAAATAAACCAGGCGCGTGCCGTCGGGACTCCATTCCGGACGGGCGCGCGAGGCGGAAGCATGCACGCCGTCATAATGCGTGATCCGACCCGGTGCGGCGCCGGCGCGCGACTCGATGGCATACACGTCCCAAGTGTTGTAGCGCTCGGCGTCCTTGCCCTGCTTGCCCAGGAACGCGATGGATTTGCCATCGGGCGACCAGGAAGGCGAGGCGCTTTCTAGATCCTCGCCGGTAAGAGGCTCGGCCTTCTTGGCCGCAAGGTCGAACAGATAGAGCCGGCCCGGATGCTGCGTCAAATAACCGACGATGTCCTGTTTGAACTTGTAGCGATCGATCACGATCGGCTTGGGAGGCTTCGGGCTGGCGCCCGGCGTCGGCTTGTCGTCATCGGTATCGTCGGGGTCGCGGTCCTGCGCCACCAGCACGAGCCGTTTTGAATCGGGCGACCACTCATAGGACGACAGCTTGCCTTTAATGTCCGTCAATTGCTGGGCTTCGCCGCCGGACCGATCCAGCAGCCACACCTGCGTTCCTTTGGCCTTGCCCGGACGGCCCGATAGGAACGCGAGATAGCGGCCATCGGGACTCCAGCGCGGCGCGTTCTCGCTCTCCGGACTGGAGGTGAGCCGCACCTGCTTCGAGCCATCCCAACTGGCCATCCACACGTCGGTGTCGCTTTTGTCGGCGGTAACGTCCACGGAGCTGAGCGTGTAGGCTACCCACGCGCCGTCGGGCGAGATTTGCACATCGCGTACGTCCTGGATGCGATGCATATCGTCGAGGTTGAGCAGGCGCTGTGCGGCCGATTGCGCAAATAGAACGGGTGCGGCCACGCAGATAGAGAAGTAACAAAGCATCCCGCGGGAGGTCATGGGACGAGTCTATCAAAAGCCCCGCGCGCTCAGTGCGCCGCGGGATTGGAAGCCGGCGCCTTGCGCTGTAATTCGAGCGGGACGCGCTGCCGGTCGTAGTTTTCAAACTGGAAGGTCCACTTGAGCGGCAGGTCCTGAGGCACATAGCAGAGCCGGTCATCGCATGCCTGGTAGCGCAGCGTGCCTTCCACCGTGAATGTCCCGGCGCTATCGACCAGCGGCTTGAGCGTCGCCTCCTGCGCGATGGTGACGTCGCGCGTCAGGCGGAAGTGGTTGCGATATACCGGCACGGTCTCGTCGATGGCCTGTAGATAAAGCTTTTCCGACTTCGGGTAAATGACCTCGTGCGCCGAGGCGATTGCGGAGTCCTTCATCTTCCAATCGATCGCGATGTAGCCCTCCACGCCTGGCGCGTAGACGTGCATGTTCGGCCTGAGGTCGATATCGAGGGCAAGGGCAACGCGCTGGCCCGCGGCGACCACCGAATTGCTGGCCGATGCGGTGAGGCGAAGCTGTTTTCCTTCCACCTCCGATTTTCCGACGGCGGGAGCGAGCCCAAATTGTCGCGCCAGGATGTCGGCGGAAGTATAGCGTTCGCGGTAATTATCTTCAAAATATTTCCCGACAATTTGGCCCTTCGCGTCCAGGACAAATGAGCCGGGGAAAGGAATGCCGAAGGCCGCGTTGTCTTTGGGGATGGTGTCGTTGAGAATGTTCAACTCGCGGATGGTCTTCGAATCCGTATCCGACAGCAGCAGGAAATCGATCCTGCGGCGCTGGGCGAAATTGTGCAGCACCTCGACACTGTCGTAGCTAACCGCAGCCAGACCCAGACCAAGCTTCGCGAATTCAGCCTTGTTCTTTTCGAGCTCCACGAGCTGCGCTTTGCAGTAGGGTCACCAGTCGGCCGAGCGGAAGAACAGGATCACAGCGCCCTTGGGACCGAGCAAGCTTTGGAGCGAATGGGCCTGGCCGTTCTGATCGCGTAGCGTGAAGCCGGGCATACGGCTGCCCACCGGCGGTCCATATTCGCGAGCCAGCAGCAAGCTGAAGACGCACAGAATGCCTCCGGCAACTCCAGCTCGTATCCGCATGCTTCCATCGTATCCGACCTGAACCCGGCCAGGTTGAGCTTAACGATTCTTAACCAAGTTAAAAGCCTCCGCTTGCTTTCCCCTGGCGGGAGCGGTTACTCTTTGGGGGAACGCGTTGGGCGTGGTAAAGCGCTCAGCGAGGATTTACATCCTAAGGGAGGCAGTTCATGAATCGCAGAAAGTTTACCATCGCTCTCGGAACCGCGACTGCCGGGCTGGCGGCGGGCTCCGCGCTCTTTGGCCAGGACAAACCGAAGAAGGGCAAGGCAAACAAGCACGACTGCAAAGGTCAAAACGATTGCAAGGGCCAGGGTGGCTGCAGCACTGGCGACAATGGCTGCAAGGGCAAGAACTCCTGCAAGGGCAAGGGCGGTTGCGCCGTTCCTCCGAAAAAGTCGTAGGCAAGTTTTCAATTTCTGGATCTTACTAAGGCTGGATCAGCGTCATGGGGCGCCTCCGGCCTTACTCTTTTGGCGATAGCTCGCCGTAAGCTTTTAGTATGCGCGCAGCTGTATTCTTCCTCGTTGTGACCGCGTTTCTTACTCGTGCCGCGGACTACCAGATCGAAGGCAATATCCGCTATGACCGGAACCCCGAGACGGTGCTCGATATCCTGCAACCCAGGGCTCCGGCGCTTCGAAACCGGCCGGGTGTAATCGTCATTCATGGGGACGGTTGGGTTCAAGGTCAGAAGGAAGACATGCTGGAACGGTTGTGCCTGCCCTTTGTCCGGCGCGACTTCGTGGTTGCCAACGTCGAGTATCGGTTGGCGAAGTCGGCCCCGGCTCCAGCCGCGGTACAAGACGTCTTAAAGGCCGCCAAGTGGTTCCAGGACCATACACTCGGCTACAGGGTGGATCCAGCCCACATCATCGTGACCGGCGAGTCGGCCGGCGGACAACTGGCGCTGATGACCGGCATGCTTCCGGGGTCGACCAGCTTGGGGCCGGTTATCAAAATCGCCGCGGTAGTCGACTTCTATGGCATCGCCGATGTGGCGGATCAATTGGAAGGGCCGAACCAGCGCGCTTACACAGCGGCCTGGATTCCGCCCCAACCCAACCGGATGGAGTTGGCCAAGCAGATGTCGCCACTGACGTACGTGCGCAAGCGCCTTCCGCCTGTTCTCGCGATTCACGGCGATGCCGATCCTGTGGTTCCGTACGAGCAGAGCGTGCAGCTAACAACAGCGCTTAAGGCCGCCGGCGATGACGCGGAACTGATCACTGTCGCTGGAGGCAAGCACGGTTTTACGCCGGAACAGATGAGCAAGTTGTGGCCACATATTTTCAAGTGGCTTTTGAAGCGCAAGATCGGTTTATAGCTTCCAGCGGGCGTCAAATGGCCAGACGCTTAGCGATCACCAGCGTAATGTCATCGGCGGGAGGAGACCCGCTGGTAAACTCCTGGACCTGCTGATTAATGGCGTCAATGATGGAATTCGCGGGCAGGTCGCGCAGCTTGAACAAGGCTTGCGCGAGGCGATCCTCTCCAAACTCCTCGTCGACGTCGGCGCGGCTGGCTTCGGTCACGCCGTCGCTAAACAACACCACGGCGTCGCCCGGCTGAAGCGTCACGGATTGCTGCTCATAGCGCGCCGCAGGCATGATGCCGAGAATCAGGCCGGTGCAATCGAGTTTTTCCACCGTGCCATTCTGCCGCGCCAGCAGCGGCGGGTTGTGTCCGGCGTTGACATAGTTCAGTTGCCCGGTCTTGGGGTCGAGCACGCCGATGAAGAAACTGATGAAGCGATTCGCCGGGCAGTTGGAATGAATGATGCGATTCAGGCGCGTAACCAGCGCGGCCAGATCGCCGGGATCGTCGAACAGCACCTGCACGCGAGCCTGGAGGCTGGACATAAGCAAAGCGGCCGGCATCCCTTTGCCCGCCACATCGCCCACCAGCATCGCGACGCGGCCATCCGGATAACTAATGAAGTCGAAATAATCGCCGCCCACGGTGTGGCACGGAGCGTTGTAGCCGGCCAGGTCCACGCCCGGAACCGACGGCGCGTTGATGGGCAGCAATTTGCGCTGGATCTCGGCGGCTTGCTCCAATTCCTTGGCGTGCATGCGCTCGGCCTGCTCCACTTCGGCCAGGCGGGTGTGTTCGATGCGGATGGCCGCGACGTTAGCCATCACGGTGAGCAGATTCAGATCGTCCTTGGAGAACTCGTGCACGAAATGCGGCGAGTCCAGGTAGATCAGCCCGATCACGCGATCGTCGGTTTGCAGCGGCGCGGCCAGCATGCTGCGAATCTGCTGCTGCACGATGCTCATTCGTCCGGCGAAGGCCTCGTCCAGCCGCGCATCGCGGACCAAGAGCGAAGCTTTCTCCTTGATCACGCGGTCGCGCACGGCGCTCGAAATGCGGAACCCTTCGCCGCGGGCTGCGCGCACCACCAGCTCGTCGCCCTCGAGCGTCATCAACACGCCTCGCGCCGCGCCGACGGCTTCGATCGACAGATTCATAATCAGGTTGAACAGATCGCTCAGCGGCAGGTTGCCGGAGAGCTCCCGGCCCACGCGGATCAGCGCGCGCATCTGCATTCCGCCTTCGATTTCCTTTTCCTGGCTGAGCACGCCTTCCAAACTGGCGACGACCGTGGTGGAGGGAGAAGTGGTGGAAGCGCCTTCCACGAAGACCACCGTGTTGGTGGGCGGCGAGGCATTCTCGGCGAATACGATGGTCAGGTGGCCGGCCGTGACGCGGTCTTCGGGGCCGAGCGGGCGAGGTTCGGTGACACGCTCGCCATTGACGAACGTGCCGTTCTTGCTGTTCAAATCGCGGACGGTCCAGGTTTCGCCAACTTTTTCGAGAGCCAGGTGCTGGCGCGAGAGCCCGGCGTCCTCGGGATAGCACAATTCGCTGGCGCTGGAGCGGCCGACGGTAAAGCGTTCGCGGTCGAGCGGAAGCGCGCGAGTTTTTCCATCGGGCGTTTGGATCAACAACTCGCGCGGGCGAAACGATGCGGCGGCTCCAGCCATGACCTTAGCTTAACGCGCTGGGGCGGTGCCCGAACTTGCTGCTAACCGCCCGCGATGGCGCCGATGATTAGAAATGGCTCGACACCGGAGACCACCGCCTCGGGCAGCGGCGTGTCGGGAGGATCGTGCGACAAGTCCTCGGCGCAGGCGAAAAAACGCAGGAAGGGGCGACGCTCTTGCGTGGCGTAGTCGCGGATGGTGCCGCTCAGCGCGGGATAGGTCGCTTCCAGCGCGTCGATGATGGAGCGCGGCGTCACCTCACCGCGCACGTCGACCTTCACTTCGCTGCCCACGCGCGCTAGCGTGCGCAAATGCGGCGGGAGCACTACTCGGATCATGACAGCGTCTGCACCTCCACCGAAAAAACAGCCGGAAGGTTGCTGGCAATCGGATTCCAATTGTCTCCGCCATCAGCGGAAGCGTACACTTGGCCGCCGGTAGTGCCGAAATAAATACCGCAGGAATCGAGCGAATCCACCGCCATCGCATCGCGCAAAACGTTCACGTAGCAGTTCTCTTGCGGCAAGCCCTTGGTCAGAGGCTCCCACTCGTTTCCGCCGGTCCGGCTGCGATACACGCGCAGTTTGCCATCCGGCGGATAATGCTCGCCATCGCTTTTGATAGGAACGACGTAGATGGTCTCGGGCTCGTGCGCGTGGACATCGATCACGAAGCCGAAATCCGTGGGCAGGTTTCCGCTGACCTCCTGCCACGAGTCGCCCGAGTCGTTGCTGCGCATGACGTCCCAATGCTTCTGCATGTAAAGCACGTTGGGGCGCGAGCGATGCAGGGCGATGCGGTGCACGCAGTGGCCCACCTCGGCGGTGTGGTCAGGAAGCATTTCGGAATGCAAGCCGCGATTGATCGGGCGCCAGGTCACGCCGCCGTCGTCGGATCGAAACGCTCCGGCGGCCGAGATAGCGATATAGATCCGATCGGAATTGCTCGGGTCGAGCAGGATGGTGTGGAGACACATGCCCCCGGCGCCGGGCTGCCAGTGCGGTCCCGAGCCGTGGCCGCGGAGTCCGGGAAGTTCCTGCCAATTCCGGCCGCCATCGGTGGAGCGGAACAAGGCGGCGTCTTCGATGCCCGCGTAAACGGTGTCGGGGTCGGTGAGCGAGGGCTCAAAGTGCCAGACGCGCTTGAACTCCCAGGGATGCGGCGTGCCGTCGTACCACTGGTGCGTGCCGGGGATGCCGTCATAAGCGAACTTGTTGCCTACCGCCTCCCAGGTCTGCCCGCCGTCGCTGGAGCGCTGGACCACTTGACCAAACCAGCCGCTGGTTTGCGACGCATACAGACGATTTGGATCAACCGGCGATCCCTTGACGTGATAAATTTCCCAGCCGGCAAAATGCGGCCCGCTGACATCCCACTTCTCGCGCTTGCCGTCGGACGTCAGTATGAATGCACCTTTGTGTGTGCCAACCAGAACTCGTACCTTGCTCATCGTCACCCCGTTTTAGTGATGTGATTTTGTCGCCGTCACAACACGAGGGTAACCGATTTTCACGTCAAGGGAGCGAGCGAAATGGACTATCGGCGGTCCCTGGGGCGATGGGAACCCGGCGACTTCGATTAGGGTTTGGTTCAGATCGACAACGGTCGCGCGTGCTAGCGGCCAGGGCGGATGCTCGATCTGCGCGCGGCCCAGGCGGCCTCGTAGCAGGGTGTACAGGCAGTAGCGCGCCGTGAAGAAATGGTCGCGCTCGGCCAGTTCATCGGGTGAGTATGGGGCACCGGGTTCTATAAGAATGTCCGTCGATCCTGGGCGATGCGGCCACTTGCGGCGGCTGCGATAACGGACGTTGCCGTTTTCGGAAGCCACGCGCATCGAGGCCCAGTAGTAGGGCAGACCATATCCCGCGCGTGCGCCAATCACGGCGAGCAATCGGGCGGCGTCGAGTGAGAAGAACCAGACGCCGCGGCCGCGGTCCGGTCCCGTGACATAAGTGCGCACGTTTGTTTCGGGAAAATGCGGGAGGCCGGTGAGGTTGTGGATCTCAAACGGAATCAGGCCAACCCAGGCGGCGTTCTCGAAAGTGTCCAGCTCTAAACCGGCGGGGAGCAATGGGCGCACGGCATCGGGCTGGTATGGCCAATGCAGAAAGGTGAGCTGTCGCCAAGTCTGGCGCATGGCCACGCGCTCGAGCGGCCGCGGAGGCCAAGGCGTGATCGGGTCAGGCGGGCTCGCCGTAACCGCCTCCGCCGGGCGATTCGATGCGGAGTACGTCGCCGGCGCGCACTTCGAAGCGGGCTTTTCCTGGAATCGCCGTGGTGCTCTTCTTTCGCACCAGCAGATTCTTTCCAGGCGCGCCGGAAGTGCCGCCGAACAGGCCATAGGGTCCGCGCGAGCGACGGTCGGCCAGAATCGTCACCTCGGCCGGCGTTAGAAATTCGAACTCGCGAATGATGCCGTCGCCGCCGCGATGCCTGCCTTTGCCGCCCGAGCCGGAACGAATGCGGTAGCCGCGGATTCGCAGCGGATATTGGTGCTCGAACGCCTCCACCGGCGTGTTCCAACTGTTCGTCATGTGCGTGTGCGTCGCGCTGGGTCCATCGGAAATCGCCGATGCGCCCATGCCGCCTGCGATCGTTTCGTAATAGGCGAAGCTTTGGCCCCGGGCGGAATCCCATCCGCCGAACGTGATGTTGTTCATGGTGCCAGAACTGGCGGCTGGAATGAGCTCCGGCGCGGCCTTGGACAATGCGCCCAAAACCACGTCGGTGATGCGCTGCGAGGTTTCAACGTTTCCAGCGGCCATGGCTGCGGGCGGCTCGGCGTTCACCACCGAGCGGGCGGGCGCGATCACTTCAAGCGGGCGCATCACTCCGGCGGTATAGGGGATGTCCTCGCGCACCAGGCAGCGGAACACGTAAGTCGTGGCCGAGATCGCAACGGCATAATTGGCGTTTACCGAGCCCTCGACCTGGGCATCCGAGCCGGTGAAATCGATGGTGGCGCGGTCTTCGTGGATGGTGACCGTGACGGCGATCTTCACCGGACGATCGGTGATGCCGTCTCCATCCAGCACGTCCTCGAAGCGATAGCGGCCGGGCGGCAACTTGCGAATGGCCGCGCGCAGCATGCGCTCGCTATAGTCCTTGAGCGCGGTCATGTTGCGCCGGACAGCCGGCAAACCGCGCTTTCGAACCAATTCAAGCAGGCGCTGCTCTCCGCGGCGGATGGCCATGCACTGCGCGAGTAAATCGCCTTCGCGCTCGACCGGCGTGCGCACATTGGCCAGAATCAACGCGAGCAGCTCGCGATCAAAGCGGCCGCCGCGCGCCAGCAGGATGGGGGGAATGCGGATGCCTTCCTGGTAGATTTCGCGAGCCAGCGGCATGGAGCCCGGGCTCATCCCGCCCACGTCGGCGTGATGCGCGCGATTGGCGACGAAGAAGGCCGGCTTGCGCGTGCCCGGCACAAAGACGGCCGAGACTGCGGTGATGTCGGGCAGATGCGTGCCGCCACGGAAGGGGTCGTTCAATATGGCGACGTCGCCGGGCCCGAGATCGAACGCCTGCATCGCGTGCCGTACCGAGAGTGGCATCGCGCCGAGGTGCACCGGCATGTGATCCCCCATGGCCACTGTTTCGCCCTCGGCATCATACACGGCGCACGAATAGTCGCGGCGCTCCTTGATGTTCGCCGAGTAGGATGTCTTGCGCAGGACTGCGCCCATTTCCTCGGCGATGGAAACCAACAGGTGGCGGAACAGTTCCAGCTCTATGGGATCGCGCTTCATTGCTTGCAGGCTCCGACATTGACTAGGAAGCTGGCCACGCGATGCCATCCGCTGCCTTGCGATTTCTCGACCGCGTAGCTATGAGTCGCCGCGTCGGGATGCAGGCGCCAGGCAGCGGGACCGCGGTCGGTTTTCACGGGAAAACGAATCGGGCTTTCGCCGGCCTGGCGCAGTTCCCAGCTTTCGCCACCTGTTTTGGTTTCGTACAGTTCATGCTTGCCGTTGTCGAGCGTTGCGTCCACCAGCAGCGTCCCATTTTCGCGCGAGTCGAACCAGAAGCGCTCGATAGAAGCTACGCGGCTTTCTTCGAACAGAGTGTGCTGGCGCCAGGTCTTGCCGCCGTCCGAGGTAAGCAGGAGGAATGGATCGCGGGGAGCACCCTGCAGGTTGGCGCCCGAGATCCAGCCGGTTTGAAAATCGACGAACTGGATTTGATCCAGGCCCGAAGCACGCATGCGGGCCAGCGGTTCGGTCCAGTTCTGGCCGGCATCCTCGCTCGCGAGAAGGATGGAGTAAAGCGTGTTGGTGGGCGTGTGAAGATTTCCGGTCAGGAAAAGCCGGTCGCCGACCGCTTCGACGCTGCTGAGCTCCAGATAAACCGGACATGGATCTTGTTCCGAGCAAGTGATGCCCGTTGCAAGCATGTCGTCTTCGGTGCACTCGAATGGAATATGCATCGGCTGGCCGTTGTTGGCAAGAGAAGTTTCCGCGCGCAGGCAAAGCGACAGAGCCAGCGCGAACAGGGCGGAACGGATCACAGATTCATGGTACCGGATCGAGTTTGCGTGCATCACATTAAATCATGGTTGAACTGAGTCAACGCTTGAAGGATGTTGTCGAAGAAGCGCGTTCCGAGTTAGGAGCCTATTCGGATTCTGCCGCCGCTAATCCTATTCAATCCGGAGGCTGGTCTCGTAAGCAGGTGCTCGGCCATCTGATCGATTCGGCCTCAAACAATCATCAGAGATTTGTTCGGGCCTTGCTCCAGGATGAGCTGACGTGGCCGGACTACGATCAGCCCGGCTGCGTGCGGGTCCAGCGCTATCAGGAGGCTCAGTGGGCGGACTTGGTCGAGCTCTGGGCGAGTTATAACCGATTCCTCGCGCATGTGCTGGCGGGCATTCCTGAATCGAAGCTCAAGACGGTTTGCCGCATCGGCAAAGACGATCCCATAACACTAGAAGAATTGGCGATCGATTATTTGCGGCACATGCAACATCATCTGGACCAGATCAGAACGGCCGGCAGCTAAGCTCGCCTCGACCGCGGTCTCGGTCTGGCGCTAGAGCGCCGGCCGTGCGGAGCGCTCTCCATAGCGGCGCGCAAGATCCGGTTAATGCGCGTTTGGTAGCCTCTCCCGTTAGCACGGAGCCAGTCCAGCACGTCGGTATCGAGACGTATCGTGAGCTGTTTCTTGGCTGGCGGCCACACTACCGTTGCCTTCTTAAAGAACTCGTCACCCAGTGGAGGAATGTCTGAATAGTCGATCTGGGAATCTTTCATCCGATTAAAGCGCGCCAAGTCGCTTTTTATAGATTTCTTGCTCACGTCGATTTGCCTTTCTCATGGAAATGATCCGGGTTGCGTCTCCACGTGGGACATGTGCTATCACCACAACCCGCCCGGCGAGTAACCCAAGCGTGACTAACCGGTCCTCGCCATAGTCGAAGCGGTCGTCAGCGAACGTGACGGAGGGTCCGGAGAGAACGGCCGGAGCGTCCGCGAAATCGAGACCGTGCTTCGTGCAATTGATTCGGTTCTTGGCTTCGTCCCATTCGTACTTCACCAGTGTAGCTCTTTTTGTAGTTACATTCAAAGGTCACCGGCATGACACGCCGTCTGCCCTAATCTCGCAAATAACAGAGACCCACTCAAATCGGGAACTCGATGCCTTGCGCCAGCGGCAGCTCGTCGGACCAGTTGACTGTCACGGTTTGACGGCGCATGTAGGCCTTCCAGGCGTCGCTGCCTGATTCGCGGCCACCGCCCGTGTCTTTCTCGCCGCCAAATGCGCCGCCGATTTCGGCGCCGCTGGTGCCGATGTTGATGTTGGCGATTCCGCAATCGCTGCCGAGCGGGCTCAGGAACATCTGGGCGGAGATGAGGTTGGTGGTGAACATGGCCGAGGAGAGGCCTTGCGGGACGTCGTTGTGCCACGCCAGGGCTTGGTCGAGCGTTTCGAATTCGATCAGGTAGAGAATCGGCGCGAAGATTTCTTCCTTGAGAATCGGCATGCTCGGGCGCGCTTTCACCAGCGCCGGCCGGACGAAACAGCCGCCGAGGTCGTCGCCACCATACAGGACCTCGCCGCCCTCCGCGCGGATGCGGGCCAGCGCGGCTTGCATGGCTTCCACCGCACCGCGATCGATTAGCGGACCCATCAGCGTCGATTCATCCAGCGGGTTGCCGATACGAATCTGCGCGTAGGCCGACTTCAGGCGCGCGGTCAACTCCGCTGCAATTCCGCGCTGCAGGAACAAGCGGCGGATGCTGGTGCAGCGCTGGCCGGCGGTCCCGGCTGCGCCGAACACAACGGCGCGCGCGGCCAGATCGAGATTCGCGTCATTCATGACGATAACGCCGTTGTTGCCTCCCAGTTCCAGCAATGTGCGGCCCAGCCGGCGCGCGACCGTCTCGCCCACGACTCGTCCCATGCGGCAGGAGCCGGTGGCGCTCACTAGCGGAATCCTGCGGTCCTCAATCAGGCGCTGGCCGATAGCCGAATCCTCGCCGATAATCAGGCTGAAGATGCCGCGCCAACCGTGACGCTCCAACACTCGGTCGCAGATTTTCTGCACCGCGATCGCGGTTAGCGGAGTTTTAAGCGACGGCTTCCAAATCACGCAGTCGCCGCACACGGCGGCAATAAAGGCGTTCCAGGACCACACGGCGACCGGAAAATTAAACGCCGAGATCACGCCCACCAGTCCGAGCGGATGCCATTGTTCCAGCATGCGGTGACGCGGGCGCTCGCTGGGCATGGTGAGGCCGTAAAGCTGCCGCGAAAGCCCGGTGGCGAAGTCGGCGATGTCGATCATCTCCTGCACCTCGCCTTTGCCTTCGGCCAGGATTTTGCCCATTTCAAGCGTGACCAGAGCGCCGAGATCGTCCTTGGCCCGCCGCAGCTCATCGCCAATCTCGCGGACGATTTGGCCACGCTTGGGCGCCGGCAGCATGCGCCAACGTTCGAAGACTTCAGAAGCCTGCGTAACGACCGTGTCATACTCGCGGACCGATGCCAGTCGCACGCGCGCCAGCTCCGTGCCATCAGCGGGATTCACGGATGCAATGCTCGACGCGCCTTCGCACGGCAGCCAATCCCGGCCGCATGCGCCGGAATTGTCCGCGAGAATTCCGAGCTTGTCCAACACCGCGTGACCCGTTACTGTGCCAGCCATCGGAAGCCCTCCGGTCCAGTTGCAAAATTGCGCCCTGCGTTCTTCACCGCGGTGTGAATGCGCGCCGTCACAGCGGCCTGAAAATCGGGATCCAGCCAGGCTGAGAATTCCTTTCGCCGGCTCAGTGCAACGGCCGCTTCACGCGTTGTGGCGCCATGCGGCTTCACGGCGCGGACATGCAGCGGATCGCCGATTATGTTTTGATCGGTCGCCTCCAGCGCAAGAGCGGCCAGTTCATCGGGATCGCACGGCAGGATGGGCGCAAGCGTCGCAAACGTCGAGATCCCGGCGGCGCGTAAACGGCGAATCGCGTCCAGGCGCGCATCGATGCCTGGACAATGCGGTTCGTAGAGCCGCCGAACGTCTTCGCGATTGGTTGTGATGGAAACGCTCACGCGCAACGAAGTGCGCGCCGCCAGCTTCACCAACTGCCCCAGGTCGCGAAGAATAAGGGGGCCCCGCGTTTGAATAACGAACACGCGCGGCGGCCGGGTGAGGAGCGCGTCCAGCAAGCGCGGCATGAGCTGAACAGTTTCTTCGGCAGGCTGATAAGGATCCACCAGCGGCGAACAATAAATGGTTTCATCCCCCCGCAGTTGCCGGCGCAACAAATCGGGTGCGTTCGTTTTTATGGTTGTGAACTGGCCCCAGCGCCGCCAATCCTCCGGCTTGAGCCCACCGTAAATTCGCATCGTGGGTACATAGCAATATGTGCATCCGAAAGTGCAATTGCGTGCGGGAGTCAAGGAGTGCGTGAATCCAGCTTGAGCGATGAAGCCGGTGGTCGGGGAGAGGATACTAGTCGACTGAGCCTCGAGTACCTGAAATGGCATCGATGCTCTTATTGTCGCATTTGCGCCCGGCCACCAGCCTTCAACTCATGCTCAACTACGTAGCACCCCAATTGTTAATAAGGGTGCCAATAGCCCCAGGCATCATAGTAGCCATACGGCCCATAATAAGGGCTGTAATAACCATATCCATAGCCTGGGCCCACATAAACACCGAAGTGATGATGTTCACGCCATACACGATGGTGACTTCGGGCGAACATCGACGTCGGCGTTATGAAGGCAAGCGCTGCTGCGAGAGCCAATATTGGCAATCTAAATTTCTTCAACATAAATTGCCTCCTTTCCGCTCTCCGGCTGTTTTGATGACAAAGGCGGCCGAGCGGCTCCTCCTTACCGTGAGCCAGATGTTAGTTCGATGTTACGTCGCCGACGAAGCCTGGCTGCTGAGTTTGCGCCGCAAAACGTCCAGCGCCGTGTTGGTGCAGAAAATTCGGATGCGCTCGCGATCGCCGGGAAGCTGGACGCGGCGAACTTCCGTGGTTTCGGGTGACGCGAGTGCGACGAAAACCAATCCGACATTGGCGCCATCGGGTCCGGCGTATCCCGTGATGGCCAGCGCGTAGTCGGATCCGGTTCTCGACTTCGCGCCCTCGGCCATCGCCTTGGCGACCGGTTCGCTGACGGCCCCGTTTTGTTCGAGCATTTCAGCAGGCACACCGAGCAGCCTGGTTTTCATTTCATTCGAGTAGGTCAGGAATCCGCCCAGATAGTAGTCGGATGCGGAAGGCACGGCGGTAATCCGGCCGCCCAGCAGGCCACCGGTCATACTTTCGGCGACGCTCAGACTAGCGTGACGCGCGCGCAGCAGATCGCCGACTACTTTTTCGAGCGAATCCCCGTTGCGCGAGTAGACCCGATCGCCTAGCAGCGCATCGATCCTTTGGAAGGCCTCCTCGACCACGGCCTCGGCTTCTTCAGCGCGCGGCGAACGGGCGCGCAGGTGGACGTGAATCTCGCCCGAGACCGCGAGAATCGTGGTGGCGAGCGTCGGGTAGCTCTTATAGACCGGCGAGATCAGTTGATCCAAATCCGATTCCGGAATGCCGACGCAGCGCAACTGACGCGTACGAATGGCCTGAGCCGGAAGCAATCTTTCAAGCCGGGGCAAACATTCGCGCTCGAACATGGACTTCAGTTCGTAGGGCGGCCCGGGCAGCAGCATCAGCGCGACGCTGTTGTGCTCGATCCATTGGCCGGGCGCAGTGCCGCGATCGTTGCTAAGCGCCTCGGCGCCACTCACCAGGTAAGCCTGGCGGCGATTGATCTCCACCATTTTTCGGCCAAAGCGCCGGAAGCGTTCTTCAATTTGATCGCAGATGGGTTGGCTGAATTCGAGCGTGCGTCCGAGCGCGGAAGCCACGGCGTCACGCGTTAGGTCGTCTTCGGTGGGCCCGAGGCCGCCGGTTAGGACGATGATCTGCGACCGCGCGACGGCTCCGAGAATGGAATCGATCAGACGCTCGCGCTCGTCGCCGACCACTGTCTTGCGCACAACTTCCACGCCCAGCGCGTTGAGCTGGTCGGTCAGATAAAGTGAATTCGTGTCCAGCCGCTGCGGCGTCAGCAGTTCTGAGCCGATGGCGATGATTTCGGCATCCGGCATCAGGGCAGAGGACGGCCGGCGATGCCGGCATCGATGCGGAAGAGCGCGTTGTTAGTGGTGACAAGCAGGGCGCGCGATGGCGTGAACGCCAGGCCCACAATGGCCGGTCCGGAAAGAAATAGCTCTGGCTGGGCTTTTTGATCGAAGCGCACCACGCCACGGCGTCCCCCCAGCGAACCCGCAACGTACAGACGCCCCTCGGCGTCGAACGCCACACCTTGCGGACGGCCCAAGCCGCGATAATAGGTCTCCACTTCACCGTGCGAAGAAACGCGAAAAACAGAATCGAAGCTGGATGTTGTGGGGCCGGTGACGTACAAGTAACCGTCGTTGCCGAACGCCAGGTGATACGCGGCGATAGAAGGCTCCAGCGTGGCGAAGACGTAAATCTGGCGCGACCGGCTGATTTTGAAAAGGGTGCCGCTGCGGTCGCCCACGTACAGGTTCTCTTCCGCGTCGAAGGCGAGCCCCGTTGCGATGCCCATGCCTTCCACGTACACGGAGGCGTTTCCACCCGGCGTCACTTGATAGACGATGCCATCGTGGCGGCTCGAAATGTACAGCGTGCCGCTCTTATCGAACGCCAGGCCGGTGGCGTTCATCACATCGGTGACGAAAGGCTTGGTGTTGTAATTCAGATCGATCTTGTAAACCGAAACCGGCGTCTTCTGGCCGCGCGAGCCGCTGAACGTCACGTAGATATTGCCGGCGCGATCGACAGCGGGATTGCCAACCGGATAAAGATTCTCCGCCACCTGGATGCCGATGCCGCAATTCCACACGCGGCTGGATTGCTTGCCGGCTTCGACGATCAGCTCGCCCGCTGACGCGCCTTCGGGCACGCGCACGATGACGTAAGAGTCCGAGCCGATCACAATCGGCGCTTCGACATCACCGATGCGGACGTGCGGACGCTCGGCGCGCGCCAGACCTGCGCCGCGAATTTGAAGCTCGCCCCCGGGGATCGCAGCCTCGGGAGTGACGTTGGTGATTTGAGGGCGTCCGTTCGTATCTTTCTTGGAAGCCATGTTAAATGAGTCGCAAGTGGCCTAATAAGAATATAGCAAGCGCGCCGTAAAGGCCCGACATCACGTCGTCGGCCACGATGCCCCAACCTCCGGGCAGCCGCTCGAACTGGCGCGCGGGCGGAGGCTTCCAGATGTCCAAGATGCGGAACAGGGCAAAAGCGAGCAGCCAGCTTTTCCAGTTGAACGCCGGCACTGCGGCCAGCGTGATCCATTGGCCGATCACTTCGTCGACCACCACCAGCCCTGGATCTTCCACGCCTTCGCGCTTGGCGATCACGTCCGCGGCCCAGATGCCGGGAAATAGCAGGATCGCGGCGAGCAGCAAGAAAGTGAGCTGGCCCGATCCGTAGACGTAGTGCAATGCAATGGCGATGGCGAGCGCTCCGAGTGAACCCGCGGTGCCGGGCGCCACGGGCGACAAGCCGCAACCGAACCAGGTGGCCACCAGCCACGGCAAATCCCAACGCCGGCGCGCGGGAGGGCTAGCCTTCATCGGCGCGGCCGTTGTCTTCTTCTTCCGAATCGGTGGGCTGGATCGGCGTTGAGATGACGTATTTTTCGCTAGCCCAGTTGCCGAGATCGATGATCTTGCAGCGCTCGCTGCAGAAGGGGAAGAATTGGCTTTCCTCGGCGACGTCTTTCTTGCAGATCGGGCACTTCATCGGGTCGAAGCGAGGATTGGAAACGCTCCCCTCCGCAGCGGAGCCGAGGATTCCGGCGAATCCGCGAGGCGGCCCACCAGATCATAATCGTGCGCCTCTGTAATGCGCATGCGGCGAACCTGACCGGTCTGCGGTGGTGCACCCTCAAAGTCGCTGATGTAGCAAACGCCGTCGATTTCGGGCGCTTGCGTGGACATTCGCGCCTGCCAAAGCAGATCGGTTTCTGGCGACGGCCCGTCCACCAGCACGTCAACCTCCTGGCCGATGAGAGCGCGGTTGCGTGCCTGCGCGATGCGGCGCTGCACGGCCATCAGCTTGCGCTTGCGGTTGTAAATGGTGCGCGCGTCCACTTTTTGATCCAGGTGGAAGCTGGCGCTGGTGTCTTCGTCGGAATAGGAGAAAACGCCCAGGCGGTCGAACTGGGCTGCCTTGACGAAATCGCAGAGCGACTCGAAGTCGGATTCCGACTCGCCCGGAAACCCTACAATCATGCTGGTGCGGATGGCGACGCCGGGAATGGTGGCGCGAATGCGTTCCAGCAGCTTCAGAAAAAATTCGCCGTGGGAGCCGCGCTTCATGCGTTTGAGCACGGCGGCGCTCGAGTGTTGGAGCGGCATGTCGATGTACTTCACCAGCGCCGCATGCTCGGCAATGGTGTCCAGCAGTTTTTGCGTGATCCGGTTCGGATAGCAATAGAGGAAGCGGATCCATTTTGCGAACGGTGTCTCGATTTGCGCCAGGCCCGCCATGAGCTGCGCC
>DATJWJ010000067.1:0-22951 GCA_035501355.1 Bryobacteraceae bacterium | reverse complement strand
TGTGGCACATCGCCGACAACATGGCGACGGCCGCGGGACTGATGACCGATACGACGTATACGTCCCGGCTGCTTGGCAGCGCATGGTCGCCATATGGGAACAAGCCGATTGCGGAAGATATGTACGAGAACATCAAGAAAGTCGGGCTGCCGACGTGGTCCGACGACGATCAGACGCTGGCCAAGGCGTTGCAGCGCGAGCTGAAGGTCCCGGTGACCGGCCTTGCTAGCAAGATTCCCGAGTTGCGCGCGCCACGCGCGGAAAGCACCGGCGGAGGTGATGAAGGCTTCGGCGTGGGACCGACAGGCGGCGGTTCCGATGACATCGGCGACGTTTCCTGGGCGGTGCCAACGGTGCGCCTGAGCTATCCGTCGAACATTCCCGGCGGCCCGGGCCACAACTGGGCCGATGCCATCTCGATGGCCACACCCATCGCGCACAAGGGTGTCATCGCCGGCGCCAAGGTCCAGGCCATGACCATGATCGATATCCTGCTGCATCCGGAATTAGTCCAGCAGGCGCACGATTATTTCAACAACGTGCAGAACAAGGACATGCATTACACTACCTTCTTGCGGCCCGACGACAAACCGGCCACCTGGCTCAACCAGAAAACCATGGAACAATACCGGGACAAAATGAAGGCGTTCTACTACGATCCATCGAAGTACGATAACTACCTGGATCAGCTCGGCATCAAGTACCCGACCGTGCGTCCGGCCGCAGCCACTGGCTCGGGCAACTAAATTCCAGGGAAACGGAACCGCCCGCATCGCGTCTACAAGCAGGCTTGAACGGGGCTTCGTGTCTGAAGGCCCGCTCGAGGAGGCTTGCACTGATGCTCGACTTCTTCTCCAACGACACGCGGCGAAATCCTTTTCCTGCGTACGACGAAATTCGCAGCAGGTCTCCTGTCGTCCACGATCCCCGCTCGGGTACCTGGATGGTCTTCGACTATGCAGGCGTCAAGCGCGTGCTCACCGATCACGAGGTCTTCAGTTCCAGCGTTACCCCCGCTCCGCTGATCTCGAAATGGCTGATTTTCTCCGACACGCCGCGCCACACGAAATTGCGGCGCCTGGTCTCAAAAGCCTTCACTCCGGGCCTGATTGCAGGCCTCGAGCCGCGCATCCGAGAGTTGTCGCGGGAGCTGCTGGATCCGGTGCTCGAACGCGGAGAGATGGACCTGGCGGCTGATTTTTCGATCCCGCTTCCGATGATGGTGATCGCCGAAATGCTGGGCATCGCGTCTCGGGATTGGCCGCGCTTTCATGTCTGGGGCGACTTGATTCTGAAGCTCAGCTACACCATCGGTGGTTCCGCGGACGCCGTGCAGGCCGTGAGCGAAGGATTCAGGACTGTAACCGCTGAAATGAGCGCATATTTGAAGGATGTTCTGAGCGAGCGGAGCGCAACCCCCGGCTCCGACTTGCTAACGATGCTGGCCCAAGCCGAGTTAGACGGCGAGCGCCTGACCGACGAGGAAATGCTCGGTTTCTTTCAGCTTCTTCTGGTGGCCGGCACCGAGACCACCACCAACCTGCTCAACAACGCCATCCTCTGCCTGATCGAGAATCCCGATGAGATGGATAAGCTTCGATCTTCGCCCGCGCTGCTTGTATCCGCGATCGAAGAAGTCCTGCGCTATCGATCGCCGGTGCAGTGGATGTTCCGCGTCACTCAGCGCGAGGTCGAATTGCATGGGCACGTCATACCCGCCGGGAAGCTGGTGTTGCCCATGATTGGCTCTGCCAATCGAGACCCGCGGCAATTTCCAGAGGCCGGCCGTTTTAATGTCGCTCGAGAGCCGAATCCGCATCTCGCGTTTGGCCATGGCATTCATTTCTGCTTAGGCGCGCCGCTTTCGCGTTTAGAGGCAAGAATTGGACTGGCCGAGTTATTGGACCGCATCGGCACCGTCCGGCTAAAGGGCAGCGAGCCGTGGCAGCCGCGCCCAGCTTTGCACATCCACGGCCCGGCCAGCTTGCCCATCTGTTTTGAGCCGCGAAAAAGCGCAATCGCAGCGGCGTAGCGCGATCGGGTGCAACATCTGCTATGTTGCTCCCATGTACACACGGCTCCTCCTGCTGGCCCTCTCGACTGCCGCTGCCTTCCCGTCGGGCTTTCAATCCTCCGACCTATTGAAGCTGCGCTCGGTGGGAGCGGTTGCGTTCTCGCCGGACGGCTCGCGCATCGCCTACACCATCATCCGCAACGATGGGCCGCTGCGGCCGGTGGCGCAGCTCTGGATCATGACGCTAGCCGATCGAAAATCCATCAGCCTCAGCGCGGCCGATGAGCCTTCGAGCGATCCGGAATGGTCGCCGGACGGGAAATGGATTGCCTACTCCGGCCGCTTGGGAGACAAAGCCGGACTGATCGTTGCACGCCCGGATGGAAGCGGCAAGAAATACCTCGGGCCTCTGGATGGCACCAACGCGCCGCTGCCCACCACTGGCAAGAACATCGCGTGGGCGCCAGACAGCAGCAAGATCGCCTACGTGTCGGCGCAACCCGGTCCTGAAACCGCGGACGCCACCGGCGATCCCATCGTCATCACACGTTATCTCTACAAACCAACGGCCAGCGAAGGAAATTCTCATTTCAACGACAACAAGCGGCTGCACATTTTCATCGTTGACGTCGCATCGGGCGCCTCCAAGCAGATGACCAGCGGCACGCACTACGAGCATTCCGTCGACTGGTCGCCCGACGGCAAACAAATCGCCTTCGTCTCCAATCGCGAACCAAACGAAGACCAGTTCTTCAACTACGATTTGTTGACTCTCGACGCCGTCACCGGAGAAATGACGCGGCTGACCGCAACTGAAAACGCCGAATATCGCCCACGCTGGTCGCCCGACGGCAAAACGATCGCCTATGAAGCCACCAAGCGCGGGCTAACGGATCTCGAGACCACTATGGAGGACACGCACATCTGGCTGATCGACGCGGATGGCAAGAATCGGCGCGAACTGGCGGGTGCAGTCGACAATCGGCAGGGCGAAGTGGCCTGGGCCGACGACGGCCGGTCAGTCTTGTTTACGGTTCAGGAACGCGGCAATGTGCACTTGTATCGGATGCCGGTATCCGGCGGCGCGCCGGTCGCGGTGGTGAATGAGCGCGGCACCGCGGGGAACTGGTCTGTTCACGGCGATCAGATCGCCTACGGCTTCACTTCTCCCAGCGATCAAGCGGAGTTGTTTCTGAAAACCGGCGACGGCGCAGCAGAGCAGCTGACCGATTTGAACCGTCCAGCTCTGTCCGGCAAGACCGTGGAGCCGGTGGAATCGTTCACCTTCATCAGCGGCGACAACCAGTGGACCGTCGAAGCCTTCCTTACCTATCCCGCCGGCTTTCGCGCCGATCGCAAATATCCGCTGATCGTGAACATTCACGGCGGTCCGCACGGACAGCAAGGCCCCGCCTTCAATTTCCGCAACCAAGTCTACTCCTCGCACGGCTGGGCCACGCTAATGGTGAATTATCGCGGGTCCACCGGCTATGGGCAGAAATTCACCGACGCCATTTTTGGCGATCAGAACGGCAACGAAGCACAGGATGTCCTCTACGCCGTGAGCGCGGCGCTGCGCCGCAATCTGTGGATCGATCGCGACCGCCTGGGCATCGAAGGCACCAGCTACGGCGGACAATTGAGCGAGTGGATCATCACGCAATCCAACATGTTCAAAGCCGCGATTCCCACCGCGGGCATCGTGAATCTCATCAGCTACAACTACATGACCTACTACAACCAATACGAGCAGATGGAATGGGGCGCCTTCCCGCATCAGGGCAACTTGATGGACGTGCTGTGGGAGCGCTCGGCCTTGAAACATGTCGCCAACGTCCATACCCCAGTGATGCTGGTTCACGGCGAGAACGATAACGATGTACCGATCGCCGAGGACGAACAATACTACATTGCGCTTCGCGACGTCGGCGTCGATGCCGTGATGCTGCGCTACCCCCGCGAAGGCCACGGTCTCGCCGAGCCCAAGCACGTCGTCGATTGGACCGATCGCTCCATGCGTTGGTACGAGAAGTATTTCAGGTAGGCCCGCCTATTTCATATAAATCCTGGCTTCCGACGTGTAGCCGTCCTGTGTGTCTACGTTGACCCACTGAAGACCGCTCGGAACTCCAGTCGGCACCACGAAGTTGATCTGATACAAGCCTGCAAACCCAGGTGTAAGTCCCGCAAACGCCGGCGTAGCTGCTGGGTAAATATTCCCGTCCGTGTCTTGAATGTCGACGTTGATGTTTTCCACCGTGTAACTCAGAGGAGGAGGCGCCGGAGCCGCCACACCGTCCGCTACCGGAGGGTTGACTTTGCCTAAGCCAGTAACATACAGCACCACTGTCTCGCCGCCCACCGCCGGGCTGCTCTGAGTCACCAGGGAACCATCGGCGTGTGTCACGGCAGCCGGCCCTATGCCGTTCGAGGTCGTCGAAAATACGCCGGGCGAGCTGCCGCTGGTGTAAACCGTAACCTGATTGGACGGAATCTTGTTGTTGATCACTTGGAAAGTTGCAAAGCTATACGCCGGCGTTTCATAAGGAACCACCAGGTTAATCTGCGTAGGGCTTACGTAATCGAGTGGCGCTGCCACCCCGTTGACCATGACCTGGACGTTCCCCAGAGTTGTTAAAAGCGGATAGCTTTGAGCAGTAACCGGAGTCGAAGCCAGCCCAGTTCCGAAAATAGATACATATTCACCTGGCGCCACCGAGTTAGTAATTGGCGCATAGCTCGCGGCGTTCCAGATTTTTACTGGATTGATGAACGGGGCGCTTCCGGTGTATTGCTGCGCTTCAAAGTAAACGGTCAGAGTGTAGTAAGTGCTGATACCAATTTGCACGGCAGCTTGCCCACCCGCGCCAAGTATCGTCTCGAATTCTCCGTTGTTGTAAGTTCCATCGGCGGCAAGATTGGTGTAACCGTCCTCGGTGAAGTCGAACGCGTTCTCATTATCGTTCCGCAAACGGTAATGACTGATGTGATCGCCTTCACCCAGAGCCAGCGTCGATCCATAAAAAGAGTCGATGAAATTACCGCCGCCGGTAGTATCGTTCTCCAATGCACCGTTGTAATACGTGCCCTGGAACATGCTGTTGGATGCAGGCCCCGCCAGGCTTTTCATGCCTACCATCAAGTCGAAGCCGTTGGTGTTGCCGCCCAGCAAAATGTTCCCGTCGGTGGATACATAGAAAGCCTTCGAGCCGCTAACCAGCGCGGTAAGTGGGGTGGCCGACGTTGGAAACGTAATGGTCCCGGCCCCATTACTCAGCGAGTAAGTGACCCCGGAGAGCATCTGGTTAACCAGCGTGCTCCCCTGATTAGCCATCGCGCCGTTGATCGATACGTTTCCAAAATTGCCGCTGCCATCCGCTGTCAGAGTGTAATAGCCGTCCCGGACTTGAGACGCGTTGCCTTGCAAAAAATCAATGAATCCAGTCTGAAACGATCCTTGCACGCTCGCATTGGACGCGCTGGAGGAAATGGGGATCGCCACCAAAACATCCAGATAGCTGCCTTCAGTCGCACTCGCGACAATCGCCGACGGGCCGACACCCCCGATGCCGCCGTAGTCTATATCGGAAGCATCGAACGGGTTTTGTATTTGCAACAGGCCGTTCGCGGCAGCCGCATAGGTCCCGTTCGATACTGAATACGCCGAAGCGGACCCGCCCGCGGTTGAATCGACCTTCTGCCCCGTGAAATTGTAGCCGCCCTTCCCATCGAAGGTCATGGTTCCGGTGATGGCCACCGCACGCGTGATCGCTCCGCTGCTGGGATCAACTACGGTCAGAACCTGGCGCAAGAAATAAGCGCCATTCAAGCTGCCATTTCCACTGTTGTCGAAAACCGGCGCGGTTTGCGCGCGAGCCGAGGCGCAGAGCGCTATGCCAATCGTCACCAGATACAATCTCATCAAAGATCTTGACGCTCCTCTCCAGATAACCGTTTCCGTGGATTTCCCGCGAGATTCCCGATTCGAGCGTAGCACTGAATGCGCCGCCGCCCGCCATTGCGCTACTATCATCCTCCACATGCAGGATCCTGGACCGGGGATCAAGACAGTCACGTCTGCGATCGACGCCGGCCAAATCGCCGCGCGCCTGGACCGTCTGCCCGCCACGCGCTCCATTTGGACGCTGGTCGCGCTCCTATCGCTGGGCGGCTTCTTCGAATACTACGATCTGTTCTTTACCGGCTATATCGCGCCCGGTCTGGTGCGCAGTCATATCCTGACCCCCACCACGGCTGGACTGTTCGGAACCACCGGCATCGCAAGCTTTGCCGCGGCCATGTTCTTAGGACTGTTCACCGGAACCGCGTTGTTCGGCTTTGTAGCCGATCGCTTCGGACGGAGAACCATCTTCACTTACTCGCTCCTGTGGTACAGCGCCGCCACGGTGATCATGGCGTTTCAAAATCACGTCTTCGGCCTGAACCTGTGGCGCTTCATCGCCGGCATCGGCGTGGGAGTCGAATTGGTCACCATCGACACCTATGTTTCCGAGTTGGTGCCGCGCGCCGTGCGCGGCCGGGCTTTCGCCTTCAACCAGACCATCCAATTCTGCGCCGTCCCGTTTGTCGCATTGCTGGCCTGGCGGCTGGTCCCGCTATCTCCGCTCTCGCTCGATGGCTGGCGCTGGGTGGTGCTGATCGGCGCCTTGAGCGCCATCTTCGTGTGGTGGATTCGGCGCCGCGTTCCCGAAAGTCCTCGCTGGCTCGCGCAACATGGCAGATTAGATCAGGCCGAATCTGTGCTGGCCGCGCTCGAAGCCCGAATCGCCGCCGACATCGGCGCCAGCCTGCCTGCGCCGGCTCCGGTGGAAAAACAGCTCAACCAAGGCGGCTTTCGCGAGATTTGGCGCGCACCCTATCTGCGACGCACCGTAATGCTGACCATCTTCAACCTGTTTCAGACCGTCGGCTTCTACGGTTTTTCGAACTGGGTCCCCACTCTGCTCATCCAACGCGGCATTGCGTTCACCAGCAGCCTCGAATATACCTTCCTCATCGCCATCGCCGCGCCCTTCGGCCCGCTGCTAGCGGCTTCCATCGCGGACAAGTTTGAACGAAAGTGGCTGATCGTCCTGTCAGCCTTTGCAGTTGCTCTCTCCGGCCTCCTGTTCGCCCGCATGACTCTGGCGCCGCTGCTCATCTTGTTCGGCGTGCTCCTGACACTGGCCAACAACACCATGTCGTTTTCTCTCCACGCCTACCAGGCGGAACTCTACCCCACGCGCATCCGAGCCGTTGCCATCGGCTTCGTTTACTCCTGGAGCCGGCTCTCGGTGGTCTTCAGCTCGTTCGTCATTGGATTCTTCCTGGATCGGTTTGGGGTCGGCGGCGTGTTCGCCTTCATCGCGGCCAGCATGCTGATGGTGATGCTCGCCATCGGACTGCTGGGGCCGCGCACCAACAGCCTGGCGCTCGAAACAATTTCCCGCTAGTTCGTCAGGCGCACTGATTGTCTCTGGTAGCCTATCAAGTGCATGGCCTCGCATTTCGGCCGCGTTGCAACACTCACGCTGGCGTTGTTCACCGCCTCGGTGGCCACCGTCGCATGCCGGCATCCCGCCAGGCACAAAATGCAGACGGTCTGGCGCGCGGTGGGATCCTGGTCCGGTCGTGGCGACGCCCAGACCGACTCGTTCGATATCGGCTACTCCGACGTGAGGATTCGCTGGGAAACCAACAACGAAAAACCCGCCGGGGAAGGAACATTCCGCGCCGCGGTGTGCAGCGCCGTGAGCGGCCGCGAACTGGTCACGGCTGTCAACCAGAAAGGCGCCGGCCACAACATCGCTTACGTGAGTGTGGATCCGCATTGGTCCTACCTGTTGATCAATTCGAAGAATCTGGATTGGTCGGTTACAGTAGAGGAACTTACCACTATCGAGGCGCCCTGATGCTCCAGGTAGAACGAATCGAATTCTTGTTTCACCAGGCGCTGTTGCTGCCGCCCGGGGTCCAGCGCGTGCCTTGGCTGGAAGCACAATGCGGAGGCGACCAGGGCTTGTTGCGCGAGGTCATCTCCCTATTGGATGCTCACGCGGAAATGAAGCGCTCGGCGAGCATCCCAGCGTGCCGGGAGCCGGAAATCCCCGAGGCCCAGTTTGGCGCTTATCGCGCCGACCAGTTGATCGGCCACGGTGGAATGAGCGCCGTATATCGCGCTCATCGCGCCGATGGACAATTCGAGCAGACCGTCGCTCTCAAGGTGATGGCTCCCTATTTGGCCGGCTCCGAGTTTCTGCGGCGATTTGAGACCGAGCGCCAACTACTGGCGACGTTGAACCACAACAACATCACCCGCTTGATCGACGGCGGCGTTTCCTCGGCCGGCGATCCGTATCTGATCACCGAATACATAAAAGGCCAGACCATCGATCGATACTGCGACGAACGCAGAATGAGCGTCCCGCTTCGTCTGCGAATCTTTCTTCAAGTGGCCAGAGCCGTCGACTACGCTCACCGCAACCTGATCGTGCACCGCGATTTGAAGCCCGGCAATATTCTGGTCGACGAAGAAGGCACTGTGAAACTCCTCGACTTTGGGACGGCTTCGCTGTTGGCCGCCAAAGGAGACATCACCCTCACGCGGCTGCACATGCTTACGCCGCGTTACGCCAGCCCTGAGCAGCTTCGCGGCGAGCGCGTCGGGATCGCCAGCGACGTGTTCTCCCTGGGAGTGGTGCTCTACGAACTGCTCACCGGCGCATGGCCCTTTGGCGATCCGGGTTCCGTTCTGACCGAATTGAACCGAGCTACCAGCGACGTTCAGGCAAAGCCTCTTGCGGCCGTCATCACGGACCACGCGGCCGAGCAGCGCTCGGTAACGAAGGAACAGCTACGCCGGGCGCTCGCCGGAGACCTGTCCGCCATCGTCCTGAAGGCGTTGGACACCGATCCCGCCCGGCGCTACGAGCTGGCGAGTCAGTTTGCGGCGGATGTCGAAGGTTTTCTCGACGGACATCCGGTTTCGGCTCGTCCGCAAACAGCGCTGTATCGTGCCGGCAAATTCGTTCGCCGCCGATGGCTCCCCGTCGGAGCCGCGGCTGTGTTTGTCGGCGGGCTGCTGGCGGCCACTACGGTCGCGATTTATCAGGCCCGCCAGGCGCGAGCGCAGGCTGCTCGGGCCCAGCGTATGACCGACTTCACCAACAGCGTTTTTCTAGCGCCCAGTCCCAGCTGGTATATCGCCCAAGGCGGGCGCGGCAAGGATACCAAGCTGCTGGATGTCTTGGAATTGGCCAGCCAGCGCATGAGCGCGGAACTGAAGAACGACCCGCTGGCGGAATTGAGCCTGAGAACCACCTTGGCCAGAACATTCACCAGTTTGGGTATGTTCGACAGAGCCCAGCAGGAAGCCGACCGGGCCGCCACGATTTTGCCCCGCGTGGCCGGTCAAGCCCCCCGAGTCGAAGCAGAACTCGCGGCAGCCCGCTGCGATATTCCGTTCCGCCAAACGAAATACCGCGAAGCGGAAGCTTACTGCCGCGAAGCGGTGAAACAGGCGAAGAAGCTGTCAGAAACACCCAATCGCCTGCTGGCTCAGGCTGCCGGACACCTGGGGTACCTGATCTCTGCCAACCGTACCGAGTCGGATAGTGTCTACCAGGAAGCGCTGGCTGCAATTCCTCATCCGTCGGCGGCCGGGGATCGAGAAGGAGTTCTGGTGGTGCGTGGCAATCGCGCGTCTTCCCGGTTGCTGCGTGGAGAGTTCGCCGACGCTGCCAAGGAGTATCAAGCCGTGCTGGCTGAGTGGAACGCTGCCGAGGACAAGGCCGGCGAAGGCGCCATGCTGCGAAAGAATATCGGCGTCTGTCACCTCTACATGGGAGACTTGGCCGCCGCCGAAAGCGAACTCCGAAAGGCTCAGGCCATCGCCAATTCCACTCCGATGGGAAACGAGGCGCGCGCGCTGGCCATTCCCCTGAATCTCTACATGACTTTGGCGCGCGAAGGGAAGGTGCAAGAAGCCGAACAGGGTTTACTGCAACTCAAGCCGACCATGGATGGACTTGCGCCGGGGCCCGTCTATCTTCAAGGGTATTTCGACGTTGTGTCGGGAGTGTGCGCCCTGAAGCGTGGCGATAATGGGAGCGCCGAGCATCGCTTTCGAAAAGCCTTGGAGGTGTATCAACATGCTCTGCAGCCCGACCATGTGTACTTTGCCGAAGCGCAGCGCTGGCTTGCGTCCGCACTCGAAGCGCAGCGGCGAATGGCGGAAGCGCGTTTGGCGGCAAACGAAGCAGTCCGAATCTGGGCGCGGACCTATCAGGCCGGAAACCCAGTTTTGGAGGAGGCCCGGGCTTATCTGAAGAGGCTCGATCAATAGCTCGGAACGAGCGCCCTAGGCCGAAATCGAATAGAAGCTCAGCGAATTGTTTCCTTGCTTCAAGACTCGATAGCGTCGCAGCGCTCCGGCTTGTTCGGGCAGCGCGCGGCGCGTGGCATGCTGCGCTATAACCAGCGTGCTCCCGGATGACACCGCTCCCAACAGCGCTAACGCGCCTTCATATTCTTTGTCCAACTCATACGGCGGATCCAGGAACACGATATCGGCCTTCACCCGCTCCAGCACCGGCGCGGCCTTGCTGGTAAACACCTGCGCTCGATTCTCCAGCCCCAGTGCGGCCAGATTCTCGTGAATCACCGCCGCTGCCCCGCGATTCTTTTCGACAAACACGCAGCGCCGGGCCCCCCGACTGAGCGCTTCAATCCCCACCGCGCCGGTGCCAGCGTAAGCATCCAGGAAAATCGCGGCCTGGATCCGCGGCGCCAGCACATCAAACAGCGTCTCGCGCAGCCGGTCCGGTGTCGGCCGCGTCTCCAGGCCCGGAATCGACTTCAACCTTCGGCTGCGAAATTCTCCCGCGATTACGCGCATCAGCCCACCTGCACCAGCCCGTAGCGTCGCTGCCAGTGCTCACGGATAAAATTCACCGCGTGCCGCAGCTCTTCAGGCGACGGCGGATTCGCGATGAAGGCCTGCGACTCGCTGCGCGCCACTTCCAAAACATCCTGGTCGCGAATGATGTTTCCGATGCGCAGCGTGGGCAATCCGGATTGCCGCGTGCCGAAGAATTCCCCCGGCCCGCGCAGCTTTAGATCCATTTCCGCGATGTAGAAGCCATCGGTCGAATCCACCATGGTGCGGATGCGTTCGCGCGCGGCGTCGCTCATTTTCGCCGTAACCAGGATGCAGTAGCTTTGCTCGCCTCCCCGCCCCACGCGTCCCCGCAATTGGTGCAGCTGCGCCAGCCCAAAGCGCTCGGCCTGCTCGATCACCATCACCGTCGCGTTCGGAACGTCCACGCCGACTTCGATGACTGTGGTCGAGACCAGAATCTTTACCTCACCGCGCCGAAACTCGTCCATCACTCTCTCCCGCTCTTCCGTCTTCAACCGGCCATGCAGCAACCCCACGCGCACCTCCGGAAACACGCGCTCGGAAAGATGCTGGTGCATCTTTTGCGCGGCCTTCAGATCTTCCGATTCCTCGATCACCGGATACACGACGTACGCCTGCCGCCCCGCGTCAATCTGCTTTTTGAGAAAACTGTAAACCCCTTCGATGCGATCTTCGGTGACATGCTTAGTCGCAATGGGCTTGCGGCCGGGCGGCATCTCGTCGATCACCGAAACGTCCAGATCCCCGTAAATCGTGAGCGCCAGCGTGCGCGGGATAGGCGTCGCCGTCATGACCAGAACGTCCGGATTTTGGCCCTTGGATGCCAACCGCAGCCTCTGCATCACACCAAACCGGTGCTGTTCGTCGATAATCGCCAGCCCCAGTTTCTTCCACTCCACATCTTCTTCGAGCAACGCGTGCGTGCCGATGCCGATCTGTATCAGACCCTCCGACATCAACCGCTTAAGCTGCGTCTTCTCGCGCTGCGTCGCAGACCCGGTCAGCAGCGCCGTCACGTAGCCGGTCTTCTGAAAAAGATTCTTGAAATAGAAATGATGCTGGCCGGCCAGAATCTCGGTGGGCGCGAGCACGGCCGCTTGATAGCCATTTTCGATCGCGATCACCGCCGCCTCGGCCGCCACCAGCGTTTTGCCGCTGCCCACATCCCCCTGCAGCAGGCGGCTCATGGGATGCGGCGCCTGCATATCCGCGGCAATCTCCTTGAGCACGCGCTTTTGCGCCCCGGTTGGCTTGAACGGCAGCATGGCCTTGATCTTTTCGCGCACCCGGTCGTTCAGCTCGAACGAAATCCCCGGCTGCAAACGCGCCTTGGCCCGCTTCAGCGCGAGGCCGCACTCCAGCCAGAAAAATTCTTCGAAGATCAATCTCCATTGCGCCGGAGTGCGGAACGCGTTCAGCAGTCGCAGGTCCGAGCCCTGCGGCGGGAAATGCAACTCGCGGATCGCCGTCCAGCGGTCCGGCAGTTTCAACGATTCGCGTAGAGCCTGGGGCAAGTGGTCTTCCAGCGGCTCCACCGATTCCAGAATGCGATAGAGCAGCAGCCGGAACGCCCGCGTTGTGATCTTACCCGCCGCTTCATAGATCGGCACGACGCGCCCCGTGTGCAGCGCGGCATCGCCCTCCGAATCGTCCAGAACTTCGAACTCCGGGTGCATGAGCAGCAGGTCGCCGGTGTAGTTGTCGAGCTCGACTTTGCCGTACAGCGCCACGCGCAGTCCGGGCAAAAACCGATCCGCCAGATACCCGCCGTGGAACCATTTGCCGAGCAGCCGTTCGCCCGAGGAATCCTTGAAAATCGCCTCGAACATCCCTAAATTGCGCCGCCGGAAGCCCGATAGGTGCGCGGACTGCACCTCGGCAATTACCGTCGCCATTTCGCCCGGGGCAAGCTGCGCGATGCTCTTCACGTTGCTTCGATCTTCGTAGCGAAAGGGAGCATACGCCAGCAGATCCTCCACCGTTAAGAGTCCCTTGGTTTCGAGCATTTGCGCCCGCGCAGGCCCTATGCCTTTCACATATTGAAGCGGAGTGGAAGTATCCAAGGAAGAAGCCAGTAAGTGCCAGTGTACAATGGCAACGGAATTGAACTGCCATGACGAAACTAGCCGATCAACACTGCATCCCTTGCCGCGGAGGCGTCCCGCCGCTCAAAGGCGAGCAATTGATCCCCTACGCCGAACAGCTCCCCGACTGGAAAATTATCGAAGAGCACCACCTCGCGAAGGGCTTCGTGTTTCCCGATTTCAAGACCGGCTTGGATTTCGTGAACCGCATCGGCTCCCTGGCGGAAGAAGAAGGCCATCATCCCGACCTGTGCCTGAAATGGGGCAGGGTGGACGTCGAGATCTACACCCACAAAATCCGCGGTTTGACCGAAAGCGATTTCGTGCTCGCGGCGAAAATCGATCAGCTCGCCGGGCTTAAGTAGACCGTGCCTATTTCTGCGGCAACTCGTTCGTAGTACCCGCCGGTTGCGGCCGCCGCCGCTGCAGTTCCTGCCATTGCTGCTCGGTAAGAACCATCCTCAGCTTGAGGCTCAGCTCGGAAAGCGTGCGCGTCAGGTCGCTACGCGCGGCGATCAGACGATCGATAGCCAGGTTCGCTTTGCCCGCATCTACCGGATCCTGATCGAACTGGGTCTGCAAATCAATTTCGGCTTTTTGCACATCGGCGCGAATATCGATCAGGTGCGGCCGGAACTCCTTCACGGTCGCTTGAATCTGCCGCTGCTGCTGCGGCGTGAGCCTGAGATCTCTGCGAATTTCCGGCCTGCTCCACCACGCATAGATGCCCTTCGGCATTTGCGCGCCGAGCGATCCGGCCACCAGCAGCATCAAAACAATAATCCGCGGCATAGCTATTGCACAAACAGGCTGTGCATGGGCTGGATGGCTTTCGGTTCCGAGCTTTGCTCCATGGCCGCGAGATCGGAGAACAACTGCTCGTCGGAAATGGGCGGCGCCGTCTTGTGCCAGCGCGGCAGCGTCAACCCGAACACGATCGCCAGCAGCATGGCGGTAGAAAGCACCCATCGCCAGGCGTGCCAATTCCGCCGCGGCGCTTCTTCCAGCCGGTTATAAATGCTGCGCCGCTGAGCCGCGAGGAAATCCCGGGATACTTCCGGTTCCTGCACCACCCGCCTGCGCGTCTGCTGCAGCCGTTCCATTTCGGCGCGGCATTCCGCGCACTCGCCGGCGTGCGCATCCTGTTCCTTCAGGCCGTACAGCCAGTTTTGAAAATCGAGCTCTGTCCAGTGTTTCATTTTCTTCCCTTGCGAAAGTACAGATCGTGCAGCTCCTCCCGAAGCTTTTCCACGGCACGAAACAAGTGTACTTTCACCGTTCCTACATCCAAATCCAACAGCTCGGCGATCTCAGCCAGGCTCCGGTCTTCATAATGCCTCAGCGTGAACGCCGCCCGCTGTCGAAGACTCAACCTCGCGAGCGCCTGCTTAATCCGTCCCTCGATCTGCTTGGCGAACAATTGATCTTCCGCGTCTGGTTCGCCTGTCGCCGCCATCCCCAAGATGGTCGCCTCATCTTGGGGTTCCGGCCGCTTTCGCCAGAATCTCCAGCGCTTCGATCGCAAACGGTCCAGGCAAGTGTTCACCGCAATCCGAGTCAGCCATTTGCCCGGATCGTCCAACTCTTTTGGGTCCGGCTTCTTCAGCGCTTGCCAGGCCTTGAGAAACGTGTCCTGCGTGGCGGCATCGGCATCCTCGACATCCTGAAGCATCCTGCGGCAAAGCAGAAAGATACGCTTCTGCTCGGCGGCCATCCAGGCACCGAACTCGCGCGTATCAGCCAGCGCCGCAAGATTGGCCCCCAGACGGTCGGCCATGACGCCCATCATATCTTCAGGACGTGGATCGGCCGATTCGGTTGACACGGCGCCGGGATCGGTTGACATCGCGTTCCTAACTTACAGAATAATATGAAGTTTGCAGTCCAGCGATAAAATGACCCGCGGGATCGGCCGCCAGGACCTGCTTTACGCGGCCGCGCTCGCCATCGCTGCGCTGGTCTTTCACCGGCGCGTGCTCTTCTACCACGGCTTCGTCTTCCCCTGGGACTTTCGAGTGGTCCACGTCCCTTTCGCAACTCTAATTGCCGATTCCATCCGGCACGGACACCTGCCGCTCTGGGATCCCTACACCTACTGCGGCACTCCCTTGTTTGCAAACATACAAGCCGCGCTCTTTTATCCCCCGGTCCTGCCGGCCGAACTCGTCGGCGCATGGCGGAGCCTCGATTTGATTCCGCGCATGCTGGCCGGCGCCGTTGTCCTTCAGGTGATTTTCGCCGGACTATGCACGTACGCGTTGCTGCGTGCACTCGGAACACGCGCGGCTGCGGCGTGGATCGGCGCCACCGTCTACGAGCTGGGCTGTTTCTTCGCCGCCCAAACAGAACATATGGGTGCGATGCACGGGGCCAGCTGGCTGCCACTGATCTGGTTGTGCGTGGTTCAGCTACGCGCGCGCATCCGCTGGCACTGGGTCGCGCTGCTCGCCCTGGCGCTCGGACTCACCATTCTGGCGGGCCTCCCGCAAGTGGCCGTGGCTGCCTTCACATCCGCGCTGGCGCTCGCCATCCTGATGGCCTTGTTCCGCGTTGGCGCCTGGCGGAGTTTCCCAGCCGTCCTCCTGGCTTCGATCGGCGCGCTCCTGGTTTCCGCGATACAGATCATCCCAACCCTCCAGCTCACCCAAAATAGTGTCGCCAAGTACCGCGCCGAATGGCTTGGTACCGGCGGCGGCATCCCTCCCTCAGCGCTGCTGTCCCTGGTGATTCCCAATTACTGGTCCGTGTTCGATCCGGCCAAGTTCCACGGACCCGTCGACCTGACCTTTCTGTATCTGTATTCGAGCATCCTCGGCCTCGTGCTGGCTCTGGCGGTGGTTGTTTGGAAACCTGCGCCTTGGACCCGCGTCTGCGGGCTGCTCACAGCTCTGTCTACGCTAGCCATGCTGGGTGACAAAACGCCGCTGGGCCGCGTAACCCTGGCCGCGCTTCCGGTGAACCTCCGCATCGGCATTCATCCCGAGTTTCTGCTCTGCGTTTTCTCGCTCGGATTGGCCGTTCTCGCCGGCCTCGGCGCCGACCGTTTCCTTCCCAATACCCGGATCCAAACGCTGGTGGGTCTGGCGATCGCGCTCGATCTCATCCTGGTAAGTTCGGACCGGCCGATGAACACCATGTCGCTCGCCGCCGAACCCGGCTTCACGCATCATTCAGCGGACGGCAGCATCGCCCTGCTGCAGCAACTTCGAAATCTAACAGCCGCCACGCTACCTGCTTCGCGATTCGACACAACACCCGACGTCGCTTACGCCTGGTCGAGCACGGCGCCGCTGATTCAAGTGCCCACCGCCAATGGATGCGACCCACTAGCGCCCGAGCGCGTGATCCAAGTCCGGCTTTCCTTCGCGCCCGGCGAGCGCTGGGGCTCTTGCTATCAAGTGATAAAACCTTCCTCCCCGATAGTCGGTCTGATGAACGACCGGTTCCTGCTTTCGCACGCCGCCATCAGCGACCCGAACTTAACCCTCGCGGCCGAAACCGCCGGCTACAGAATCTATGAAAACAGTCTCTCCATGCCGCGGTTTTTTCTCTCAGGCCGCGTGATGGCCGTCCGAAACCTGAACGAGGCAGCCCGCGCTTTGCACGATCCGGCATTCCGGCCGGATGAAACTACCATTCTGGAGACAAACAGCGATTCGTTCGCCGACTTCTCGCCGCCCCACGCCCCAGGACAGGTGCAGATCCTATCCTATTCAGCCAATGAGTGGGCTGTCCGAGTCGAAAGTGATCGCGAATCGCTGTTGGTGAATACCGATGCGTATTATCCGGGTTGGCAAGCAGCCATCGACGGTCAGCCGTCGACCATCTACATCGCCGACGTAGCCTTCCGAGCGCTACGCGTCCCCGCGGGAAAACACGAAATCCGGATGCGATTCGTTCCGCGAATCTTGTATTGGTCCGCCGCTCTGAGTGCCCTGGCCCTGGCCGCTGCGCTGTTAGCGATCGCGCGCGGTCTGCGGTCCGCTAGCTGATCCGGCTGCCATTCAAGGCTTGCGCCAATTGCGCCGTCGACGTCACGGTCGTCGCCTGATCGAGCAGATGCGACAGCGTGGTCTTGCTTTCTTGCGGTCCGATCGACCTGGTCGTAAAGACCGAGCGGCCTTTCGCGATTTGCCGAACATCTGAGCCGTGTTCTTCCACCAGCATTTCGTGCTCTACCCAATTGGACAGAGGAATGTTGCGGAAATACAGACGCTCTTGCAGCACCATCGATTTCTGCCGCGCCGAATCGGATGTATTCTCCCGGAAGTAGTGCCGCTCCTCGATGCGAAAGTCCTGCATGAATTCATCCAGGGCCTTGCGCCGCGCCTCCTGCTCGGTGGCTTTGACGCGCTCTTCCATGGTGTTCTTTTGCAGACGGGTCTCCGCGCGCGCTTCTGCCAGCACCTCCCGCTCTCTCGCTATCGCGACATCCATTCGCGACTGCATCACGAAATAGGACAGCAACGCGGAACCAGCCGCAATAAAGACCGGCAACAGAATCCACAACAAAGCATCAGTCTGCATACCGATCCTAGTATCGTCAGTAGGCAGAAGAAACGTTAGGTACTAAGACCGGGTTGACGCCCCGATCCAGCCTCATCATCTTACCCATAAACCATTGATATTCAGTGGTTTACAAAATGACTGTTTGCGACCCATCAATCCTGCTCCCGGAAACAAGCGCCGCAAAAAGCCCTAGCCGCAGCGTAACGAGCGCCTGGAGCGCGGATTTGATCCGAAACAGCAGCCCCGTCAGGAAGCCATAGTGCTTGCCGAAATAAACCGCCGCCCCGTGGACGCGGTCGGCCGCCAGAATGGTCTCAGCCGCGGCCGAGTAAGGCGAACAGGGCGTGTACAGCGCCGTCACCTGCGGCAGCGCCAAAGTCTTACGCGCGGCCCGCCGGATCTGGTAGCACAACTCGGCGTCCGCTCCGAACTCGCCGTAGCGTTCGTCCAGGTAGTTGATCCCCTTGACGAAATACTTGCGGACCATCAAGGCTTGAAAGGTGGCGTATTCCACGCCAACCGCTTCCGCCGATTTGTCTACCTCCACGGGCCTGAGTTCAACCCCGCTATCGGGCGTCGGCAGCCGGAAGAATTGCGCCGTCGGGTTGGCGTCGGTATCCAACAGCAGCGGCGCGACCGCCACGGCTTCAGAATCCGGTTCCAGGCGCGCCAGCAGCGCCGGCACAGTGGTCGGCAGCACCTCAACCTCGGGCGTCAACACCAACAGGTATTCGCCGGCCGCGGTCCGCGTGCCGATATTCACCGCCTTGGTGCGCCCGAAATAACGAGGCAAACGCAGGATGGTAACCTCGGGGAATTCGGAGTCCAGTTGCGGGCTTTCGTCGTGCGAGCCGCAATCCACCACCAGGATCTCAATCGACGCGCGGTCGTTGGAGCCTTCCAGCGCCGCCAGGCATCTCCGTAGCGCCGGTGCGCTGTCGTAGGAAAAGATCAAAGCTGTTACTTTTCGCGCGGGCGGCTGTTCTTCTTGCTGTGGACGCGGCTCCGCCTCGGCTTCGACAATCGGCGCTTCTTTCCGCGCCTCCGTTTTGCGCTTGGATGCGATCGGCATGCGTTAAGAAGTATATGTTTTGGAGCGCGTGCTCATCGCGAAATCGTCATCAAGCAATCGCTCCCCAGCAGCGCAACCCGCGCGGGCGGCGCGGATAACGGAATTTTGAACGGTATTGGATCGCTGCCGGTCGGAAGCCAGTACACCGCCTTCTGTTTCGCACTCTGAACCTCAACCGGAACCAGCGCCGTGAAGTCGTCTCCCACGTTAGCCTGCGAAAGCTCCCCGCTGAGCTTGCCGCCGCTCCAGGAATAGGACAGCTTCACCGCCGGAATCCCGGTGCCATCCACCCAATTCTCGAAAAAATTCCTCAGAGTTCGGTCTTTCGATCCCGGAGCCGTGTAAGCCTGCGCCAGCTCGCGGAACTGTCCGGTGCTGATCGGGCTCAAACGATAGCGGTTCGCCACGTCGCGCAACAGGCTGTAGAAATTCTCGTCGCCCAGCTGGCGCCGGAGCATATGCATGATCCAGGTGCCTTTCTGATAGGCCACCACTTGCCAGGCATCGGGCGCGAGCGACGACTGCAAGCGCCGGCCCCAAGTGATCGGACCGGACGATTCCAGCGTATGGCCATTCTCGGTCTTGCTCAGCAACCGGTCGCGATAATCGTCCAGCACGTCGTTCAGCGCCTTCACGCCTTTGTTTTTTTCCAGCAGCAGCAGCGCGCAATAGTTGGCCAACGCCTCAATCAGCCACTCGTCGCGATAACTCGCCGGAATGACCAGATTACCCCACCACTGGTGGGCGATTTCGTGCGGCTCCAGCAATTCCGAGTAAAACGTCTCCGGATAGTGGGCCTGCAACTGCTCCGGACGCTGCCCCGGATTCAGATACGCCAGCGTGGAAAGATAAACCAGCCCCGGAAAGCCCTGGCCGAAATTGCCTGGAATCGGGGTGATGGCGAGATTGCGGGTGGCCGACGGCCCGAACTCCTGAGTCATGAAATCCAACGTCTCCACCACGTCCTTCTCCACCTGCGCCAGCCGACCCGCCGGATCGGGCGGCAGCGGCAGCATCACGTCCGGCAGAAGCTCCCGGGGATCGCGCCGGCGCGGCCGGATCACGGCCGCAGGCGCTGGATCCGCAACCACCGGACCCTTAGGCTGAAGCGCAGTCTCGATATGCCGATTTGCGTACACATCGATCAGGTACCCTTTTTCGTTGATCGAAGCGGACTGAAAATCCCCTAGATTGAAGCCCGCAAAACGAATGGGCGATTCAGTTTTCCGGTGCATAATCCGCCAATCGCCTTCCGTCCGGTCTTCCACCAGGCCGCCGGTGGAAACCAACGTCAGGTTGCGCGGATAACGAAACGTCAGATCGTAGTTGGCGAATTCGATTCCCATGCGCGGATACCAGGTGCCGCGCGAGTTTACATAGTAGACCCCTTGACCCGCTTGGTGAATTACCTCGCCTTCGTGATGGACCTCCAGCTCGTGCGGTTGGCCGGGATCGAGCGGGCGGCTGGGGATCAATAGGAACTCGCTCTCCTCGGAGTTCGTGAGCACGTTGGAGGGGAGCGATCCGCGCGAGAACACCTCTACCGGGTTTCCATCGATGCGCGCCTCGGTCACGCGCATATTGGGCGAGATGCTGAAGCGCAGCGGCGCTCCGTCGGCACGTTTGAGCGTCAGCAGGGCGCGAGTCACCGCCGTCATCTTCAAGTCTTCCCCGATGGTCGCGTCGATCCGAAAATCATCCAGCACGGCCGGGGGCCCAGGCGGCGCAGCGCCGTTGCGAACCGAGCGTGACGGAAAACTGCTCCAGGAGTCGAAATAGGCGCGATTGTTTCGATACGCCAGGTTGCCCACGAAGATCTGCTCCTGCATGCCGGGATCGTAGAGCAGATCGAAATTGCCCAGTTGGTTGCCCGACACCGCCATGTAGAAAAACCCGGATTTCCGGTCGTTGGACAGCGCGTCGTGCACCAGGCTGGTCTCAAACGTGTTCTCCAGGTATCTCATTGTGGGATTCCACTGCTCCACTAAAACGTTGCCGAGCTCCGGCATCTTCTTGCCCGATGAATCGGCGTCGATTCGCGCGAGCAACTCCGCGGCCGTCGCGTCGCTGAAAAGAAAGGCTGCGGCCTTGAAGTGTTCCTCCAGGTTCGGAAATTTCGTGAAAGTGGCCAGCGAAAGGCGCTCGGAGCGCGAGGGCGGCAGCAGCAAGACTTCCGCATCCCCTGCATCGGCCGAGGCGACGAATACCGCCCCCTGCCGGAATCCGCCGACGGGTTTGGTGAAGATCAGATAGCCGGAAGCCAGGTAGACCTTGATATCTTCCTTGGCGAGGTTGAGTTCGGTGACCCGATAGCACAGCTCGGGATCGAGCGAGATGGCCTGAAACTCACGCGCCAGGTCGGTGCCCACACCGGCCGTGAGCACCCCGGCGCCGGCCAGGATCGACAACAGGACGCGAACCACATACAACAGTGTAGCGAGGAAGGGCGCGGTGGGTAGTGGGTCAGTTTGATTTTTCATGATCCAAAAGCGCCACTATGCCTTCGATTTCCCAAAGCCGATCTGTGACCCGCGCAGCCATCGCCGGAGTGACTTTCAAGGTCGGATGGATTCGGACAAAATTGTAATACATCATGTGCAGGGAGACAGCGGCGGCATGGTTCTCAATCTTGCGAGAGAAGCCATTGGTCAAGCGAGTAAAGCGGCGCATCCCCATGCGCATGGTGAGGTTCGCGCGTTCAATATAGCTTGTGCTGACGTGCTCGGGATCGGGATAACCAACGACTACCTTTCGTTCGCATCCGATGCACTCGGCTGGGCTGTAGCGCGTCTCTCCATCGGAGGCCGCGCCATAGATTTTAACCAACTGAGCATAATCAACCTCGCCGCGAAATGCACGTTCGACCGCTTGCAGGTAAACGTTGAGTCCGTCGCTTGTAAGTTGGACGCGGTCCGCTAAACGCCCAGCGAGATCGTTCACGAAAATTCGCGCAGTCACATTATCGCGCGGGCCGATAATCCAGGAGGGAATGAGCTTCGTATCTGCGTCGATTGCTGCCCAGGTCCAGACATCGCCAGCGAACGGATTCTTTGCGGCGATTTCAGGAGTCACGTTTTTTGCCTTGGCGTAACAGAAGGCCCAGCATTCATCTACCTGAATTCGCTTGCAGCCCAGGTTGCGGAACGCGCGATCTTGATACTCTAGGCAGGCAGCCCCAAGTTCGAGGAGCAGTTTGGCGATGGTATTCTTAGCTACACCGGTAATTCTAACGGTTGCCCGGATCGAATTCCCATCCACTAGGCATCTAACGACTTGTGCGCGTTCCACAGTCGAAAGCCTATTCATACTGACCATTTTGCTTGACGACTTGCATTTTGTCAAGCAATTTGGTCAAATAGAACTGACAGTATTGCGTACCATGTTGTCTGGAGGTAAAATGTCGATTCCTCACTTGTCTCGTGCTGGATTCCATGAAATACTTGACACCGAGTGCGTTGTATGACGCATCTACGTAGCCGTGAGGTCCCGCCATGGACCTAAACGTTAGTGCCTTCCGCATCGTCAAGAGTCTTACTACTGAAAAAAAAGAAGATAAACGATCTTCTGCAGCGCGCGTGGGGGGAGCGGTCGGTGGACCTGCACGTGCGAAGAAACTAACGCCAGAACGGCGCCGGGAGATAGCATTGAAGGCAAATCGCGCTAGGTGGAAACGGGCAAGATGAACGAAGCAATTTTAGAGCGGACCAATGTTAGGCCTGAAGGGCTAGCTGACCTGCTCGCCCTGGTCGGCCTACCGTCACAGAGACGCTCTGTCGGCAAAATAGATGCCCAAGCAGCGCTAACGTTCGTTGACGACCTGCTTCTGAAAGCTATCTCTGCACAAACCAGATCAGAGTTTGTCGCAGCGCGGGAAGCCGTATTTGAGCAGTACGCGCTAACCATAACGCTTTTGGCTCGGTTGGTCAAGGCCGTTCTTCCGCCAGTCACCATTGAACGTGTTCTGAATGATTCATTCTGTGAATTAGAGGCTGAATTTCGTGAGCACGGCTTGGATCGTTTCGGGGCCGCCGCACGGGATCAGGCCATCTTCACAGTGTGGTCACTCCGTCGTACCAGCGGATTAATAGCCAAGATCGCTTCAGCGACGGTTCCTCCAGAGCTTATCGAAAAAGATCGCGAGATCGCCACTCATTTTAGGTTTTATGCTGCCTGGACGCAATTTAACCTAGACTGCCTCCTGACTGCTATCCGGCATGACAAGCCCGTCCAACTTGAGGTACTCCCGGAAATCATTGACGGCCTCCGGGGGGCTGTTAACGCATATGGATACGCTCGCGAAGGTCTTGATTTGAGGCTTCCGCAACAGGATCAAAAACTCGAACGTTATCAAT
>DATJWJ010000066.1:0-4304 GCA_035501355.1 Bryobacteraceae bacterium | reverse complement strand
ATGGCGATCCAGACATACATCAGAGAGGAAGCAATATGAAGTCTCCTGCGGACATGAAGATCATTCAGATCGAGATTACCAACGCTTGTCCCAAGCGGTGCTCCAACTGCACGCGTTTCTGCGGGCACCACAAAGAACCTTTCTTCATGGATTTCGAGACATTCAAACAGGCCGTCGATTCCATGAAGGGTTTCAAAGGCATCATCGGCATCATGGGAGGGGAGCCCACGATTCACCCGGAATTCGAGAAGTTCGTCAGGTATTACAGGGACAACATCGGCTACGACGACCATAGCACGGCCTGTTACGAGCCCACCTCGAACTTCATTAACCACATTCTGGCCAACGCTTATCACACCAGTTACAGTAACCAGCGCGGCCTCTGGACCTCGGTCGGTCCCAAGTACTATGAACACTTCGAATTGATTCAGGACACCTTCGGATACCAACTGGTGAACGATCACAGCAATGAGAGCATGCATACCACTCTCATGGCTACCCGGAAAGAGCTCGGGATTCCGGACGAGAAGTGGATCAAATTGCGCGACAACTGCTGGGTGCAGAATCTCTGGAGCGCCTCCATTACGCCCAAGGGCGCCTTCTTCTGCGAAGTGGCGGCCGCGATGGACGCTACCCTCAACGGGCCCGGCGGATGGAAGGTCGAACCCGGATGGTGGAAGCGGAAACCCATGGACTTCGCCGACCAGCTCCACTGGTGTGAACTGTGCAGCGCGGCCTTGCCCATGCCGGCGCGAGACGCCCGGGGCGAAGTAGACGACGTGTCGCCGGTCTGGAAAGAAAAGTTGGTCCAGATTGAGAGCCCCAAGGTGAAAAAAGGGCTGGCCAACGAATTCGATCCCAAGACATATGATCCGAAAGCGCACGAAGTGATCAGCGATATCACTCCGTACATGGAGGACCAGGAACAACGCATCGGAGCGGCCAAGAAGACGGTTCAGCCGCAGCGAGTCACTTCCGTCGCGTGGCTCACTTCATCGATCAGCAGCGAGGAAGCGGCGAAGCTTGTCGACCGCGCGAAGGCAGCGGGCCGCCTGGATTTCATTGTTTCCGCGGAAACGGCCCATCAGGCGCTGGCCGAAGCGGCGCAGGTGGCATTTATCAGCGCGGCGGGGCGGTCAGGCAAAGAACTGCTGGCTGAGCTCAAGGAACGCGGCAGGATCCGGGATTGGGTACTGCTGATGCGGGACAGCTTTCCTCCCGCTTCCGCTTTTGAGTTGATCGGGAACTGTGTCTTTAACCCCGGCTGTGCGTATTGGCGAACCTCCGGGGAAAAAGGCAGCCTGGCGGCGGCCCCCGGCTTCCAGTTCTTTAATGTCCGCGCCTATTCGTTGAAGGAAGGCGCCGACCTTTTCGATATCGTCGCGGCATATCCGGATCGCAAGCAGGTTAACTGGTCGAGCGACGACGCTTCGCGCTACAGCCTGACTCCTGCTCACATGTTTTACCGGCGGGCTGTAAAGCGCCTGTATTGGGCTCGCAAGCGGCTCGGCAGAAAGTTCAGCCAGCGGCCCCCATCCAACCTGATCGGGCCTCGCGGCTCGCTCGACCGGGTCGGAATCAGCAGCAATTAAGGAGATGGAATGATGGAGCCGATCGACATCGCGATGCCGGCGTACAATTGCGCGCCGTGGCTCGACGGGTTTATCGGCTCCCTGCTGGCCCAGGACTTTACGAACTGGCGCCTGATCGCGCGCGACGACGGGTCGAAGGACGATACCGGCGGCGAACTGGCAAAGTGGCAAGGCGAATTAGGGGAGCGGATGATCGTCCTGCCGGACTCGGGAAAGAGGAATCTCGGTCTGATCGGGAATTACACCGCGGTGTTGACGGCGGCCACCGCGCCCTACGTCATGTCGGCCGATCCGGACGATGTCTGGCTCCCCGGCAAGATCACCCGAACCATGCAGGCGATGCGCGCGGCTGAAGCAGCGGCGGGCGCCGGTTCGCCGGTGGCCGTCTGTACCGATGCCGCGGTGGTGGACGGCAATCGCCGGCCCATCGCACCTTCTTTCTGGCGCTGGTCCCGCATGGATCCCGGACTGATGCCGGTGCTGGCCAGGGCGGCGATGGAGAGTGTCGCGCTGGGATCCACCATGATGATGAATCGCGCACTTCTGACTTGCGCGCTGCCCATCGAAAAGGGGGCCGCCTACCAGGATTGGTGGCTGGCCCTGGTGGCCGTGGCCTTCGGCCGCCTGGTCGCGCTGCCCGAAACCACGATTCTTTACCGGCGGCACGAAGTCAACGCCACAGCCGACCCTTACGGCGGCTCGCTCGCCGGTGCGCTTCGCCGTACTCTGCATGCTCCGGGGGCCCCGCGGCGCCGCCTGGAAAAATTGGTGGTGCAAGCCGCAACGCAGGCCAGGTCGTTCGTCGCACGCTATCGCGACCGCCTGAGAGGCTCCGATATCGCCGCACTGGAAGCCTTGGGAGAACTTCCCTCACTCGGATCGCTGGAACGCAGGCTCGCCGTATTGCGGTACGGTCTCTGGTTCGCTTCTCCGCTGAAGAACGCCGGCCTGCTGGCGCTGCTCTAGGATGCCGCGCACATGAGTAAATCGACTCTATTCACGGAACGCGGGCGGCGGCGGGGGACTTACGTCTTTTCCATTCTGCTGGCCGGCGTTCTGTTATACAGCGCCGTCCGGGGAGTGGATTGGGCCAGGGTCTGGTCCATCCTCGCCACAATCCAGTGGGAGTATGTCGCGATCGGCACCGGGTTCACTTGCTGCGCCTACCTGTTGCGCTCTTTGCGATGGCGGATCCTGCTGAATGCCGAGGGCTCTCTGGATGTACTGACGGTTTTTTGGGCCAACATGGCCGGCTATCTGGGTAATAACTTTCTGCCGGCGCGTGCGGGGGAACTGGTGCGCAGCGTACTGATCAGCAGCCGGTCCACGCTGACCAAGACGTATGTTCTCACCACCGCATTGAGCGAACGGTTGATGGACGTGATCGCCCTGGCCCTGGCCGGTTCGCTGGCTCTCTGGGTGGTGAGCCCGCAGCCGCACTGGATGGCGGCGGCCGCACGGACAATGGCGCTGGCGGGTTTGGCCGGAGTTGTGGCGGCGGTTGCGCTGCCGCATACGGATGCGGCCTGGATGTCCCTGCTACGAAGGCTGCCTTTGCCGCCCGTCATTGCCAAATCGCTAACGCACATCCTGGAGCAGATTTTTCTGGGCCTGAGGGCCTTTCACGATTGGCAGCGGTTCTGGAAATTCGCCCTGCTGACCGGGGCGGTCTGGTTCTCCGATGCGTGCGCCACAGTCATCGGCGGGCGGGCCCTGGGATTGCACGTTTCGTTTCCCGTAGCCGTGCTGCTCATCGCCGGGCTGGGGTTTTCCAGCGCCATTCCGGCGACTCCGGGTTTTATCGGCATTTACCAGTTTATTTACGTGAGCGTCCTGACGCTGTTTGGGATCAGCCGGGATGGCGCTCTGGCATTTTCCCTGGTTTCCCAGGTGATGGGGTATCTCCTGACCCTTGCTCTTGGATGTCCTGGGTTCTTTTTCCTGCAACGGTCTGATTCGGTGCACCACCTGCCGGCGGAACTGCCGCCGGCCGAGGCTTGAGGAGTGGCCATGAAAACGATCAGTGTGATTACGGCCTGCTTTAACGAAGTAGATAACGTCGAAGAACTGTACCAGAGGGTGCGCCAAAGCATCGCCTCGCTCGGCAGATATCGATATGAGCACATCTTCATCGATAACGCCTCCACCGATGGCACGGTGGCCGTTCTCAAACGCATCGCCGCGGAGGATTCCAACGTCCGGATCATCGTGAATGCGCGCAACGTGGGCCATATCCGCTCGCCCATGCATGCTTTCCGCCAGGCCATCGGCGACTGCATCGTCAGCCTGGTGGCGGACCTTCAGGATCCGCCGGAGATGATCGTGGACCTGATCCGGGAGTGGGAAAACGGCTACTCGATGGTATTGGGAATCAAGCGCACCAGCGAAGAAAATCCGCTGATGTTCTGGATTCGCAAAAAGTATTATCGCGTGGTGAACCGCCTCTCTTCGATTGAGACCTTCGAGAACTTCACCGGCTTCGGCCTGTATGACCGGCGCGTGGTGGACGAAGTAAAGGCGATGGACGATCCCTATCCGTACTTTCGCGGCATGATCGCCGAGGTCGGATTACCGCACAAACTATTACCCTACGATCAGCCGCTCCGCAAGCATGGAATCACCAAGAACAATTTTTATTCGCTCTTCGATTTAGGGATGCTGGGCATCATCAACCATTCCAAAGTTCCGCTGCGGCTGGCGACTTTCGCCGGT
>DATJWJ010000065.1:0-28603 GCA_035501355.1 Bryobacteraceae bacterium | reverse complement strand
AACTGGGGATGCTCGAAAAAAGACGTCGAGTTGTGCTTCCCAGGAACATCGGACCATGGGTCGAAGAGGCTTTGGCGAAGCCGGGCCTTTCTGTTGCGCACCTGACTCCGGAGATCGCGATCGAAAGCGTCCATCTGCCTGGCGACCTGCATGGCGATCCAGCCGACCGAATGATTGTATCTACCGCGCGAGTTCTAGGCGCAACCCTGGTTACGAAGGATCGCCGGCTGATCGAATATTCACTGTTGCGCCACGTTCGAGTGGTACCAGCCTAGTTTCCTCGCACCGAACTCCCAAGTCGAATCTATCGCGCCCGCTAAGAAACCGACCGAGAGTGAGTCCTAGGTCAGGCGGTCGCGGTGCGCGTCAACCAAGCATGTCGAACAAAGATCCGGAAGCGCCAGTTGGCCCCAGGCCGAGTAACGTTTGCGTCTCCGATTGCTGCAGGGATGCTTGATAACTGGCGGCTTGTTCCGCGGGCGACCCAGTTGAGGCCGCAGCTGGGATCGTCGTGTTCGTCGCAGCCGGCGTACTGGTTGGAGGCGCCTCCAGGGTCGCCAGAAGACTGTTCAGAGCGCTAGTGGAACTGGACGACGGGTTTGGGACGCCAAACATCGCGTCCACATTCTCCAACTGTAAAGCTGCAGTGCTAAGTTGGACGATATCGGACGGCGAGGCTTTTTGCAGTGCAGACAGTACTGACGGCGATGACAGTACCGGGGAATTGACGTTAGACAAAGTTTGAAGCAGGTTTGATAATCCGGGGTTGGCGGAAGAAATAGAACCCATTTATTTAAGACCTTCCAAGGTCATATCGGCCGCGCGTTCAGGATCTTGAAGTCTTGCTCCGCAGGAAGCTTTGACTTTCGTCCGCGGCCCGGTTGTATCCACCCGCCTTATGCAAAGTGGTCCCGATGCGTGAAGCTGCGGCTGCGTAACGGGTGTCCGAGAGGATCTTCCATACTGCCGCGGACCGCTCCTGGCTCGACGCTGCAACGTCCGGGACTATCGAGCGTTTGCCCCAGCACCGCGCAGGTCATATCGAGAAGGGCCTCCTACGTCGGGGACACTTGCTCGAACGCGCCCGGCCACCGAAACTCCGCAGCAGGGCCCATGCTTAGAGTTCGGGCGGGTCCTGCTCAGCCCAGGAGATTGAACAACGAGTTCGAAGCGCCCGTTGGCTCTGAGCCCAACAATGTCGCGAGGTGATCGCTAGCGGCTTGATCCGTCGATTGCGCCGTGGGAGTCTCCAGGCTGGCGAAGAGGTTGGTCAAATCGGTCGTGTCGGAACTGTCTGATGGCCCGGTAGCCTGCCCGAACATCAGACCTACGTTCTCTAACTGGTTGGCTGCTGCGCTCAGTTGGACGACGTCAGCCGGCGACGCCTTCTGCAACGCGCCCTGCAACGCCGCGGCGACGGACGGCGATGAAACCAGCGATGTATCGATGCTGGACAAGGTTTGAAGCAGGCTTGTAAGGCTGGGGTTGGCGGAAGAAATCGAACCCATTATTAAAAAGACCCTCAGACAGCATATCGGCCGACATTCCGTTAACAATAGAAATATTCCGGCGAGAATGCTAAGGACTATCACTCGGATTGCCGTGGTAGAGCCAGTTCAGATCTCCAGGCTCTGCTACAATGAACGTAGATGTTTGCTTGTCCTCCGCGCCCGCGGATGAGGATCTTCGGCTGCTGCGGCCGTCTCCTGCCAGGAACTTCAGTTTGCTCTGCCGTTCCTTCATGCGTTTAAACCATCTACATTGGGAATGAAAGTCAGCGTCCAGATTACTCGCGGCATCGAGTCCCTTTTCGGAACCCGCGATGAGAACATTCGTGTGCTGGAGAACGGGCTGCACGTCACCACCAGCCTGAGGAACGATTCGCTTGAAATCGAGGGCGACGAGCCTAATGTCATCCGGGCCGCCAGCATTCTCGAAGATTATGTCGCTTTGGTCAAAGAGGGCCAGGCCTTTGCGAACGGCGACTTGAACAGCTATCTGCGCGTGGTCACCGAAGACGAGGAAGTGACGCTGCGGAGCCTGGTGCACAGCGGCCGGCAGCGCAATTTCGGCAAGAAAACGCTGGCGCCCAAGACCGTGAATCAGCGGCGCTACGTGGAAGCGATCGAACGTCATGATCTGGTGTTCGGCATCGGTCCGGCGGGCACCGGCAAGACCTATCTCGCGGTGGCGATGGCGGTCTCGGCGTTGTTGAGCAAACGCGTCAGCCGCATCGTGCTTACGCGGCCGGCGGTTGAAGCCGGCGAGCGCCTGGGATTTCTACCCGGCAATCTGCAGGAGAAAGTCGACCCCTACCTGCGCCCACTGTACGACGCGCTTTACGACATGCTGGAAGCCGACAAGGTGGAGAAACTGCTGGAGCGTGCCGTGATTGAAGTGGCGCCCATCGCGTTCATGCGCGGACGCACTCTGAACGACAGCTTCATTATTCTGGACGAGGCGCAAAACAGCACCGCCGAGCAAATGAAAATGGTGCTGACGCGCCAGGGCTTCAATTCCAAAATGGTGGTCACCGGCGACCTGACCCAGATCGATTTGCCGGGCGGCAAGCGCAGCGGCCTGACCAACGCGGTGGACGTTTTGCGCGGCGTCGAAGGAATCAGCTTCACCTATTTCGACGACCGCGATGTGGTGCGCCACAGCCTGGTGCAGCGAATCGTGAAAGCCTACGAGCGCTATCAACAATTAACCGGCGATGGGCAGCAGTTGGCGCTAAAACTGAGCGAGCCGGCCGCCGAAGTTTCAGCTTCGGAGCCGATCCCAGCCGATCCGCTGGCGTCTTCGACCGCCGGCCCTGAGATTCCGCTGGCCTGAGGCCCGGCATGTCTTCCGAACAGACCACTGTGCTTTTCCGAGTTCCGGCGTCCGGCGTGTCGCGACGTTCCGCGCGCCGTTTTGCCGCGCGGCTCGAGAGTGAAGTCGCCCGCGGCGGCGCTTTCGGCTGTTTGATTACCAGCGATGCTGAACTCCGCCGGCTCAATCGCCGGTTTCGCAAGCAGGATCACCCGACCGACGTTCTGTCCTTCCCGGCTGCGAAGGCCAACGGCTTTCTGGGGGACATCGCGATTTCTTATCCCAGGGCCAAAGAGCAGGCGGCCGAGTACGGCTTGGCGGTTCAGCAGGAAATCGAAATCCTGATGCTGCACGGCCTGCTCCACCTGCTGGGCATGGATCACGAAAAAGACCGCGGTCAAATGGCTCGCGCCGAAAAGAAATGGCGTGCGGCGCTGGGGCTGCCATCCAGCCTGATCGAAAGAGGGCGCGCATGACCTGGTTTGCATTAGCGGCGATCATCCTCTGCGCCATGCTGCTCTGTTTGATTACCGTGGTACAAATTCTATACATGGATTCGTTGCGCTTGCGCTCCCGCGATCTGCCGGCCTTGCAATTCTTCAAGGAAACGCTGGAGGAACGCATCGGCCTGGAGACTGAAACGGGCGCATTGGCCTTCTCGGTGATCAAACACACACTGCTGCTGCTGCTAGGGCTGTGCTTTATGGCGGTGCAGTTCGGCAATACCAGCGCGCCCTGGGAAAGCTTCTTCGAAGCGGCTCTGTTCGCCTGGCTCACGATGCTGGTGACAACCTATATGCTGGCCCAGGTGTTGTACCGAAAAACGCGTGGGCGCTGGCTGGTTCCGCTGGCCCCGTTGCTGCGGCTGTGCGCGCTGATCGTCCGTCCATTGACGGCGATTCTCGGGTTCTTCCAGTCGCTGGTGGAGCTTTCGGCTCCGGAAACAACCCGCGAGGAAGCCGGCTCGAACGGCGACATCGAGGCTCTGATCTCAGCCGGCGAGGAGGAAGGCCTCATCGAGGAAGACGACCGCAAGCTGATCGAGTCGGTGGTGGCGTTTGGCGATAAAACCGTGCGCGAGGTGATGACGCCTCGCCCCAAGATTGTCGCCATCGATGCCAGCGCTTCGCTCGAGGACCTGCGAGAGTTGGTTATCCACGAGCAGTATTCGCGCATTCCGGTGTACGAGGACACCATCGATCACATCATCGGATTCGTGCACGTCCGCGACATGTTTGAACTGGACGAAGCCGACCGGGCGGGACGGCAAGTGCGCGAACTGGTGCGTCCCATCAGCTTCGTCCCGGAAACCAAGCCGGTGAACGACCTGCTGCGCGAAATGCAAGAGGCCGGCGCGCACATGGCCATCGTGATCGACGAGTACGGAAACGTCGCGGGCCTGGCCACGATGGAAGACCTGGTGGAAGAGATTCTGGGCGAGATACACGACGAGCATGAACCCGAGCGCGACGTGAAGCAGGAATCCGAGGGCCAGTTTATCGTGGCCGGCAGCCTGGATCTGGACCGGCTGGACGATTTGCTGGGGTTTCGTCCGGCGGATGGCACTGAGTCCACCACCATCGGCGGTTTGGTAACGGAATGGCTAGGGCACGTTCCCCAGGTTGGCGAGACCGTGGAACGCGACGGCATACGCATCGAGATTCTGGCCGGCGACGAGCTCAAGGTGGAACAGGTTCGCGTCTCCAAAGCCAAACAGGAAACCGTGTCCCACAGCCGCTCATGAGCGCCGCGGTCCGCTCGTCATCGCAGGCCGGCTTCCGTGCCGGCTACGTCTCGATCCTGGGCAGGCCCAACGCCGGCAAATCCACATTGCTGAATGCGCTGGTGGGCTCCAAAGTTGCGATCGTTTCCGAGAAGCCGCAGACCACGCGCGCGCCTATCCAAGGCGTCGTCAACACAGCCGGCGCACAGATCATATTCCTGGACACGCCCGGAATTCATGAATCCGACACGTTGTTTAACCGGCGCATGATGGAAACTGTTCGCGAAGCTTTAACGGATCGCGACGTGCTCCTGTACGTGGCCGACGCCACTGCCGGCTTTAGCGAGAAAGACGCCCAGGCGCTGGACGTTCTCCGCAAAGTGACTACGCCGGTGCTGCTGGTGCTTACCAAAATCGACCGGATTCAAGACAAGCGCTTGCTGTTGCCGCTGATCGAGCAGTACAAAGCCGCGCGGGAATTCGGCGAATACATCCCAGTGTCTTCCACCACGCGCGAGGGTCTGGACCGTGTACGCGACGAAATCGTCAAGCGGCTGCCGGAAGGTCCCGCGTATTTTCCGCCCGATTATCTCACCGACCAGCCGGAGCGCTATCTCGCGGCCGAGCTGATCCGCGAACAAGCTTTGCGCGAAACGCGCCAGGAAGTGCCGCACGCCCTTGCGGTGCTGGTGGATCAGTGGACCGAGACGCCCAAGCTCACTCGCATCGCCGCTACGATCTATGTCGAACGGCCCGGGCAAAAAGCGATCGTGATCGGAGCCAAGGGTGCGACACTGAAAAAAATCGGCACCTTCGCCCGGCACGAAATCGAGCGAATCTTCTCGCGCAAGATTTTCCTGGAGCTGTTTGTCAAGGTTCAGAAAGACTGGCGCGGAAATCCCGAGTTTCTGAAGGCCATTGACTGGCGCTCCATGACGGGTGCAGAATTGGACTCGGAGCCTGCCTCAGAAAAATGATGCGATTCCTTTCCGTAGCGCTCGCCCTGAGCGTGTTGCTGGCGCCGCTCGAGGCGCAAAAAACCGCGCAAAAGCACGTGCCCGACGGCGAAGTCATCGATCAGGTTCGCGTCCGGCTGGCTAACGATCCGGACGTGGGCGGCATCAAGTTTGACGTCGATGCGCACGATGGCGCCGTCACGCTCACCGGCAAGGTGAAGACCGAAAAGCAGCGCGCCAAAGCCGAAAAGATCGCCAAGAAGGTGAAGGGCGTCAGCAGTGTCAACAACCAGTTGGTTGTCAGCCCTGACTAGCGCTTTTCCAAATCAGCGCCGAGCGCGCATAATCCGTTTACGTTTCTTGACATCTGGAGGGTAACCCATGCATGTAGGTCGTCGCCAAGTTAGCAGGATGAAATGGTTGGGGATTCTAGTGTTTTTGGCCGTGGCTTCGGCTCCGGCTCAGACGCCCGCGCCGGCCAAATTAGTAGCGGGCGAAGTCACCTCGATCGACGCCTCCGCCAAGCGGTTCACAGTGAAGGGGGACGACGGCGTCAACTACAACGTCGCGCTCCAGGACAACGCCATTTACCTTCGCATGCCGCTGGGCGAGACCGATCAGAAGAAAGCCGTGCGCATCACGTTTTCAGACGTGCATACGGGCGATCGCCTGCTCGCTCGCGGCCCGTTCGCCGAAGACACTAAGACCGTTTCGGTCCGCACCGTAATCACCATGGCGAAGGGCGACGTGGCGCAGAAGCAGGCGCGAGATCAAGCCGACTGGCAGAAGCGCGGGATCACAGGAATCGCCACCGCCGTGAATGCTGGGAGCAAAGAGATCATCGTTACTACGCGCGGACGCGACAGCAAGACCCTGACCATCGATGCCTCCAGCGCCGCGTTCCACCGTTATGCGCCGGATTCGATCCGCTTCGCCGATGCAAAACCCAGCTCGCTTGCCGAGGTGCAGCCTGGCGACACGATCCGCGTGCTGGGCGACAAGACCGAGGAGGGCACGCACGTAAAGGCTGAGGAGATTGTTTCGGGAGCCTTCGAAACCATCGCCGGCACCGTCATCTCCGCGGACGCTGCCACGGGAGAAGTGCGGATCACCAATTTGCAGACGAAGAAGCCCGTAACCGTGAAGACAACTTCGAGCACCATGCTGCGCCGCATCGATGAACAAACCGCAACCATGCTTGCGCGGCGTATGCGTCCCGCGGCGGGTGGCGATGCTCAGTCTCCAGCCGGACCTCCGCCGGGCGGCCGCTTCGGTGGTCCTGAGGGCGGGCCAGGTGGCCGGGGATTTGGCGGGGGACGAGGGCCCGGTGGCTCCGGCGATCTCCAGCAAGTCTTGGATCGCTCCCCGCAGTTGGCGCTGGCCGAACTCAAGAAGGGCGATGCGGTGATTATCTCCGGCGCCAAAGCGCCCGACGGCGCTCCGGTTACGGCGTTTTCTTTCGTGGCTGGCGTGGAGCCGTTCCTGGCGGCTGCACCGCGCACCGCCGGCGAGGTGAACCTGGGGTCGTGGAATCTGGAAGTATCCGGAGGCGCCGCCGAGCAATAACCGGATGTAGCCCGGATTGCGAATTCCCGCATGGATACCCAATGTTGAAATTCAATCTGGGCCTGTCGCTGGCGTTGCTTTTTGCTCTGGCGCTCAATGGCCAGCCGGCCGGGGTCGTGCACGGGGTAATCACGGACGAATCCGGCGCGCTGGTTCCCGGAGCAAAGATCACCGTGTCGAACACGGCCGGGCCCGTCAAGACCGGGACCTCTGGAAACGACGGCTCCTACTCGATCGCCGGCCTCGCTCCCGGAACTTATACGGTGCAGGTCAGCTCTCCTGGGCTGGCACAAATCGCACCAGCCACGGTGGACTTCAGCGGCGGGGTTCGCTCAGTCAACTTGGATATTCAGTTGCGCGTGGCGCTTGAAAAGCAAGAAGTGACCGTGCAAGAGAACACCGGACCGCAGGTCAGCACAGATCCATCGCAAAATGCCGGCGCGCTGGTGCTCAAAGCGGCAGATCTGGATGCGCTCTCCGATGACCCCGACGATCTACAGGCCGATCTGCTGGCCTTAGCCGGCCCAGCCGCGGGACCCAACGGCGGCCAGTTCTTCATCGACGGGTTCTCGAGCGGCCAGCTTCCACCCAAGGACTCGATTCGCGAGGTTCGCATCAACTCCAATCCGTTTTCGGCCGAGTATGACACCTCCGGGCGCGGACGCATCGAGATTTTCACCAAGCCGGGGTCGGAAAAATTTCACGGCGCGGTCAACCTGATCTATAGCGACCACATCTGGGACGCGCGCAACCCGTTCGCGGCCACGCCGGGATTCGCGCTGCCCGCGTCCGACACCAAGAATCTGCAAGCCAACCTCAGCGGCCCGATTATCAAGAACAAGATGTCGTTCTTCATCGATTTTTCGCGCCGCCAGCAGCGCGAGGACCAGCTGGTCACGGCGGAGCTGCTGGATCCCTCCTGCGCGACTCTCTCGTTCGGCACACCATGCACGCCTTTGGCGCAATCCTATGGCGTGCTCCAGCCCAATACGTTTGACAACGTCAGCCCGCGCATCACCTACCAGTTAACACCCAACATTTCGCTTGATCTGCGCTACCGCTGGCAGGGTAGCGAGCTGGAGAACGGCGGCGTCAGCGGATTCAATCTGCCCAACAGCGCCTACACCCAGCACGGCACCAATCAGACCGTGCAGTTAGTGGAAACGCAGGTGGTCAGCACGTCAGTCATCAACGAATCGCGCTTCCAGTTTTTTTCGACGGACACGAATCAAACCGGTCTGAATCCGGTGCTGAACATTTCCGTGGCCGACGCCTTCACTTCCGGCAGCACCTTCCCTGCCGATTACTCGCACCAGAGGAATTACGAATACCAGAACTACACCTCCATCACGCATGGCACCCAGTTCATCAAGTTCGGGGGGCGCATCCGGGGCGAGCAATTGGCCAATTACAACACCAACAACTTTAGTGGACAATTCAATTTCCCATCGCTAGCCTCCTACGCGCTGATGCAGCAAGGAATCGCTCAAGGGCTGACGCTTTCGCAGATTGTCGCCGCCGGTGGAGGAGCCTACCAATATGTATTCGCGGCCGGCCAGCCATTGATCAATGCCAGCGAGGTGGACGCCGGACTGTTTTTTCAGGATGATTGGCGCGTAAAGCCGAACCTGACGCTCAGCCTCGGCCTGCGATACGAAGTGCAGAACAATATTCCGGATCACGGCGACTGGGCGCCGCGCGTTGGCTTTGCCTGGGGCATCGGTCATCCACGGGGACGCTTAACCAGTCCCAAGACGGTGTTGCGCGGCGGCTACGGCTTTTTCTACGACCGTTTCAGTGTGGCGAATGTGCTCAATACCATTCGCTTCAACGGGACCAACGATGTTTCTTACACCATCCCCAATCCCGCGTTTTATCCGGCGGCCGGTGTGCCGATTCCGCCGCTCAGCACGCTGCAGTCGCCGCAATACGCCGAATCGGCCGCCACGTATCATATCGATGGGACATACCGATCCCCGCGAATGCAGCAAGCCGCCATCGGGATCGACCGCCAGTTGCCGAAAAACGTGACGCTTTCGGTGAACTACATCAACTCCATCGGCGAGCACGTGCTGCGCACAGTGGACATAAATTCGCCGCTGCCGGGAACTTGGAATCCGTTGAATCCGGCGCTTTCCGCCTATCCGCTCGGCTACAACGCGGGCCTGTACAACCTCTATGAGTCGAGCGGCCTGTACGCGCAGCACCAATTGATTGTCAACGGGAATGCGCGCATCAACTCCCGGATTTCGCTGTTCGGCTTTTACGTCAATGGGCATGTCAACACCAACGTTGCCAGTCCGCTGGCCTCCCCGTCCAATCCTTACAACTTCAACCAGGACTGGGGTCGCGCGCTTTACGACATTCGGAATCGAGTGGTCGTCAATGGAAGCATTCTGCTGCCGTTTGGAGTGCGAATGTCGCCGAATATCCTTTACAACTCGGCACCGCCTTTGAACATTGTGGAAGGCATCGACGCGGTTGGGGATGGCTTGACCAACAACGCGCGGCCGGCGCTTGCTCCCGCCGGATTTTCGGCGCCGGCCTGTACACAGCAACTGGCGCGCAACCTGGCGACCTGCCTGATTTCCGGGACGCCGTACGGAAGTTTCGTGATCAATCCTCCCGCCGGACTGCCCATCATCCCCATCAATGCCTTCAGCGCATTCGGCCAGTTTAACTTCAATCTGCGTCTGAGCCGGACCTGGGGGTTCGGCGAAACCACCGCGCCGCAGAACAATGCACGTCGTCGCGGCCCCGGCGGTCCCGGCCCCGGATTCGGGCGCGGGCCCGGCGGAGGTGGGGGCGGCCGTGGCGGCGGAGGCGGATTCGGAGGTTTTGGCGGCTTCGGTGACTCCAGCGGAAAGCGCTACACGCTGACGGCCGGCGTGATGTTCCACAACATCTTCAATACCGTGAATCCCGGCCAGATCGAGAACGACCTGTTATCGCCACGCCTCGGCGATCCTCTGGCGCAGGCCACGATCGGCGGCTTCGGCGGAAATGCCAATGCCCAGGCGTTCAATCGCCGTATCGACTTCAATCTGCGATTCAGTTTCTAGTCAGCCGAGTTTGATGCAGATCGTGTTTTCCCGACAGGAGTTTGGCGATTACCGAATAACTCAGGCCGATTTTAAAGCGCCGTCCCGGTGTGGTTCGACGAATAGCATAGGGTCGACGCCGTGGCCGGGCGCAACGAAAACCAACACACTCCGCGCGAGCCTCAACTACTCGATCCCTGTTACACTTGGATTCTAACCATGGCGATTAGCAAGGACTTGCTGGAGATCCTGGTCTGCCCGATTTGCAAAGCCAGCCTCGAGCTGAAGCCCGATCAGAGCGGGCTGAAATGTGTACAGTGTAAACGCGTCTACCCGATTCGGGACGACATTCCCGTCATGCTGATCGGCGAAGCAAAGATCGAAGAATAACTGCCCGTTCTTCGTTAACATGAGAACCATAACAGACCGGGTGTCGCCCGGAGCAGCTGCCGTTTCACAATGAACCGTCTGCTCCGCTTCGTCCGGCCGTATTCGGCTCCGCTGCTCCTCTCGGTGATCCTGATGGCCGCGGTGGGCGCCGCGCAAGGCTTGATGGCGGTGCTGATCGGTCCCATCTTCGATCGCGTGCTGAAGCCTGACTCGCCCGACGCGCCGGTGCTGCTGTTCAAGATCCCGATTTTCAACCATCCCGTCAATCTTCAGGACCTTCTTCCCTCCGGCATTCACAACATCTGGACCATGGTGTTTATCGCCATCCTGGGCGCTTTCAGCGTGAAGGGGGTGTGCGATTATTTCGGCAACTATTTCGTCAATTACGTCGGATTTTCCGCGGTCACCGACCTGCGGCAAAAGGTGTTCGACCGGGTGCTGCGGCAGGATGCCCACTTTTTCGAGTCCAATTCCACCGGCCGCGTGATGTCGTCCATCATGAACGACCTGGAAAAAATCCAGGTGGCCACTTCGCATATGCTGGCCGACTGGCTGCGCCAGTCCTTCTCGGTAATCTTCCTGCTGTTCGTCGTGATCCAAAAAGATTGGCGTTTGGCTCTCGTAAGCCTTACCCTGCTCCCGTTCGTGCTGATCCCGACGCTGCGCATGGGCCGCCGCATTCGAAGAACGACGCGCCGGGCCCAGGACGAAGCCGCTGAATTGAATCAGATTCTGCAGGAAACCATCAGCGGGCACCAGGTGGTGAAGTCGTTCGGCGCCGAAGACGTGGAGTCGAATCGCTTCCGATTGGCGGCCGACCGGCTCAAGTCCAGCAATCTGCGATATGTTTTGCAGCAGGCGCTGGCGTCGCCTCTGATCGAATTCTTCGGAGCGATAACGATCGTCGGGCTGTTGACGTACGCGCGCACCGAGATCAAGGCCGGAACGCTGACGGCGGGCGAATTTACCAGCTTCGTCATCGCGCTGCTGATGTTGTACGAACCGGTGAAGCGGCTCACCGGCATTCACAACATTTTCCAGCAGGCTGCCGGAGCCTCGCAAAAAGTCTTCGAGTATCTGGACCGGGATCAACAAATCTCCGAACGGCCGGGCGCGGTCAAGCTCTCCAAGTTTCATGAGTCGATCGTGCTCGACAACGTTGGCTTCCGGTATTCGAGCGCACCCAACGGGTTTTCGCTCGACGGCGTCCGTCTGGAAGTGCGGGCCGGAGAAGTGGTGGCTCTGGTGGGGCCGAGCGGGGCGGGCAAAACCACGCTGGCAAATCTGGTGCCCCGCTTCTACGACGTGACCAGCGGGGCGGTCCGGATCGACGGCAAGGACGTGCGCGATCTGCAACTGGCCTCGCTGCGCGCGCGGGTCGGCATGGTGGCGCAGGAAACATTTCTGTTCAACGATACCGTGGCCAACAACATTCGCTACGGCAAGCCCAAAGCCAAGCCCGAAGAAATTCGCGAGGCGGCGCGCAACGCATTGGCCGACGAATTTATCGAGCGCATGCCGCACGGCTACGACACCGTAATCGGCGAGCGCGGCGTGATGCTGAGCGGAGGCCAGCGGCAGCGGTTGGCCATCGCCCGCGCTCTGCTCAAGAACGCGCCCATTCTCATCCTGGATGAGGCCACTTCGCATCTGGATACCGAATCCGAAATTCTGGTACAGCGCGCCCTGCAAACCTTGATGAGCAATCGCACCGTGATCGTGATCGCACACCGGCTGTCCACCATCCGCCGCGCCGACAAGATTGTGGTGCTGGATAATGGCCGCATCGCCGAGACCGGGACGCACGAAGAGTTGATCAACCAGGGCGGCATCTATCATCGCTTGCATGGCTTGCAATTTCTGGAGGCGGATCCCTTGATTAACTCATGAGCGCGCCGATCCGCAGCATGACCGGCTTCGCCCGCATCCAGCAGTCCACACCGGCGGGCGAAATCACGGTCAGTTTGAAGAGCGTCAATCATCGCGGCCTGGACCTTCACTTCCACCTGCCGGCTGACTTCGATCCATTTGAAGGCGCTATCCGCGGCGCTATTAAGAGAGCTATTCTCCGTGGACATGTCGATGTTCGCTGCGCGCTTGCGCAATCCGGAGCCGGCGCGGCCGGAGGACTGAACGTTGCGCTGTTCAAGGCTTATCTGGCGGCTTTTCGCCAGGCCGCTCACGAGGAGGGGCTGAAAGCCGAACCCGATCTTAACCAAATCCTGCAGCATCCGGGCATGTTTGGGGCTCCCGAAGATCAGGAACCAGACCCCGCGATCGAGGCAGCTATTATAAATGTCGTCGAGCAGGCGGCCAAGGCGCTAAATGAGTTCCGGGCACGGGAAGGCGCCGAACTCGCCGCCGTCATTCGCGAGCAGAACCGGGCGATTCAGCGAAGCGCCGCGGAGATAGAGCGGATCCGCTCCCAGGCCATGCCTGCATTTCAAGCACGCCTTCAGGAGCGGCTGCGCGACTTGCTGGCAAATTCTCCGCTCGATCCGCAGAGGCTGGCCCAAGAGGGCGCGCTGCTGGCCGACCGCAGCGACATCGGTGAAGAAATCGCTCGGCTGAAGATTCATTCCAGGCAAGTGGACGAGATTCTGAATGCCGGCGGAGAGGTGGGCAAGAAGCTCGATTTTCTGCTGCAGGAGATGAACCGGGAAGTGAACACTATTCTTTCCAAGACCGGCGGAATCGGCGAGCTCGGCCTGCGCATCACCGAGCTGGCGCTGGACGGTAAGTCGTGCATCGAAAAGATCCGCGAACAGGCGCTGAACCTGGAATGACGCCCGGAGCCGCGATCCTTAATTCAGCCAGTTCCAGGTACGGTCTGACATGATCTCCGTCTTCATCATCTCGGCCCCCTCCGGCTCGGGCAAATCCACGCTGGTCCACCGGCTGCTCGAGACCGTTTCCCATCTGGCCTTCTCCATCTCCTACACCACGCGCCAGCCGCGTCCGTCTGAAACCAACGGAGTGGACTATGTCTTCATTACGCGCGAAGAATTCGAAAATCGTCTGGCTCGCGGCGAGTTTCTGGAATACGCCGAGGTCTTCGGAAACTACTACGGCACCAACCGCGAAAGCTTCCAGCGGGCCATCCAGGAGGGCTGCGACCTGGTACTCGACATCGACGTCCAAGGTGCGCGACAATTAAAAGTAGCGATCCCGGAAGCGATCAGTGTGTTCGTGCTTCCGCCCTCCCGGGACGTTCTCGAGCAAAGGCTTCGTGCCCGGTCTCAAGACAGCGAGGAAGTAATTCAACGCCGTTTGGAAGGCGCCGCGGCCGAAGTTCGAAATTATACGCAATATGATTATGTGCTGATCAATCGGGAAATCGAGGAGTCAAGCGCGCGCCTGGCGTCAATTGTTAAAGCCGAGCGGCTGAGAAAGGCCCGCATGGAAGAAGAAGTCCGGCCGATCCTCGAGAGCTTTGAGCGACAGTGATGATAAGTTTCGCGCGGCAAAATGGTCCAAAGTTTTTACCGAGGTTCGATAACGAATGGCTGAGAGATTAAAGAACAACGCGATGTACGCGATTCCGGATGACGGTGAGCAGAGCACCTACCGGTACATCATCGTAGCGGCTAAGCGAGCGCGCCAGCTCCAGAACGGCGCGCGTCCATTTCTGCCCACTACATCCAAGAAGCCGACCGTGACGGCGATGGAAGAAGTGCGCCGCGGCCTGGTGAAGTATAGCGACGCGCTGCGCGAGCAGCCCCAAGAGGAACTCGCGCCGCAAGAGTGACATCGCACAGGGTGTCCTCGAGGAGCCTGATCGGATGAACGCGATCTTGGGCGTGGGCGGTGGCATCGCGGCGTACAAGTCCGCCGAACTGGCCCGGGCTCTGATGGAACGCGGGCTGCGAGTTCAGGCAGTGCTCACGGCGGCCGCCCAGCGCTTCATCACGCCCCTCACCTTCGCGGCCCTGACTGGACGCAAGGTTATCACCGATTTGTTCGCCTCCGGAAGCTCTGAGGAAACGCTCTCTAGCGCCATCGAGCATATCGCGGTGGCGCAAGACAACGACGTCATGGTGATTGCACCCGCCACGGCCGATTTGATGGCGCGCCTGGCCCACGGCCATGCCGACGATTTTCTCACCACCTGCTACCTGGCCTTCACGGGTCGCGTGGTGCTGGCGCCCGCGATGAACACCAACATGTGGATGCATCCGGCCACCCAGGAAAATCTCAGTATTTTGCAGAAGCGCGGCCACCTGATCGTCGAGCCCGAAGAGGGTATGCTGGCCTGCGGCATGACCGGACCGGGACGATTGGCTGAGCCCGCGCGAATCGCCTACATTGTCGCCGGCCTGGGTTTGCATCGGCATGACTTGGAAGGCGAGACGGTTCTCATCACCGCCGGCCCCACGCAGGAGCCTCTCGATCCGGTGCGCTTCATCTCCAACCGCTCCAGCGGAAAAATGGGTTATGCGCTGGCTCAAGCCGCCGTGGACCGGGGTGCGCGCGCGATCCTGGTGTCCGGCCCGGTGCAGCTTCCGGAACCCTATGGTGTGCAGGTGATCCACGTCAAGACCGCCGTCGAGATGCGCAACGCGGTAATGGCGAACCTGGCGGATGCGAGCATCGTCGTCAAATCCGCCGCCGTCGCCGACTACCACCTTTCGCATGTCCCTCAGCACAAGGTCAAAAAAACCGCGATGCGCATGTCGCTGGAGCTGGAACCCACGCCCGATATCCTGGCCGAGCTTGGGCAAAAGAAAGGCGATCGCCTGCTCATCGGCTTCGCGGCCGAGACCGAGAAGCTGATCGAGAGCGCGCGTCAAAAGCTCGAATCGAAAAACTGCGACCTGGTGGTGGCCAACCTGGTGAACCAGGATGGCACGGGCTTTGAATCGGATCAAAACGAAGTGGTGCTGGTGCTGCGCACGGGTGAAAACATCCCGCTGGCGCGCGCCCCCAAGCGCGAGATCGCCGACCGGATTTTCGATCAGGTCCTGAAGCTGCGCCTGGCTCTGCACGCGGCCCAATGACACAAGAAGAAGTCCGACGCTACCTCGAGTTCTATCAGGATCTCGGCATCAAAACTTTGTTCCGCCGCGAGGCTGCGGATGCGCCGGCGGCCGCGCCGCAACCTGCTGCCATCGTCGAAGCCCCGGCGCTTCCGACACTCGAACCGGCCGGAGACACGCTGCTCAAAATTCTGGAGGACATCGGCGATTGCAAACGCTGCCGCCTGCACGAAGGCCGGAACAAGCTGGTCTTTGGAACCGGCAACGAGCAAGCCAAGCTGGTTTTCGTCGGCGAGGGTCCCGGCGCCGATGAGGACGAACAAGGCCTCCCCTTCGTAGGCCGCGCCGGCCAGCTTCTGACGCAGATGATAGAAGGCACCGCGCGCAAGGAGGGCATTCCGCTGGAGCGCCGCGATGTGTACATCTGCAATGTAGTGAAATGCCGGCCTCCCGAGAATCGCACGCCGCAGCCCGACGAAATGGAAATCTGCGGCCAATTCCTTTACCGCCAGCTTCAGGCCATTCGCCCCAAAGCCATCTGCGCTCTCGGGTCCACCGCGGCCAAAGCTGTGCTCGGAACCAAGGAGGGCGTCACGCGATTGCGCGGAAAATGGCAGCGCTGGCGCGACATTCCGGTGATGGTGACTTACCATCCGTCGTATCTGCTGCGGCCCTACAACCAGAACGCCAAGAAGGAAGCTTGGGAGGATCTGAAAATGGTCCTGCACTATGTCTACGACTAGCCGCGGCGTCTTCCTGACGTTTGAGGGCCCTGACGGAAGCGGCAAAAGCACGCAAGCGCGTCTGCTGGCCGAACGGCTGCGCGGCGAAGGCCACCGGGTGCTTGAAACGGCCGAACCAGGCGGCACGCCCATCGGCCAGCAGATCCGCCGCATCCTGCTCGATCCCGCCAATCAAGACCTCCGCGCCATCCCCGAACTTCTGCTTATGTTCGCCGCGCGCGCGCAAAACGTCGAGCAATGGATTCTTCCGGCGCTCGAACAAGGCAAGATCGTGGTGTGCGACCGCTTTACCGATTCTTCCATCGCGTACCAGGGCGCCGGGCGCGGCCTCGGATGGAAGACGGTGCTCGATCTGGACGGCATCGCCTGCCACGGCCTCGTTCCCGACCTGACCCTATGCATCGATATCGACACCGAAACCGGCTTGGCCCGGGCGCTTTCCCGCAATCTTAGCGAGAGCAGCAAGAAAGAATCGCGGCTGGACGAGCAGTCGCGCGAGTTCCACGAAAAGGCCCGGTCCGCTTACCACGAGCTGGCCCTGCGCGAGCCCCATCGCTTCCGCTTGATCGACGGCCACGGCACGCCTGAGGCGATCGCGGCCAAAGTCTGGGAAGAAGTCGCGGCATTCCTCCATCGCCAAGCTGCGCGCTAACTACTCGTCCTGAACCGGACCCGCAACCTTCGCTTCTCCCGCGATGCCAGCCCGCTTTCTAGCCGAGAACATCGCGCCTCGCGCCGGCTTGGGCGATGCGAAATGGGTCAAGCCGACGGGAACAGGCACGTCGTCGTAAATCGCCTCCATGCCGCCGCGCATGAAATAGGTCTCATGCCAGAAGCCGGTGCCGCCCGAGTTGCGCACGAACTCCTGCCACCAGCTCTGATGCGGCATGGTGCGCGACCAGTTTTCCAACGATTCGAAATCGCGCCAATACTGCCGCATTCCCAAGTGGGGCGGGAAAAACGAAAAGTACAGATTCTCGTGCAGCAGCAGGCCGTCCGGCTTCGCCGCCACCGAGTTCTGAATGCGCGGGCCGAACTTGAACAACGTAGCCAGCCCCCGCAACGAGTTCACCCGCATTCCCAAATAGATCACCACCAGATCCGGATAAGATCCCAGATCCACCGTTACCCGATTCACCTTAGCAGCCATGCGAATTAGTGTACCGTCGTGCGTGGTTGTATTCATCCTCCGATTCCAGTAATGTACTTGTGAATGGCACATTCTCCAACTCGTCTGCTCCGTTTCGCTGCTGTCCTGGCCTGCAGCATTTCCGTACAGGCGCGGGTCACGCGCATTGTCATCGAACATCGCGATTCGCCGGCCTACAAAGGCCAGGCTTTCGGCACGGCCGGCGCTTACGAACGCCTCACCGGGCATTTCTACGGCGAACTGGATCCGAAAGATCCGCTGAATGCGATCATCACCGACCTCGCGCTCGCGCCGCGCAACGCGAAGGGCAAGGTGGAGTATTCGGCCACGTTCTCGCTGGCCAAGCCGCTCGATCTTTCCAAGGGCAGCGGTGTGCTGATCTACGAGGTCCCCAACCGCGGCCGCGTCGCCCTCGCCGGTCCCGCTACCAACGCGGGCGCCATGGCCGACTTCTTCCAGTTCGGTCACGTGCTGGTGGCGAGCGGGTGGCAGGGTGACATCCCGCCCGCAAACGGCATGGAGACCCTGAGCGTGCCTGTTGCGAAGAATCCGGACGGCTCTTCCATCACCGGTCCTGTGATGGTGCGCTTCGTTGACATGAAGCCGGGCACAACGACGCTCGAAATGACAGGCGGCCTGGGCGCCGGCGTCCCATCGCCACTCCCCGCCAGCCTCGACACTTCACGAGCCACCCTGACCCGCCGAGCCGGTGAAGGCCGCGAAGTGATTCCGCTGAGATCCACCGATTGGGCTTTCGCCGATTGCAGTAAAACGCCGTTCCCAGGCGAAGCGGATCCGCATCAAGTGTGCGTGAAGGGCGGCTTCGACCCCGGATATCTCTACGAGCTGGTTTACACTGCCAAGGACCCGCTGGTGCTCGGCATCGGCTACGCGGCCACGCGCGACCTGAACTCGTTCCTGCGCTATGCCACCGCCGACGACGCGGGCACGCCCAATCCGCTGGCGGGCAAAATTTCCTATGCCATCGGACGCGGCACGTCGCAGTCCGGCAACTATCTGCGCAGCTTCATCCACCTCGGCTTTAATCAGGATGAGTCCAAGCGCATTGTGTTCGACGGCGCGCACCCCAACATCGCCGCGCGCCAGAATCCGATGAATTTTCGTTTCGCCGTGCCCGGTGGCGCCGCGGATCTGTATCAGCCTGGCAGCGACGGCATCGTCTGGTGGAGCGATTACACCGACGAAGCGCGTCATCTGTCCAAAGGCGGGCTGCTGGACCGCTGCACCGCCACCAAGACCTGCCCCAAGATTGTCGAAACTTTCGGCGCATCGGAAATGTGGGGTCTGCGCGGGTCGCCCGACTTGGTAGGAACCAAAGCCGATCGCGATATTCCGCTGCCCGCGAATGTGCGCCGCTATTATTTCCCCGGCGTCACTCACGGAGGCGGCCGCGGAGGATTTTCCGCCGTTGCGCCCGCGGCCGGAGGGCGCTGCGAGCTTCCGGATAATCCCAATCCGTCTTCAGACACAATGCGCGCTCTGAGTGAAGCCTTGACGGACTGGGTAGTGAAGAACGTCCAGCCGCCAGCCAGCCAATATCCGCGCCTGGATCACGGCGATCTGGCTCCAGCCTCCCCGCAGGCGCTCGGGTTCCCCATAATTCCCGGTGTGCCGCTGCCCGACGGCATTCAGCTTCCAATGTACGAATATGACTTCGGCCCTAAGTTCAACCCGCGCGATCTCACCGGTTGGATCACCATTCAGCCGCCCATCATTAAAGATGTGCTGCCGAGCGTCGCTGTCAGGGTGAACGCCGATGGAAACGAAATCGCCGGAGTCGCCAGCGTCCTGCATCAGGTCCCGCTCGGGACTTACCTGGGTTGGAACGTAACAGCCGCGGGTTATTTCAAAGGGACCGAGTGCGGTTTCTCCGGCGGCTACGTTCCTTTCGCCAAGACCAAAGCCGAGCGCATGTCGGCCGGCGATCCACGCCCGTCGCTTGAGGAGCGCTACGGTAACCACGAGAAGTATGTTGAGCTGGTTCGCGCCGCGGCGTCACACATGGTAAAGGATCGCTACTTGCTGCAGGCCGACGCGAACCGCCTGATCGCGCAAGCCGAATCAAGCAACGTGCTGCGCTGATATCGGCTAGTTCACGTCAGCCGCGCACGTATCGTAGGCCTGTTTCGCCAGGCGGCTGGCCGGCGCCAGTGAAAACGTGTCCCCGTTGAATGTGTATTCCACTCGAAACGTCCGGAAAAGTGCCGCGGGCCGAATGTCATCCAGAAAGCCGGCGCCGCGCGCGCAGGCCTTGCGCGAGCCTTCGCTGAGCGGTCCCCTGCGGCAACGCGCTGAGATTGAAATGCCCAGCTTCCCAGGCGCACCGGGAACGAACTTCACGTCCTGAATCGCCGACTCCACTACCACTCGCTTGGGCGAATCACAAGCGCCTCCGGTGTTGTCGAAGGCTGCAAGCAAGTCGATTTTTTGCTCCGGAAGATACGATAACGTGAGCCGCGCCTGCTCGCGATCCGGGGTCGAGGAAGCTTCATAACAAACCAGGCCGTCGTGCCCACCGCGGCTCAACACCTTGCGGCAAGCGCCATCCGGCAAGCCCTGTTGGTGATCCACGAACCAGCCGCTGGAGGAATGCGTTAGAAGCGCTGGACCGCAGGCATCCAGATCCAGCAGCAAATCGTCGGAATCCGGCTTCAAGAAATGCCCGCGCAGCGCCGACACGATACTGGCATTCGCTCGCGCTCCGGCCTTGGCGCTGGAAGCAGGGCAGACGCGGCAGCCGCTTTCCTGGCCCATGTACTCTTGACCCGGGCACAACAGCCCGAGGATCTCCCCCAGCTCAGCTTTTCCGAACAGTGTGTTGTCCGCTGCAAAAGGCGGCTGCGTGAACTGCGCCGCGCAGGGCAGAGAAGCCATCAAGACTATCATCAAAGCCAGCCAAATTCGCATGTTCATCCCAATATCTTTAGCTCGTGAACCCGATTCACATCCAAGACCAGGTCGCCTTTCGAATCCACACGGAAAGCCGGCTCGAACTTGGCGCCCCACAAAATCTCATCGTGACGGTAAGAATACTGCTGGTGGACGTTTTGGCTGAAGGTATCGTCGAAGCCTTTGATCAGAATCAACAGCTCGGCCTCCAACTCGCGCAATTCCTCCGCGGTTTTTCCGGACAGCGGGCTTTCCGAATCGATGGGATGCACAACCGTCCAGGTTAGCGGGAAAAAGTACACTCGGCGCCGCTCCAAGGATAGATCAAAGAACGCCCGCTTAAGCTGCCCATCGGCGCGGGTTACCGTCATGAGCAGGACACGCGCTTCCAGATCCATCAACACATTGCTGCGAGCATTGGTGATGCGGAACTGCAAACTCGTTCCATCCTGATAGGGTGCGATCAAAGCACGCCGGCTGAACAGAATTTTGGCGGACGGGCGTGAAAATCTGCCATACAGCAGGCCGGTAACCACCGCGAAGACCATCAGGCCGGTAGCCGCTTCCAGCGCCGACACAGCATTGGCCATGGTTCCGGCCGGAAAGACATTGCCGTAGCCGACCGTTGTCAAAGTGTGAACGCTGAAGAAGAACGCATTCAGAAACGCGCTCATCTCCGGCTCGGTGCCCCGCAGGTACTGTATCCCAATATCTAAATAGACGAAGGCAAACAACACATTGATCGCCAGGAAAATCAACAGCACGGCGGCGAAAAATCGCGGCCAGGTGGTGTCGATCAGCAACAGATAAAGATTTGTGTCGCGCAGTCTCAAACCCTTGCGGTGGACATTGAACGAGCCGTCGGGATTGATGGCCCTCCGCAGTTCGCCCGAAAACTGAGTTGTCAATCCTGGATCGAACGATTCCGGTTTCATAGGAATGAACACAGCTTAACCCAACCTGACGTGAACTTGAACGCACTCGACGAAAGGCGCACGCGGTTGGAAGCATTCATTGGTTGAGACCACACGCCCTCCAAGTGGTCCAAAGGAGATTTTGTATGAAAGTAGCCGGTAGTAGTGTGTTTGCGCTCGCCCTGGGAGCGCTGGTGGTGGCACTGTTCTCGTTTCGCAGCTTGTCCGGACAAACGCAGCGCAGCGGAGAATATCGCATCAGCGGCCCGTTCACGCACGACAACCTCTCGGTATTTCTAATCCACGGCTCGGCGAGGCCGGCCAAGAACCTGCTCACGCTCGAGGAAGCGCTAGCGCAGCACAAAGTGGTTGTTTACGAGACGCGTAATGTCAACGAACTCACCATCGAAAACGTTTCCGGTGAAGACGTGTTCATTGAATCCGGCGATATCGTCAAAGGCGGCGCACAGGATCGCACGTTCAAGGACGACATGATCCTGCCCACCAAGTCGGGCCGCGTGAACATCAGCGCCTTCTGCGTCGAGCATGGCCGCTGGAGCCCGCGCGGCAACGAATCGGTGACCACCTTCAACGCCTCCACCGATTCGCTCGCCACCAAGGAGCTCAAAATGGCGGTCAAAATGAAAGCCGATCAGCGTTCGGTCTGGGACCAGGTGGCCGCCGCACAAGCCAGCCTCTCCAACGCTCTTCGCTTCGATGTTCGCGCCGCGCCCGCGCCCACCAGCATGGCCATGACGATGCAGACCCCCGTCGTCCAGAAATCCATCGACGGCTATCTTCGCGATCTGAAGAGCGTCGTCGATCGCAAGAGCGATGTCATCGGCTACGCGTTTGCGGTTAACGGCAAAGTTAACAGCGCCGATGTCTATTCCTCGCACGATCTCTTCATGCGACTCTGGCCGAAGCTGCTGCGCGCGAGCGCGGTGGAGGCGGTATCGGAATACGATCAGGCTAAGAAGTTCAGTCCGGCCACGCTAGCCGCAGTCAAGGCCGCGCTCCAGGATGCCGAGGCGGGCAAAGCCTCTGCGCGCCAGTTGACTGATCGCACCAACGTCCTGGTCAAAGAAACCCCGCACAACATCTTATTCGAAACGCGCGACCGGGCCCAAGGCGATGCCTGGATTCATCGCAGCTACCTAACGAAGTAGCGGCCCCATTCGCAAGCTTTTCGGCGGAATTACCTTGTCACCTTTAGTAACACGCTTCGCGTAATTTCTCATGCAAATACTCGGAAACGCAAAGTCGAAACCGCGCATTTAGCAGTCATTTTCTAGATCGCATAGTACTTTCGAACGCGGATATACCAGATTAGCGGTATGGTCCTGGCTGGTAATTGAAGATAAACTCCGAGACTGCTCTGGTCGTGACTCAACATGAAAGCGATAGCTGCAAGAAAAAGCGCGCTAGGAACACTGGCGGCTTTACAGGGAGTTACCTTTCGCCGACTCGAGTCCGCGCTATCTCGAACAAGCCAGATTTAGGAGAACTGATGAAATGCTTGGTTATTTCTCTTCTTACTGTTGCGATGTTTGCCGCGGCGAGCATCTCAGCCATGGGCGATACCATAACATACGATGGCAGCCTGGCATCTCCGGGCTTCTACAACGGCACGGGCAACCCGAATTCGGGCTTCACTATCGACACCAACGGAAACTTGGAACTTGGACTGGGCGCAAATCTTCGTTTCGTAGGGCCAATAGACCCTAGCCCGACCAATTCCAATATTTACAGCGCCCCGATCGGCGGCGATCCCAGCCACAGCAATGACGCCTACTGGGACTTTGAATTTTCCGTGAATACGCAGGCGGGCGGTGGGACAAATACCCTATCCGACTACACGTTCATGCTGACCATCCTAGACGTAGGCACTAGCACATCTAACTCTTTCGATCCGGAAGCCATCCCGGACAACTCGTACTACGGTACAGGAGGGAAAACCGTCGGCTCTCCTCCGCCGGTGGGTGCCTATGGGATGCAAAACGCCGAGAACCTCTCGTTCGCCGGATTTTTACCCGGGTTCAACCCCAATGCCAACGATACCTACGATTTCACCCTTACGGCATATTCTGGTGTCGATTTGATTGCCAGCAACGAAATCATCGTAAACGTTGGCACCGGGGCAGTCCCCGAACCTTCCCAGCTCGGCTTCCTGGCCGTCGGTTTGCTCGGCATCGCCACCATGGGATGGCGGCGGAAGAAGGAAGCAGCCAGGACAACCTAACTCGCAAGCCGCAAGCGCGGATCTCCAACCGGAGGTCCGTCCTCTGCCGTCGCCGGGGTCCAATCCCCGAGGTGTAAAATGGACGCCGGAATGCCTCCCTGCTACCCTGGCGATCTCGAAATACCGGGAAGGATTCGCCTGCCTCGCTCGTCTAACCAACTTGGCATGGTGCTGGACGCGAACGACCATGAGGTAATCGAGGCCTGCCGGCGCGGCGACTACGACGCCTTCCGCGCGTTGTTCGAAGCTCACAAGGATCGCGTGTACTCGATCGCGCTGCGCTACACCGGCGATCGCGCAGCCGCCATGGATATCGCCCAGGATACGTTTCTCAAGCTGCTCTCCTCGATCCAGAATTTTCGCGGCAATTCCAGCTTCGATTCCTGGCTGTACCGGATCGTGGTGAATACGTGCCTGGATTACAAACGCAGCGGCCGGCGGGTGATCCCGTTTCTCGATGGCTTGCTGGACGCGGTTGCCACGCCCGCCGAAAGCGTTTTGAATCGGTTAGTGCGCGCCGAGCAAGAACAGACGGTGCAGGAAATTGTGGCCAGGCTGCCACCCGAGCAGCGCATTGTGGTTGTTTTGCGGTACACCGAAGGGCTTTCCTACGACCAGATCGCTGAAATCGTGGGCTGCTCGGCGGGTACCGTGGCCTCGCGGTTGAATCGGGCGCATAAAGTGTTGGAGCGGCGGCTGGCGCATTTGCGCGCAGGGAGGTAAGAAAATGGTTAAACCCGAAACTCATAAGCAATGGATTGAGGAAGAGCTGGAGCGGTCCCTGCGCCGCGTCTCCGCTCCCGAAGAACTCTGGGATCGCGTTCAAAGTCCGCAACAGGCGCGCGCTCGCCTCCGAACGCGCTTCATGGCGTGGGCCGCAGTGCCGATGTTGATGTTCGTAGCCGTATGGGGCACTCATTCGCGCAACAATCCAGCCATTCAGCTCCATTCCAGCGATCCGGCGGAAATTCGCTCCTGGGTGAAAGCCAACACGGGACTCGATGTCCCTTTGCATGCTGGTAATCTGGCCGGGGCAAAAGTGGTTTCCTCACACACGGCCGAGATCGCCTATAGGGTCGCCGGCCGCGACGTATCACTAGTGGTGTCGGACGCCCGACCCTCCGCCCGGCGAAACGGAAGGTCTGTTTCCTGGATGTCCGGCGGACAAACGTACTTGTTGGCTTGCGCCGAACCTCAGGATTTCAAGGCTTGTGTGATGTGTCATGTGGGCGGATAGTGCCTTGGTTAAGGCCGTCAAGACCAAGGTGGGGCATTTGACTCACACCTCACCGGCGCAGCAATCACCACGTCTCCAAGGTTATATGACCTTATTTTGCAATAGGATACATGTCCCGGCACCTACCTTGAACGACCTGGCCGACCGATTGCATATCTTGGCCTTGCAAACCGAAAGCAGCGTTATACTGATAGTTTGAGGAGCTAAAACGATGAAGACTTACGTGAAGTTCGGCGCGATCGTCTTGGTAGTCGTGGGCGTCCTCGCTTGGCTCGCCCTAGGCGGCGTCAGTGAGAGCAAAACCTATTACAAGACCATCTCTGAAGTTCAGCAGATGGGCGACCAGGCTCACGTCAAGCGGCTGCGCGTCGACGGATATGTCGTGCCGGGCTCCATCGTGCGGAACGGCGCGCAAGTTTCCTTCATCATGCACCAGGACCCCGCCAAGCGCGGCCAAGACGCCACCCGGCTGAAGGTTGTGTACAGCGGAATCGATCCACTGCCCGACACGTTCAAGGATGATGCGCAAGCTATGGCGGATGGAAAGCTGGGAGCGGACGGAGTTTTCCAGGCCAATAAGATTCAGGCCAAATGTGCATCGAAGTACGAAGCCAAGCCACAGTTGAAGACGGACGCAACTCGCGCAGGCATGTAGCAGGCTCGAGCACTCCGTTCTAGAGGACTAAACTCGGATGGAAAATATAGGCGCCTTGTCAATTCTGCTGGCGTTTTGCCTGGCAGTGTATGCCGTCATCGGTTCGGTGATCGGCAAGATCAAGAAGAATCCTTTTCTAGTGATTAGCGGCGAGCGCGCCACTTATTGTGTCTGGATCCTTCTCACTACTGCTTCCGGGCTTCTGATTTATTCCCTTCTGACCGGCGATTTCAGGCTTGGCTATGTAGCCTCGCACACCGATCAGACCATGCCCGCCATCTATAAGTTCACGGCGTGGTGGGGCGGCCAAGAGGGCTCCTTGCTGTTGTGGGCCTGGCTGCTGTCAACCTATTCGGCCATCGTGGTTTTCACCAATCGCCACAAGTTCCGCGACATGATGCCTTGGGTTACCGCGGTCCTCATGACGACGGAAACCTTCTTCCTGATTCTGATCGCGTTCGTGCTGACGCCCTTCGGAATCCTTGAAGCCGGCCGCGGAAACATCGTCGAGGGCATGGGGCGCGGGCTGAATCCGCTCTTGCAGTATTGGACCATGATCATCCATCCGCCCATGCTGTACCTGGGCTACGTCGGATTCACGGTGCCGTTCGCGTTTGCGATGGGATCGCTGATTACTAAGCAGCCGGGCGAGGCCTGGATTCACACCACGCGCCGTTGGACCATCGTGACCTGGCTCTTCCAAAGCACCGGAATTCTGCTCGGACAAGGCTGGGCGTATGCAGTGCTAGGCTGGGGCGGATATTGGGCCTGGGACCCGGTGGAGAACGCCTCCCTGCTGCCCTGGATCACCGCCACGGCGTTTCTACACTCGGTGATGATGCAGGAAAAGAAAGGCATGATGAAGGTCTGGAACATGGTCCTGGTTTCAGGGACCTTCTTCCTGTGCATCTTCGGCACGTTCCTGACGCGCTCCGGCGTGGTCAGCTCGGTGCACGCTTTCGCGCAGTCGCCCATTGGAAAATATTTCGTCTGGTTCTTGGCGATCGGAATCGCGGCCACACTCGCGCTGATTCTGGATCGCACCAAATACCTCAAGAGTGAAGCGCGCCTGGAAAGCGTGGTGTCGCGCGAATCCAGCTTCATGTTCAACAACCTGATCCTGCTGGCCAGCTGCTTCGCGGTGCTGTGGGGCACTTTGTTCCCGGTGATCTCGGAAGCCGTGACAGGCGAAAAGATCAGCGTGGACGCGCCGTTCTTCAATCGGATTAATGTTCCTATCGCCTTCGGTCTGCTTTTGCTGACGGGCGTGGGTCCGCTGATCGCCTGGCGCAGGAGTTCGGTCGAAAGCTTGCGCCGCGCCTTCTTCTGGCCGTCCATCGCGGCGCTGGTGTTAATGGTGGTGCTGGCAGTGTTCGGCGTCTATGAGCATCCTTACGCGCTGATTTCGTTCGGACTATGTATGTTCGTGGCGGCCACGATTTTTGCGGAGTTTTGGAAGGGCGCCTCAGCGATCAGCGTCAAGAGCAAAGTCGGCTTGATCCCAGCGGCGGTCGAGCTTACGCATCGCAACACGCGGCGCTACGGCGGCTACCTGGTTCACATGGGCATCGTGTTCATGTTCATTGGCTATACCGGCACGGCCTTCAACCAGGACACTACCAAGGAAGTAGCGCCGGGAGGCAGCTTCCAGTTGGGGCACTACAATCTGAAAGTCACCAACATGCTGCAGGGCGAGAACGATAACTACACCTGGCAGAGGCTGACCATCGACGCATCGCGCGGTTCCACGTCGATCGGCACGCTCGAGCCCGAGCGGCGCTTCTACAAAGCCAGCCAGCAGCCCACTTCCGAGGTCGCGATCCGCCGGCGGCTGAATGAGGATCTGTATTTGAATTTCGCCGGGGTTTCAACCGACAACCAGCGCGCCGTCGTGCAGGCTTACGTTTTCCCGCTGGTGTCCTGGATCTGGATCGGCTTCTGGGTGCTGGCGATGGGAACGCTGGTCTGTTTGATCCCCAGCAAAGTGCGGCTATCTTACGCGCGCACGCAAGTTCTCGGAATGGCAGAAAAACATGCGAAGGTTACGAACTAGTATTTTTGTGATCGCGCTGGCGGGGGCACCGCTGTTCGCGCAATCATACGAGGATCTCGAAAGCCCTGCGGTCAATCGAGTGGCAGATAAACTGCTCTGTCCATGTGGGTGCAAGATGACGATGACCTGCCGCATGGATCCATATCCTTGCCAGACCTGCTGGAGCAACAAGAAAAAGATTTTCTCCATGCAAAAGGCGGGGCTATCGGATCAGGCCATCCTGGATCAGTTCAAGAAGGACATGGGTGAGGACGTGGTGGCCGTGCATCCCGGCGTGTTGGGTTCGATTTCGTTTTACACCGCCGCGGCGCTGGGTCTGATTCTGGTTTTGTGGGTGATCCGACGATATGCGCGCCCGGCTCCCGTGCCCGTCACGGGGCCGACTGACGTGGCTGACGAGGCCGTGTTGGACCGATATCACGAGAAAATCGAGAAAGAAGTGGAAAAGCTGGATTGATGACGCTCTCTATCGCAGTGATTCTGGCCATCGGAACGATCATTTTCACATTGTTCGTTCGCGCCAAGGATGTTCCCGAGCCTGCTCCGCCTTCGCCCACGGCACACCTGGAAGAACGCAAGGCGCAAATCTATGAGAACCTGCGCGATCTCCAATTCGAGTTTCGCGTCGGCAAGCTTTCCGATAGCGACTATCAGAAAACCAAGCTGGATTTGCAGCGCGAGCTGGCGCGCGTGCTGGCCGAGATCGATGCGCTGCAGCCGGTACAGGCTGTGCAGGCTAAAGTGGCGAAAGCCCCAGCATCTCCGGCACACGCAGCCGGAAACGGAAACAAGCCGGAGGCGCACATTTGCCCGCACTGCGGCGCAAAATTCCCGCTGGCCATGAAATTCTGTGGCGAATGTGGAAAGGTGTTGGTGTCATGAGTTCCGCTGTTCGGTCCTTGCTCATCGGGCTAGCGATACTTGCGCCCACGTTCGCGGCGGTCGACGGGGTGGTGACCAACGGCACCACCGGCCAGCCGCAACCCGACGCCATCGTTTCCCTGGTTCAGCCGGGCCAGGGCGGGATGCAAACGCTCTTCAGCGTCAAGACCGACGCGCAGGGCAAGTTCAAGTTCGACAAAGAAGCGCCGCCCGGGCCGATCTTACTTCAAACGCTCTATCAAGGCGTCCTTTACAATCAGCCCGTGCTGCCTGGCTCGGGAAGCGGCATGCACGTGCAAGTTTACGACGCTACCAATAAACCCGGCATCGCCAAAGTGACCCAGCATTTCA
>DATJWJ010000064.1:0-2572 GCA_035501355.1 Bryobacteraceae bacterium | reverse complement strand
CGGTCGGAATGATCACCAGGTCGCCCGGTTCCGGCTGCAGCATTTGATGGTTCACCGCGGCGATGGAGCTGGCGCTCATCGCATAATGATGGGCAATCATCTCCAGTGTTTCGCCAGGCTGAGTTTTGTGAACCCGCCAACTGGCTCGATGAACCGCCGGAATGCTTTCCAAAGCCGCGCGAACGGCGGACGCCGAGCCTTGCGGAACGTGAAGCTGATATCCGGCGGGTGCAATGGGCTTGAGGAGCGCAGGATTCAGGTCCTGGATCTCGGACACCGGGCGCTCGATGGCATCGGCCACCAGCGACAGATGAGTTGGCGCGTCGAGCGCGACGCTGTCATAAATCAGCGGCTCATCGGAATCGAGCGATTCCAGCGCGTAGTCTTTTGGATTCTTGGCCATGATGGTGATGGCCAGAATCAAGGGGACGTAATTCGAGGTTTGCTTGGGCAGCACGTTGAGCCGGCTCAACTCCCAGAAATCGGCAAAACCGGTGCGGGCCACGGCATGCTCCACGCAACCAGGGCCGCAATTGTAGGCCGCCATGGCAAGATACCAGTCGCCGAAGGTGGCGTAGAGATCGCGCAGGTGGTGGGCGGCGGCGCGAGTGGCTCGCTCAGGATCCATACGGTCATCGGTAGAGGCGGTCTGTTCCAGGCCGTATTCCTTGCCGCGGAACTTCACGAACTGCCACATCCCCACCGCGGCCTTGTAGGATTTCGCGCGCGGCAGGAACCCCGATTCGGCCTGTGCCAGATAAATCAATTCTTGCGGAAGCCCCTCTTCATCCAAAATGCGCTGGATCATGGGCCGGTAGCGGCCGGCGCGCCGCAGGCCCGATACCAAGACTTTGTGCCCGCGATCGGTTGAGAAGTAGTGGATATAGCTGAGGACCGCATCATTGTATTCCAGCGGCAACTGCGAAACGGTGGCTTCCACTTCTTCTTTTACTTTGGGCCGGAGGTTCGGATCGGTGGGGAAAGTCAACTGCAGGAAGTCGTCAATGGGGGGCTTATCGTAAACCACCTGGGAGGAAACTGCTGCACCGAAGCCCTCCAGGTCGTAGCGATAAATCGTGTCGGCCATCTGATCCAGGCGGCGGTCCAGTCTCTGGCGATCGGTGATGTAGTCTGGAACCGAGAGCAGGATGCCCATGGCGGTGTCGAACTCACGCCGCGCCGCGTCCTTATCGCCTTGCTGATAGAGTTTGCGGCCGAGATCGAAGTGCGTTTCGGCGCGGAAGATCCATGCGTCGGCGCCCGGCTTTACCGGGGGAGCGGCCAGCGCGCGCTGCACCAGGTCCGGCGTCTCATTCGCATAAAGATTGGATGCGACCTTAGGCGGCTCGTCGAAATCCGCAGAAGAGGTCGCCGGGGTCGAAGGCAGGAAAGACGTACGAAACGCCTGAGACTTGGCGGATATGCAACCAGCGAGCGGCAGCGCCAGCGGGACGACGATTGCGGCAAGGGAAAACCAGGAACGGTGACTCAACGTCATCAGTGCTCTTGTAATCGGTTATTCAAGAAGTCGAACCCTAAGACTTTATAATACCCAAGCGAACGGGTCAAGGCCGTAGGCCGTTTTTCTTTTGTAATGTATACGACATTCCATTCGGGCCCTACTCCAGCGTGATCGGGGGAACGAGGGGAAATCTGTAGCCCGCCGGTGGGGGGATTGGCCGGCAGCCGGTCCGCTGGGGCACGTCGCGATGAGGCGCCATCTCCGTACTCCTCAACCAGTAAGTCTGAGGGGCCGCTGAGGCAATCACCCGATTGTCCATCATCCCTTGCGCCTCTATTCTGGGACTTCCATGAAACTGGTACTGGCAAAGCACATCGCTCGATACTCGCTGTGGATCGCCCTGGCGGGAATCGCCGCCGCACAGGCGCCGACCGAGGGAGGCTGCACGGTTTTTCCGGCTAATAACATCTGGAATACGCGGATCGACCAGCTTCCGGTGCATCCGAGCTCGTCGACCTGGGTGAACACCATCGGCGCTGGTTCGCACCTGCATCCCGATTTCGGATCCGGACTTTATAATGGCGAACCCATCGGCATTCCCTATGTGACGGTACCCGGAAGCCAGACCAAGTATCCGGTGAGTTTCACCTATGCGAGCGAGAGCGATCCTGGCCCGTACCCGGTTCCCCTCAACGCTCCGATCGAGGGCGGTAGTTCGAGCAGCGGCGATCGGCATGTCATCGCGATCGATACCAGCAACTGCATTCTTTATGAGTTGTACGCCGCCTATCCGCAGTCGGCGAGCTGGCAGGCGGGATCGGGCGCGATCTTCAACCTGCTGTCGAATGCCCTGAGGCCTTCCACCTGGACATCGGCCGACGCCGCGGGATTACCGATCTTCCCAGGGCTGGTTCGGTATGAAGAGATCGTCTCCGGAACCATCCGGCACGCGATCCGCTTCACGGTTCCTCAGACGCAGAAAGCTTTTGTGTGGCCGGCGCGGCACTACGCGTCGTCGCTGACCAGCAATCAATATCCTCCGATGGGAGCTCGCTTCCGGCTGCGGGCGAGCTTCGATATTTCGAAATTTTCCGCCGCCAATCAAATCAT
>DATJWJ010000063.1:0-21140 GCA_035501355.1 Bryobacteraceae bacterium | reverse complement strand
ATGCCTTCTAGACAGTTCCTCTCTCATTCGAGTCCCGCAACAGAGTGAGTGCTACGATGTGATGGTCTGCCCGCCGGACGCCGGGCAGCCAGGAGTAGCTATCATGATGCGTAAACGGAATTGGTTGGCCCTGGTGGCCGTCGCCGGCGTAGCGCTTTGGGCGCAAAACTCCGGCCTTCAACGTACGATCGTAAAACGGGGCGACACCACTGTTCCGGGGCGCGAGGCGGTTATTGTGCGCGTTGAACTGGCTCCCGGCGCTGCGGCTGGCCGGCATACGCATCCGGGCGAAGAGATCAGCTACGTCGAGCAAGGCCAAGGCGAGATTCTGATGGAAGGGCAGGCCCCGCTGAAGGTCAAGGCCGGCGACGGATTCATCGTCCCCGGCGGCACCAAGCATGACGCCCGGAATACCGGAACGGAGCCGCTGAAACTAGTCGCCGTATACGTGGTGGAGAAGGGCAAGCCGCTCGCGACGCCCGCCCCATAACGCTGCGGCGTCGGCCAACGCCTTAACCGGCTGGAGGACGGGGTGCGATCGATTATCGCGCTGTGTCTGACGCTGCTGTGCCCATCCGCCCTGCTGGCGCAGACGCCGGTTTTCCGCTCCACTACCCATCTGCAGTCGATCGCGGTTCAGGTGGTCGACAAGAAAGGCAATTTCGTTCCCGGACTGGCGGTGAACGATTTCACTCTGCTGGAGGATGGCCGGCCGCAGAAGATCGCATTCTTCGGCGCCGAGCGGCAGCCGGTGAGTCTTGCGATCCTGCTGGATTCCAGCCGCAGCATGGACTTCGGCCGCAAGTTCGACCGGGCACGCGAGCTGCTCGCGCCATTATTCGCCGGTCATGATCCGAAAGATCAGATCTTTTTCATGCAGTTCACCGACCGGATCGAAGCCTTCAGGCAGCTTACGCCCGACCAGCGCCTGCATCCGGAATTGATCGAGTCCTCGCGCGGCGGCGGCGCTGAGCGCGGCACCGCTGTTTACGATGCGCTGGCGTCGGCTTTGTGCCGCATGCGGACCGCCGAAAATTTGCGGCAGGCGGTGGTCATCATTACCGATGGCGCCGATCAGCACAGCCGGCTAAACCTGGAGCAACTCATCGAGCTAGCCCAAATGTCGACTCCGCAGATTTTCATGATCGGTTTCTTCAGCCGCCCAGAGTCGCGGCTTTTCCGCGAGCGGAGCAAGACGATAACGTTGCTGGGCGAGCGCGAGATTGATAACCCGGTGCTCGTGTTCGACCGGCTGGCCAAGGAATCCGGCGCCGAGCCATTCTTTCCATCGTCGGAGCAGGATTTAAAGAAGGCGCTTGATCGTATCGAGGCGTTGCTCCAGGCTCAGTACACGCTGGCGTATTATCCCCAAACTGCAGACCGCTTTCGCAAGATCGAGGTGCGGGTGCATCGCGGCGGCGCCAAGGTCATGGCGCGTCGCGGTGTCGGTGCGTCATCCGAAAGTGGGCCAGTGCGTTTTGAAGCCTCTACCAGCGAGGTGTCGCCGAAGGATCATCCCTATCCCTGGGAGCCAAACAGTGTCCGAACGATCTCGGGCGACTTGATGTACCACGAAGATTTCTCCGATCCGAAGAGCGGCTGGCCGAACCGCCGCGAGCAGATCCCCAGGAACAGCGGTGAGTACCGACCTGGCTTGCAATACGTTTCCGGAGGCTACGAAATCTCGCGGCATCCGCCTGCGAACCTGGTCAGTTCTGGACCAAACGCTGAGGGTGCGGTAGTCACGTACGGTCCATCATGGGATAACGTTCGCGCTTCGATATCGGTGCAGAGCACCTTTGGCCCGTTTCCTCATGTGGACCAAGGAGCTGGTTTAGTCTTCCACCTGAACGAGGCCGGCTACTATGCGGCGGTGCTGACGGGAGGACTCGCCGACCCCAATGACCCGGATTCCAAGATTGTCCAGTTCAAATTAATCCGCAAACTATTTGGCGAAGACGGACCTGGACAGTACACGGAATTGATTCCTTGGACAATGGTTGGGCTATCGATCGAGCCCGACATTCCTCTCAATCGCAACACAACGGTGCACAAAATAGGCATCGAATACAAGAACGGTGAAATTACCGTGTTCGTGAATGATTCGCGGGTTTCCAGCATTCATGACGACAGATTGCCGAGTGGCCTTTCTGGAATGGCTCTTTTCGGCACAGGCGACGCGATATTTCACGACCTGATGGTTCAGGACCTGCACTAGACCGCCAGCGCCGCGCGAATGGCTTCTTCCACCGGCGAGTACGCGCCGTCCGCGCGATCGATTTGCATGGGTTCTTTGAGCTGATATTGCGGATTGCAGGCGGACCACCATGGGGTGCAACATCGCGACGTCGCCTGCTTCGCCCGTCCTGGGAAGAGCACCGGCCACCAGCGGAAGGACAAGTGAACGATGGCGCGGCCGGTGCCGGTCAGATGGTCAATCGCCGAGCGCAACCGGTCGCCGACCACGCGCTGGAATGGCCCTCCGCTGAGCGAGCGCTGCAGGTGAACCTCGCGGCATTTCGGCCGCAGTCTCGGGTGAGAATCCTCCGCGCAGCATGACCAACCGTCGGTTTTAAACTGCTCAATCTCGGTGGCGGAAAACGGTCCCGGCATCTTACCGGATGAAGTCGCGTATCGCGGCGTTCACTTCGTCGCGCTTTTCGTGGATCACCCAGTGCGAGCCATCCGGGATGCGCTTCACGGTCAACTGCGGGACGAATTTGTCCAAACCGTCCAGATTCTGCGTAAGCAATGCCGTATCTTTCTCGCCCCAAATCACCAGTGTTGGAACTTTGACCATCAATGCGCTGACATCGGCGGCGGGATTACCGCGGCCACCACTCGCGCTCTGGCCCGCGGTGGGAGGGCCGACTTCGTTGGCTCGGTAGTAATTCAATCCGCCGGTCAGCGCGCCCGGCTGCGACCAGGCCTTGATATAAGCCTGCTTGTCTTCTTCAGTGAAAACGCCGTTTTTCAGGCCGTCGCCCAACACAGCGCCCACGGGCCAGGCATAATTGTTGGCCGACAGATTCTGCTCCGCTTGCGGGCTTCGAAACATCAGCATGTACTGGCTGGCTTGCTGCTGAGCCGGATCGGTGGCCAGCAGCCGGCCGAACACGCCGGGATGAGGCGCGTTGACGATCACCAGTTTCTCCAGCATCTCCGGATGCGCGATCGCGAACGCCCAGGCGATAGCGCCGCCCCAGTCATGCGCCACCAGAACGAATTTTTTCTGATGTGAGAAGTGATCGCCGAGAGCGCGCACATCTTCCACCAGCACGTTCATTTTGTATTGGTCGAGCGCTTCGGGTTTGTCGGACAGATCGTAGCCGCGCATATCCGGAGCAACGGCCAGGTGATCTTTTCCAAATTCGGCGAGCTGGTTCTTCCACTCGTACCAGAATTCGGGGAATCCATGCAGGAAGAGGATTACAGGACCTTTTCCAGCCGTTACGACGTGCAACCGCACGCCATTCACTTGAACGTAGGAGTCTTTGAGCATGGGCTTTGGGGTGGTCTTGGCAAGGGCGGAGAATGAGCCTGCGAGCGACAGCGCAACGACACACAGGCGTAAGTTAGCGAAGTTCGCGGCCATGTGGGAAGCCTACGTCCCGCAAGGCGCGAAAGTCAACCGGGCGGCGATGAATAGCCGCGTGGGGCCGATGAACCGGCGTTTATGACGCTTCCGGGATCGGGACCACTTTAGCGTGCCGCCACAGGCGCTCCAGCTCGTAATAAGCGCGCGCCTTGGCCGAAAATACATGGATCAGCAGATCGCCGTAGTCCGTCAACACCCATTCGGCATTAGCGAAGCCTTCCACGCTGACCGGATACTCGCCGCGCAGCTCCAGCTGCTGCGCCATCTCTTCCGCGATAGCCTGAATCTGTTTCGGATTCGCACCGGTGCAGATCACGAAAAAGTCGGCGAAGGAAGTCACCTCACGCAGATCCAGCACACGAATGTCGATGGCTTTCTTCGATTCAGCGGCGCGGACAGCAGTCAGCCAAGGCGGGGTTTCAAGCGGCGGGGCAACCGGGTCAATTGCGGGGTTCAGTTGTTGTTGAATAGTTCTCCAGACTCTCCTTACTCGTATGGTACACTGAAATTTCCAATGCGACAATCGGCGGTTGTATTGTTGTGTTTCAGTTCTGTTGCGATGTTCGCTCAGATGCCGCAAACTGCTCTGGAAGCCAATGCGAATAAACGGATTGAGCTGGCCCAGAAGGATCTCGACCGGGTGCGTGAACTGGTGGAGATGGGCGCGTTGGCGCGCATCAAACTGACTGAAGCCCAGCAGAATTTGGGCGACGCGCAGGACGACGCGATCCTGGCCCGCACGCTATATGGCGATTTGCCGGCCAAGGATTGGACCGATCAGATGGCCCAGGAAGGCATGGCGGCCGCTGAGCGCCGCGTCCAACGCCAGCAAGAAAGACTCGATCAGACCCGGCAACTGGTGGATCAGGGATTCGTAGCGCAGTCGGCACTTGCGCCAGTGCAGGCAGAGCTAACTACGCGCCAGACCAAGCTGGATCTGGCACGGCTGCAGGCCCGGCAACTGGACAGTGTCGCTTCACTTGCCAAGCTGGAGGAATCCATCGTCCAGAGCGAAGAGGCTGCGCGCAGCGTTCAAAGCGACCTGGTGCTGGACGGCATGGAACACTTCGAAGGGAGCGGGCAATTTAAAGAGGCTCGCGACCTGAAGCCGATCGAAACGGCGTTCGAGAGGAAGTTCGAACGGGAACTGCCCATCAGCGCCGACGGGGAGACCAACCTGCATCGTTCGCTGGGCCTGGATCATCGCGGCCGTGTGGATGTGGCGGTAGCTCCGAATACTCCGGAAGGAATCTGGCTGCGGGGCTACTTGAAGTCGCGCGACATTCCCTACTACGCCTTCACCCACGCCATGCCCGGCAAGGCGACTGGCGCGCATATCCATATCGGCCCCGGAAGCACGCGTTTGAGCCAAGCCGACTAGCCGATGGCTTTGGTTCCGCGCGTCTTTCTTACGGCGGAACAGATTCAGAATCGCGTCCGGGAGATGGGCGATCAAATCAGCGCAGATTTTCCGGAAGGTCCAATTTATCTCATCGCCATTCTCAAAGGCGCTTTCATGTTCCTAGCGGACCTCTCGCGCGCGATTAAGACGCCTTCGCGCGTCGAGTTCATCGGCATCTCCAGTTATGGCCGGGGCAAAACGACGTCGGGTCAGGTGAAAGTGACCAAGGACTTGGATGTTTCCATCGAAGGCCACCACGTGCTGATCGTGGAAGACATCGTCGATAGCGGCGTGACGCTAACGTATTTGATGAACGTGCTGAAGCAGCGCCGCCCGAAATCGCTGCACATCGCGACCTTGCTCGACAAGCCCGACCGGCGTTTGCGTCCCGTGGATGTTTCTTACGTCGGCTTTCAGATTCCAGACGAGTTCGTGGTGGGCTACGGCTTGGATTTCGCCGAGGATTACCGCAATCTGCGCGACATCTGCGTTCTGAGCGAGGCCTAGTACCTGATGGAGCGCTTCGATCGAATCACCTGGGACCCCAATCAAATGAACGGGCAGCCCTGCATCCGAGGGATGCGGTTGACGGTGCGACGCGTCGTTGAAGCGGTAGCGACCTACCCAAATAGAGGCGGCCTGTTTCAGAATTACCCCGAGTTAGAACCAGAAGACGTCCGTCAAGCCCTTGGTTTCGCAGCGGCGAGCCTGGAAGACCGCGCCATTTACAGCCGCGGAAATAGGAGCGAAAGCTCAAGATCCTCGCGCTGAAGTCCACGACTTGGCGCCAGATAGGTAATAGCTTTCGGCCTTCATCTGCTACCATCGCTGTGATGGCGACGAAAGTAACAGTCAACAACAATGGACCGATCCGCATCGAAGGGGATTTCACGATTCATGACGCCGAGGGCAAGGAGTACGGACTGGCCGGACGCAAAGTGATCTCGCTGTGCCGGTGCGGGCATTCCCAAAATAAACCCTTCTGCGATGGCGGGCACAAGCTGAATGGCTTCGAGTCGAGCTGCCCGGCGCGCGACCTGCCGCCGCCCAAGGTCGTGGTCTAAACTCCGAACGACATGATCCAATTCGTTCTCGAGCCCGATCGCGAGCTCTTCGAAGACGCGCTGCGGTTCGCGCAGCATCAAGTGCGCAAGCTGATCGAAGCGCATCCGGATTTCTATCCCACCTACACACGGGACGGGCGTTGGAAGCACGATGGACCCGCTGTTTCAAACTGGACCGATGGCTTCCTGCCCGGCCTGATGTGGATTTTCCACAAGCGCAACGGCGGCCGGAACGCCAAGGACCCGTTCTGGCTGGAGCAGGCTATCCGCTACACGACGCCGCTCGAGCCGCGCAAACAGGATCCCGAGGCCACCGATCTCGGCTTCATTTTCCTATCCACTTACTATCGCTGGTATCGGCTCGCGCGCGATCCGAAGCTTAAAGAAGTGATCATCGACGCTGGCAGAACCGAAGCGCAGCGCTTCCGGGAGAACGGCCAATATCTGCGATCGTCCATCGGCGAGAACTCGATCTTCATCGACCTCATGATGAATGTCGGGATTATTTTCTACGCCGCGCGCGAGACCGGCGACCGCAGACTGCGCGACATCGCAGTGCGGCACTGCCTGACGACGCGGCGCTTTCTGGTGCGTGGAGATGGTTCCACGGCGCACGAGGGTCTTTTCGATCTGGCCACGGGCGAGTTTTTGCGTCAGACCACGCAGCAGGGCTATCGCGGCGACTCCTGCTGGTCGCGCGGCCTGGCGTGGGCGCTCTACGGCTTCAGTATCTCGCATGAATATAGCCGCGATCCGCGCTTTCTTGAAACCGCCGAAGCTTGCGCGGATTACTACGTTACGCATTCCAATGGCGACGGCATTCCGCCCTGGGATTTCAACGCGCCGCTCGAAAGCCGCAAGTTGCTGGATACGTCCGCGGCCGCGATCGCCGCATCCGGCTTGCTGCGCCTGTGCCGGCTCCTGCCCGATCCGATGAAGGGCCATTTTTATTGGTCCACCGCCGTGCTGATCCTCCGCACGCTGTGTGAAAAGCATCTGGCTAAGCACGACAAGAAGTGGGAAGGCATCCTCAAGGGCGGCGTGTTTCACTTGCCTAAGGAACTCGGTGTGGATGAGTCGGTGATGTGGGGTGAGTACTTCTTTGTCGAGGCTCTGGAGCAAGCTCTACCGCAGTTAGGGTAGAACCCCTATCTGGCTCGCCGCACTTTGGCCGATAGCTAACTTAGGGATGTCGCTTCCGGCTGCCGTCAACTATTACGACCTGCTGCAAATCAGCCCGCAAGCGGAGCGGGAGACCATCGAGCGCGTGTATCGTTTGCTGGCCGCGCGCTATCACCCGGACAATCAGGAAACGGGCGACGCGGAGCGCTTTCGTCTGATCCAGGAAGCCTGCGAGGTCTTGCGCAATCCTGCCCGGCGCAAGGAGTACGACCTCCAGTTTGAAACCAGCGCCGCCAAGCCGCTGCCGATTTTCCTGGGCAAGGAGTTCACCGACGGCATCGACGCCGAAGCCAAGATTCGCATTGGCGTGCTGTGCCTGCTCTATAGCAAGCGCCGAGCCAATCCCGATTTTGCCGCGCTCTCCTTGCTCGACATGGAAAACATCATGGCTTTCCCGCGCGAGCGGCTGCTGTTTGCGCTGTGGTATCTGCGCGCCAAGCGCTATGTCTTACAGGACGATCGAAGCAGCTTCATCATCAGCGCCGAAGGAGTGGATTATCTGGAAACCCAGTTGCCTGACAACCAGATCCTGCACAAGATCTTTCGCGCCTCCGAGGCCGGGGTCATGGTGTATCCGAAAGCGCTAAGCTCCAAGACCAAATAGCGGCCATGCCTGCTATTCTAGGCATGCCATGTTGCGCAAAGCTGCGCTGATGTGTCCATTCGTGCTGATCGCGGTTGCGGCTTGGGCGCAGCAGCGGCCTCTACTGATCGACACCGACGCCGGATCGGACGATCTCATGGCGATCGCTTTCCTGCTGTCCCAGCCGGGCGTCCGAATCGAGGCGGTCACCGTGGTAAATGGCCTGGCGCATCCGGAGGCGGGTGCGCATAATGTGGCCAGGCTACTCGAACTCGCCGGGCGCGGCGATGTGCCGGTTTTTGCCGGACGCCACCAGCCCTTGCGCGGAGATGCGGAGTTTCCCGCTGAATGGCGCAAGATCGCCGACCAGCTTCCTGGCGTGACCCTTCCAGCAGCGCGGCGCCGTCCGGAGGCGCGGCCCGCCGCGGACTATTTGATCGAGCGGCTCAGGCATCCTGATCGTCCGGTTCGAATCCTTGCACTCGGCCCGTTGACGAACCTGGCCGAAGCCCTGAGACGCGAGCCTTCGGCTGCAAAGGCGATCGAAGAAATCGCCATCATGGGTGGCGCCATTCACGTGCCTGGAAACCTGGCCGACGGCGGGCTTTTCAAAACCTCCAATAAGACTGCGGAATGGAACATATTTGTCGACCCAATGGCGGCGCGCATCGTTTTCCGTTCCGGCATTCCAATCCGTTTGATTGCGTTGGACGCGACCAACACGGTCCCGATCCACGCTGAATTTCTGCGCGAATTCGAATCGCACGCCCGCACCCCTCTCGGCCGGTTTGTGGCGCAGGTTCTTCAGTCCGACCACGAAGCCATCGAGCAAGGATTTTTCTACGCCTGGGATCCTTTGGCCGCGGTCGCGCTGCTCGATCCCGGCGTGGTGAAGTTGGAGCCTCTTCACATCGAGATCCGCGAGGACGCACCCGAGGAAGGACGAACCGCTATCGCGCCCGGCCGTCCGAACGCGCGCGTGGCCCTGCGGGCAGACGGCGATGCGTTCCGGCGATTATTTCTCGGCGCCTTCGAGCACTAACGCGCCATCATCGCGACGACAGCACGAACTGATTGCCATCCTCGTCCTTGAAAATCGCCGATGTTCCCCAGGATTCCTTCTTAGGCGGCTGTACGAACTCAACGCCACGCGCGCTCAACTCGTCAAAGGTCTTCTCCACGCTATCAGCCACGAAGGAGATGCCGGTGAAAGATCCGATCCTGTCTTCCTGACCCGGGGGCGTAAACAACACGACCTCCGTGTCGGCGCCAGGGATGCGCAGCTCGATCCAGCGCCGGCCGTCGCCGAAGGGCTGATCGGTCATAATCTGGAAGCCGAGTTTCTTGGTGTAGAACTCCAGGGCCTTGTTCTGATCTCGCACGGGGATGCTGACGAACTTGACGGATTTGATCATGGCAGTAGATTAAAGGACTTCGCGGCGGCTCGCAATCCGATATTTCATGCTATAGTGATCGCTACTATAGTTGTCGACGACTACATTTTCGATGTTCTGATGCGGGACCTGATCGGCCATGATCGTTCTCCTTCGGCCTACCTCGTATATCTGCATCTGTGGAGCCAGACTCTCGGCCAGCGCAGGAAAAGCGTTCGCTTGAGCCATCAGATGATCGCCGACGCGACCGGGCTGTCGAAAAGCGCGGTCCAGAATGGGATGCGGCTTCTAGCGCGGCGGCGCTTAGTGAGCGTGCAGCGGGCATCGGCCACGGCTGTACCCGAATATCGCGTGGCCCGGCCCTGGCTCACTCGCTAACCGGAGCAGCCGTGCGGGAAGCGACTGAACGAACACGTGTGATACAGTGCCAACGATGGCCAGCATCTTTCGCGACAATTTACTAACCGGCAAGACCGCATTCGTTACCGGCGGCGGAAGTGGCATTGGCCAGCGCATGGCCGAGCGTTTTGCCGAGCACGGCGCCAAGGTGATGCTGGTGGGGCGCAAGCAGGAGAAACTGGACGCAGCGGCGGCGGCGATTGCGAAAGCCGGAGGCACAGCCAGCACGGCCGCCCTGGACGTTCGCGAATATCCGGCCGTCGAAGCGGCACTCCAGAGAACTCGCGACCAGTTCGGCGAAATCGACATTCTGGTGGCTGGCGCGGCGGGTAATTTTCCAGCCCCTGTGCTAGGCATGTCGGCCAACGCATTTAAAGCCGTCATCGATATCGACCTGCTGGGAACGTTCAACACCTGCCGCGCGTCGTACCAATACTTGCGAAAGCCGGGCGCCAGCATCATCGCGATTTCGGCCAGCCACGCCAGCATGCCGGTCGCATGGCAGGCTCACGTGTGCGCCGCCAAGGCCGGTGTCGATCTGCTCACGCGCACGCTGGCCATTGAATGGGGACCCGACGGGATCCGCGCCAACTGCGTCACGCCCGGCCCTACCGACGACACCGAAGGCATGCGGCGCCTCGCGCCCACGCCGGAGATCCGGCGCAAGGTAGAGGAGAACGTCCCGCTGCGCCGATTCGGAACCAAGGACGAGCTGGCCGACCTGGCGCTGTTCCTGTGCTCGGAAGCCGCCAGCTACATCACCGGGGCTGTGTATGTGTGCGATGGCGGGCAATCGCTGGTGCGATCCAGCCTGCGGCTCGCGGAAAATAATTGACCACCCAAACCACCACGCTTCTTCGCCAACTCGGCATCGCCAGCGCATCCGCACTGGTGATCTCGAACATGATCGGCGCCGGCATTTGGAGCACGCCCGGCATCCTGGCCGGGCAGCTTGGCTCGGCGGGAATGATTTTGCTGGTGTGGGGCGTCGGCGCGATCTGCGCGCTGGCGGGCGCCTTCTGCTATTCGGAACTAGGCGTGAATTTTCCTAGCTCCGGCGGCGAGTACGTTTACCTGACGCAAGCCTACGGGCCGACCTGGGGATTCATGACCGGATGGGTTTCCTTCTTCGCCGGTTTCTCGGCGCCCATCGCGGCAGCCGCTTTGGCATTCTCCGATTACCTCGGGCATTTTTCTTCTGTTTTCCATCTGGAAAACTCGCACCATTTGATCGGGTCGGGTGCGCTGGAGTTCAAATTCGGCGTTCCGCAGACCACCGCGTGCACCGTGATCGCTCTCTTCACCATCGTCAACTGCCTGGGCGTGCGGCTGACAGCGCGCGTGCAAAACGTGCTGACCTTCATCAAGGTGATGGTGATTTTCGCGTTTCTGGCCGCCGGGCTGGCGTTCGGCAATGGAAGCTGGGACCATTTCGCGCATGCCGCGGTGCGCACCTCGACCACACCGCTATACGCGCAGTTCATCGTAAGCCTCCTGCTGGTGTACTTCGGCTACAGCGGCTGGAACGCGGCCACCTACATCGCTGAAGAGCTGAAGCAGCCGGCACGCACCCTGCCGTACTCGCTCGCGTTCGGAACTCTCTTGGTGGGCGCGCTCTATTTAGGGCTCAATGTATTGTTCATTTACGCGATGCCGCTTGAGACCATGAAGAGCGTGGTGGCGGTGGGGGCTCTGGCGGCAACCCACTTGTTCGGCCCTGCGGTAGCCGGAGCCTTCGCGGGCGCGATGGCATTGTCGCTGCTCGCCACCATGAACGCCGAGGTAACCATAGGTCCACGCGTCTACTACGCCATGGCGAAGAATGGAGCCTTCTTCACTGGCGCGGCCAAGGTCCATCCGCGCTGGCATACGCCGGCCATCGCCATCGTCTGGCAGGGTCTGTGCGCGATGTTGATGACGCTCGGCTCATTCGTGGATTTGCTGCTGTACATCGGCTTCCTGCTGAATTTCTTCGCGCTGCTGTCGGTCGCGTCGTTGTTCAAGTTCCGCAGACGCGCGGGATGGAAGAAGCTGGGGGTGGTCAGCTTCGCTTATCCGCTGGTTCCGATATTCTTTATCTTGGTCGGCGTCGGCATGACTATTTTCAGCATCACTTACAAGCCGGTGACCGCGGCGATTGCGATTCTCACGGTCGCAGCGGGCGCAGCGATTTATCATTTCCGTATCAAGAGGAGGACAGCATGAAATTTCTCGTGCTCTGGCACTTGGAGGCCGGTCAGCCTAGTCCGGATCTCGTCAAGGCAGTTGCTCAAACGCCCGAGTATGCCAAGAAGCTCCAGGCCGATGGCAAACTGGAGTGCCGCTATCACCTGATCGGCAAACATGGCGGTGCGTGGATCTACAACGTGAAATCGAACGAAGAGCTGGATCTACTGCTGGCAATGTCGCCGGTCTACAACTACGCGCACTACGAAGTGTTGCCGCTGGCGGACATGTCTGACCCGGCCACGGTGCTTGGGAAGAAAAGCTAGTCCGCAGCGCGCGTCGGCGTCCAACCGGCCGGCGGCTCCTGCAACAACTCCAGAAATGCCTGTCCGGCTCGATGAAAGCGCTTTTTGCGCCGGTGCACGATATTAACCGGCCTGAACAGCCGGAAGCCGGCAATCGGGACTGGCACCAGCCGGCCTTGCCGTACTTCGTCCTCCATGATCCGCGCCGGCATGATGCTCACACCTGAGCCGTGCGCCACCGCTTCCTTGATCATCTGCAGATTATCGAAGTGCAGCGTCAGGTTCACGTGCACGCGATGCTCGCGCAGGAAACGATCGATGTCGCGGCGTATCGGCAGGTCTTCATCGAAGCCGACAAAGTCCAACCCATCCAACTCCTCGGGCCGCACTTCCGACCTTTCCGCCAGCGGATGATGCGGCGACACTGCCACTACCATTTGCTCCTGGCGCCAGGGCAGCACCTGGACTTCTTTGCTCGGTTCCGCGTAGCTCATCAAGCCCAGGTCCGCGTGATCGGAGAGCACTGCGTCGTAAACCTTCTCCGGCCGCAGATATTCCACTTCCAGGCGCGCCTGGGGATGACGCCGCGAAAACTCCTCTTCCAGGCGCGACATTTCCGACAACCCAACCGAATAAATCGAAGCCACGCGAACCGTGCCTTCCACTTCGCTCTTCATGCGCTCCAGGGCCACCAGGAATTCGTCGCGCGTGCCAAGCACCTCGCGACACATGTCCAAATACAGCTTGCCGGCTTCGGTGATCGCCAGGGGCCGGGTGGTGCGGTCCAGAAGGGTAACGCCGAACTGTTCCTCGAGATCCTGAATGTGCTGGCTGGCGGCGGACTGGCTGACGCCGTTCGCCGACGCGCCGCGGCTGAAGCTTCGCGCCTGTGCTATGTCTTTGAAAAGCTTAAGATGATCCAGGTCCATCTTCTTTTCACATTATATTAGCCGCACTGATAGTAAGTCAATATAAATTTTCACTGGACTTATAGTTAGAAGTTTGATACTGTCAAGCATGGTCGGCCTTCCCGCGAAGCAAGGTCTCTACGATCCTCAAAATGAGCACGACGCCTGCGGCATTGGCTTCGTGGTCAACACCAAGGGCGAGCAGTCGCACGAGATCATCTCCAAGGGACTGCAAATCCTGATCAACCTGGCGCACCGCGGCGCGTGCGGCTGCGATCCTGAGACGGGCGACGGCGCCGGCATCCTGATCCAGATTCCGCACAAGTTTTTCGCGCGCGAGTGCGACAGGCTGGGCTTTACGCTGCCGCCTCCGGGCGAGTACGGCGTCGGGATGGTGTTCCTGCCGGTCGAGCCCTCGCATCGCCTGATCGCCGAGGGCATCCTGGAGCGGATCGCGCGCGAAGAAGGGCTCACGGTGCTGGGCTGGCGCGACACGCCGGTCAACGTCGACGCAATCGGGCGCGTGGCGCGCGCGTCGCAACCTTACATCGAGCAGATCTTCATCCGCGGCGCTTCCGGGATGACCGAAGACCAGTTGGAGCGAAAGCTCTATGTGGTCCGCAAGCGCGCGGAATCGGAAATTGCGGCGTCCGATCTTCCCGACAAGGGTTTCTTTTATATTCCATCGCTGTCGGCGCGCACGATCATCTACAAGGGACTGCTGTTGGCTCCGCAGATCGCGGAGTTTTACGACGAGCTGACGGATCCCGAGGCCGTGAGCGCGCTGTGCCTGGTGCATCAGCGTTTTTCCACCAACACTTTTCCGTCCTGGCAATTGGCGCACCCGTACCGCTATCTTTGCCACAACGGCGAGATCAACACCATCCGCGGAAATATTGCCTGGATGCATGCGCGCGAGAAGATTCTGGCTTCCTCGGTGTTTGGCGAAGATCTGAAGAAGTTGTTTCCCGTGATCGCTCCCGGTGGAAGCGACTCCTCTTCGATCGACAACGCGGTGGAGCTGCTGACGCTGGCCGGACGCGATCTGCATCACGTGATGGCCATGCTGATTCCCGAGGCTTGGGACGCTGACACCACCATGCCCGCGGATAAGAAAGCTTTCTACGAATATCACGCTTCGCTGATGGAGCCGTGGGACGGGCCCGCGGCCATCGCTTTCACGGACGGCCGGGTGATCGGCGCGACGCTGGATCGAAACGGCCTGCGTCCGGCGCGTTATCTGGTGACGCACGACGACCTGGTCATCATGGCCTCCGAGACCGGCGTGCTTCCGGTGAAGCCTGAGGAAGTGAAGTTCAAAGGCCGCTTGCAGCCCGGCCGCATGCTGCTGGTGGACACGCGCGAGGGCCGCATTATTCCGGACCAGGAAATTAAGCAGCGGCTGGCTAGCCGGCAGCCGTACGGCGAGTGGATCAAGGAAAACCAGATCACGCTCGACAGCCTGCCCGAGCCTCCGCGCGTGTATGCATCCGACCTCGACACCATCGTGATGCGGCAGCGCGCTTTCGGCTACACCGACGAAGATATTCGCGTTCTGATGGCTCCCATGGCGGGCACCGGCGATGAACCGGTTGGTTCCATGGGTACCGACACGCCGCTCGCTTGCCTCTCCGACAAGCCGCAGCCGCTGTTCCATTACTTCAAGCAATTGTTCGCGCAGGTAACCAATCCCGCGATCGATCCGATTCGCGAAGAGTTGGTGATGTCTTTGACCAGCTACATCGGCACTGAGCGCAATATTTTGGAGGAGACGCCGGCGCATTGCCATACCTTGAAGCTGCCGCATCCGCTGCTGACCAATCGCGATCTGGAGAAGCTGCGGCGCGTGTCCACCAGCGACCTGCTCGCGACCACGCTGCCGATGCATTTTCGCGTGGCGGGCGGCGAGAAGGAATTGGAGCGCGCGCTCGATGAGCTATGCCGCAGTGCGTCGCGCGCAGTGAAGTCGCGCTACACGCTGCTGATTCTTTCAGATCGCGGCATTGACGAAGAATACGCGCCGATCCCGAGTTTGCTGGCACTCTCGGCCGTGCACAATCACCTGGTCAGGGAAGGATCGCGCACTCAGGTGGCGCTCATCATCGAATCCGGCGAGCCGCGTGAGGTGATGCATTTCTGCCTGCTCATCGGCTACGGCGCCAGCGCAGTCAATCCTTATCTCGCCATCGAGACGCTGGAGGATCAGGCCGGGCAGGGCAATCTGCCAGGCGGCGTGAACTTCGAGACTGCGCTCAAGAATTACAAAAAGGCCATCAATAAGGGCCTGCTCAAAGTTTTTTCGAAGATGGGCATCTCGACGCTGCAGAGCTATCGCGGCGCGCAGGTTTTTGAAGCTATCGGGCTGAACAAATCGGTGATCGAGCGCTATTTCACCGGGACCGCGTCGCGCATCGAAGGTGTCGGCCTGGAGGTTTTGGCTCGCGAAGCGAAAATGAAGCACGATCACGCCTTCCGTGCGCTTTCCGATTCCGATACCGAGCTGGCGGTGGGAGGAAGTTATCAATATCGCGCGCGCGGCGAATACCACCTGTTCAATCCACTTACGGTGAGCAAGCTGCAACATGCCGTGCGGCAGGAGAGCTTCCAGACTTTCCAGGAATATACGCAACTGATCGACAATCAGAACCGCGAGTTGTGCACTCTGCGCGGTTTGATGCAATTCAAGTTCGCAGCCAAGCCGGTTCCGATTGAAGAAGTGGAGCCGGCCTCGGAAATCGTGAAGCGCTTCGCCACGGGCGCCATGTCATACGGCTCCATCAGCAAGGAAGCGCACGAGACGCTGGCCATCGCCATGAACCGCATCGGCGGCAAGTCCAACACCGGCGAGGGCGGGGAAGACGAAGCGCGCTTTGAGCGCGATCCCAATGGGGACTGGCGCCGCAGTGCGATCAAACAAGTCGCTTCGGCACGCTTCGGCGTCACCACGAATTATTTGGTCAACGCCGACGAGCTGCAGATCAAGATCGCCCAGGGCGCCAAGCCGGGCGAAGGCGGCCAGTTGCCGGGCCACAAAGTGGACGAGGTGATTGCGCGGGTGCGGCATTCCATTCCCGGAGTGCAGCTCATCTCGCCGCCGCCGCATCACGACATTTATTCCATTGAAGATCTGGCGCAGTTGATCTACGACCTGAAAAATGCCAACCCCAAGGCGCGCATCTCGGTAAAGCTGGTGGCTGAGGTTGGAGTTGGTACCGTAGCCGCGGGCGTAGCCAAGGCGCATGCCGACCTGGTTCTGATCAGCGGCCACGACGGCGGGACTGGCGCGTCGCCTCTCACATCCATCAAACACGCCGGCATTCCCTGGGAGTTGGGACTTTCCGAAACCCAGCAGGTGCTGGTGTTGAACGATCTGCGCAGCCGGATCCGCGTCCAGACTGACGGCAAGCTGCAAACCGGCCGCGATGTGGCCATCGCCGCGCTGCTGGGCGCCGAAGAATTTGGATTCTCCACCGCTCCGCTGGTGTCGATGGGCTGCATCATGATGCGCAAGTGCCATCTGAACACCTGCCCGGTCGGCATCGCCACACAGGACCCGGTGCTGCGTAAGAAATTTCAAGGCAAGCCTGAGAACGTGATCAATTTCTTCTTCTATATCGCGGAAGAAGTGCGCCAATTGATGGCCAAGCTCGGCTTCCGCAACATGGACGAGATGATCGGGCGCGTGGACAAGATAGAAATGCGCCCCGCCGTGGAGCATTGGAAGGCCCGCGGGCTGGATTTTTCGAGCATTCTCTACAATCCGCAGGTGCCGCGTAAGGTGGGCCGGCGCTGCCTGATCCCGCAGGATCACGGACTGGAGCAAGCGCTCGATTACAAATTGATAGATCACGCCCGGGACGCGCTGGAGAATCGCACGCGCGTCGAGTTCAAGATGCCAATCCGCAACGTGCATCGGACGGTGGGCGCGATGCTGTCGGGCGAAATCGCGCGGCGCTACGGCTCCGAAGGCCTGCCGGACGACACCATCCGTTTCGAGTTCAACGGGTCGGCGGGCCAGAGTTTCGGAGCGTTTCTAGCCAAGGGTGTCACGTTGACGCTGGAAGGCGACGCCAACGACTACGTCGGCAAAGGCCTCTCAGGCGGCAAACTGATCGTCTTTCCACCGCGCACCTCGACCTTCCTGCCGGAAGAAAACATGTTGGTGGGCAACGTGGTTCTTTATGGCGCAACCAGCGGCGAGGCGTACTTTAATGGCATGGCCGGCGAACGATTCGCCGTGCGCAACTCCGGCGCGACCGCTGTTGTGGAAGCCGTCGGCGATCACGGTTGCGAGTACATGACCAAAGGTCTCGTCGTCGTGCTGGGACGCACCGGCCGCAATTTCGCAGCTGGCATGACCGGCGGCATCGCGTTTGTGCTGGACGAGCAGGGCGAGTTCGCCAACGTGATGTGCAACAAAGCTAGCGTCGATCTGGAGCCGGTCACCGATGCGGCCGATCTGGACGCCGTTAGAAACCTGATCCTCAAGCATGTGGAAGCCACCGGCAGCCCGCGCGGCCAGTGGATTCTCGAAAACTGGCTCAGCATGGCGCCGAAGTTCGTCAAAGTTTTTCCGCACGAATATAAGCGAGTGCTGGGTATCAAGCGTGTTCCGCAGCCGGTGGCCTCCGAGGTGTCCGCGCGCCTGTTGCTGACGACGCAGCCTAAAGTGGCCCATGGGTAAAACGACCGGCTTTCTCGAATACACGCGCGAGCTGCCGCAACGCCGGCCTCCCGCCGAGCGGATCAACGACTGGTTCGAGGTTTATCAGGATTTCGACGAAGAGAAGGTCAAAACGCAAGGCGCCCGCTGCATGGATTGCGGCGTGCCGTTCTGCCATACCGGATGCCCGCTCAACAACGTGATTCCGGATTGGAACGACTTGGTCTACAAAGACCGCTGGCGCGACGCGATTCGTGCTTTGCACGCCACCAACAATTTTCCGGAGTTCACCGGGCGTCTCTGCCCGGCGCCGTGCGAAGCGGCCTGCGTGCTCGGCATCAACGAGCCTCCGGTGACTATCAAAGTCATCGAGAAGACGATCATTGAGCACGCATTTCGTGAACATTGGGTTCGCCCGGAGCCGCCGCCCGTGCGTAGTGGAAAGCGGGTGGCTGTGGTCGGATCGGGTCCAGCCGGGCTTGCGGCTGCGCAACAGTTGAACCGCGCCGGCCACAGCGTAACGGTTTTCGAGAAGGCCGACCGTATCGGCGGCTTGCTGCGCTACGGCATTCCCGAGTTCAAGATGGAGAAATGGGTGCTCGACCGGCGGCTGGAGCAGATGCTGGCCGAGGGCGTCAAGTTCGAGACCAACGTGGATGTTGGCCGCACTATCGCTGGTGACGAACTGCGCGCGAAGTTTGATGCGATCCTGCTGGCCGGCGGCGCCGAGGCTCCTCGCGACTTGCCCGTGCCGGGAAGGGAATTGAAAGGCATCCATTTCGCCATGGAATTTCTTCCGCAGCAGAACAAGCGCTGCGCGGGGGACCAGGTTCCCAATCAAATCCTGGCGACCGGCAAGCACGTGGTAATCATCGGCGGCGGCGATACGGGCGCGGACTGTCTTGGAACCTCACACCGGCAGAAGGCCGCCTCAGTCCATCAATTCGAAATTCTGCCGCGCCCGCCCGAGGACCGCGCCGAGCAAACGCCCTGGCCGTTGTGGCCGCTGCAATTGCGCGTCGAAAGCTCGCACGAAGAGGGTGGCATTCGGGATTGGAGCATCGCCACCACGCGCTTCACCGGCGACCACACAGGCAACGTCAGTAAACTGCACGCCGTTCGCGTCGGACCCGCACCCAAGTTCGAGCCGATCCCCGGTTCTGAATTTTCGCTCGACGTTGACCTGGTTTTGCTCGCGATGGGTTTCACCGGACCGCGCCAGGGCGGCGTTCTCGATCAGCTCGGCGTTTCACTCGATGCGCGCGGAAATGTCGCGGCCAACGCCGACTACAGCACCAACGTCCCGGGCGTCTTCGCGGCCGGCGACATGCGTAGAGGGCAGTCGCTCGTAGTGTGGGCCATCGCCGAAGGCCGCCAGGCCGCCGAAGGATTGAATCGGTACTTGAGCGCGAGTTAGAGCTCTTAAGCGCTGCCCAGACCCAGACAGACGATCCCCACCAGGATCATCCCCACGCCGTAAAGCTTGGATTTAGTGATGACTTCTTGAAACAGCAGCCGGGACCATACCAGCGAACAGATGTACGACAGCGAAACCATCGGAAACAAAACCGACAATTCGCCGTGCGACATTCCCTTGACGAACAAAACCGACGAAATCAGATAAGTTACCGCGCCCAGCGCCAGTTTCCAATTCAGGAGAATGCTGGACCAGTGCCGGCCTATTTGGACTGCACCTGCCTTGAGGAACACGGCGCCCACCGACCCAATCACGGATCCGCCCAACACCAAGGCCATCGAAGAAACCGGGGTTGTCAATGGCTGCCTCCCCGTCCCAAGGTTGCCACGCCGCACACGATGATTGCGATCCCCACGCCTTTCAGCGGGCTCATCGCTTCATGGAAAATGAACACCGACAATATGGCTACCCACACGAAGCCCAACGAGATAAGCGGAAACAGCACGGAAAGTTCGCCATGCCGCAAAGCGTAAATCATCATCACCGCGAAAATCCCATACAGGCAATAACCGGCGAAAAGCGGCGGAATGGTGAGGATGCCGATCGCCGTTCCGATCAGGTCCGCGTGGCCCAGGCGGTTAGCGCCGGACTTGATCAACATCTGCGCCACCGCCACCAGAAACGTACCGGCGATGATGATCAGCACCGCTTGACGGCGCTTATGGTGATCGATTACGGGCGTTTGCGGGGGGACAGTGATGGTGCTCAATACGCCTCCAGTTCTTCATAATAACAATCGGTTGCGGCGTAGAATAGATTTATGGAAGCGGCTGCGGCGGCTCCTCGCTCGCCGGTGGACAGATTTTTCGAGTTTTCCCTCCTGGGATTGTTGGCCAGCGGGTTTCTGGCAGTGGCTGGATCCGGCTATTTGGATGCGCCCACGCTGGTTTTGACTGCAACCGCTCTGGCCACGCGGGCATTGCTCACAGCCGGTGTTCTGCGATTCCAGTTGCCGGACGCAATCGTTAACGCGGTCACGCTCGCTTACATCGGATTTTGGCCGATCGATTATTTCTACATTTCCCGAACTTTTATACCCGCCGCCGTACACCTGGTCTTCTTTGTAGCGGTGGTGAAAATCGTAACCGGCCGCAGCAACCGCGACTACCTGTTTCTGAAACTGATTGCATTCATCGAATTGCTGGCGGCCTGCGTGCTTTCGACGCGCTTCAACTTCTTCCTCTTTCTTTTGCTGTTTCTAGTGCTCGGCGTCGCCACTTTCGCGAGCGATGAGATCCGCCATTCGCGCGCGCGGCGGTGCATGGCGGCACGCATCTCCGGCGCCGGACTTTCTTTTCGGCTGACCGGGGTGGTGCTGTCGGTTTCTTTCGGAATCCTGGTGATCACTGCCGGCCTGTTCTTCTTTCTGCCCCGCACCGCGCGCGCGGCTTTCCAGCATCTGGTCTCGCACCGCTATTACCTGGCGGGTTTTTCAAACCATGTGACGCTCGGCGAGATCGGCGAGATCAAGAAGGAAAACACGCCGGTGATGCATGTGGAGATGGATAAACCGGAAGACCGCGGGCTGCAACTCAAATGGCGGGGCGCCACGCTGGCGGAATTCAATGGCCGAGCCTGGTTCAACCGGCCTGCTCGGGGAGACGCATTGCCTCCGGGCTCCGGCGGGCTGATGCAACTGGACGATACGCCCCCACGCCGGAACGAGCGCCACATCTCATACGCGGTCCACCTGAACGAGCTGGGCTCCGACACGTTGTTCTTCGGTGGCACCCCGCAATTCCTGCGGATTCACTCTACGGTGATTCGCCGCCCCTTCGAGAATTACACCGTGCAATACGGCGAGGCGCGGGACATCTGGTACCAGGTCTACAGCCGTCTGGATCCGCCCTTTCGCGATTCCAGAGACGCCGACGAGATTGTTGACCCGTTGCCGGACGAAGTTCGAACGCTTTATCTGCAATTGCCGCCGCGGCTGGATCCTCGCATTCCGGAGCTGGCGCGGAATATTGTGGGCGCGGAACGCTCGTCTGGCAGGGAA
>DATJWJ010000062.1:0-12952 GCA_035501355.1 Bryobacteraceae bacterium | reverse complement strand
GGCGCTGGACCTGCGTGGAATATCGGCGGGAACCGATCAGACCGTGAAATTGAGCTACGGTCCTCGGCCAGAGGAACAGACTCCTGCGGCGGCTCCCGCAGCGCCCGCGGCTCCGCAGGCTACTGTTCCAGTCACGCCGGCCGTGCCGGGTGGCGCGCTACGTTTATCTTTTGTTCCACCCGCGGTGCAGGCGCAAGTGTCGGCGCCGGTGGTGGTGGGTTTGCAGGTGGACAACGCCTCCGACCTGGCGGCGGTGCCCATCAAAGTTCGCTGGGATCCGAGGATTCTGCGCTTGAACCAGGTGACGCCCGCCGGTCTTTTGGCGCAACCAGGTGGGAATCCACCCAGCCTGGATATACGCAATGACGCCGGTGAAGCGAGTATTGAAATGAGCCGCGCCGCCGGTGTAAATGGCTCCGGGCTTCTGATGCAGCTCAGCTTCACAGCGGTAGGCAAGGGTACCAGCACGGTGAGCGTGAGCGAGATCAATCTGCGCGATTCCCAGCGTAAGCCGATCTCGGTTACCGCTCCATCGCTACCGGTGACGGTGCAGTAAGGATTGGTCGTGAGACGCAGACGCCAACGCGGCATGACTTTGGTGGAGCTGATCGTAGCGTTCACCATCATGATGCTGCTCACCGCCATGGCCGTTCCCCTGCTGCGCTACCGCGTGCAGCTCGAAAAAGAGCGGGAGTTGACTCGCTCGCTGGAGCAAATCCGCAACGCCATCGACAAATTCAAAGACGACATGGACACCGGCAAGATTGGGCCGGCCAAGCTGGACAGCGATAATTATCCGGAATCGTTGAAGCAGTTGGTGGATGGTATCAAAGCCACCGGATCGGTGGATAAGAAGGTCCGCTACTTGCGCCGCATTCCCAAGGACCCCATGACCAATTCCTACGATTGGGGGCTGCGAAGTACGAAGGATGATGTGGATGCGCAGGCCTGGGGCGGCCAGAACGTTTTCGACGTGTATACCAAGAGCACCGATAAGGCGCGCGATGGGACGCCATATTCGCAATGGTGATGAACCTCAGGGATAGAGCACTGCCGCGCCGGTTTAAGCGCGTACTCCGCGGATTCACGTTCGTCGAGCTGATGGTCGTGATGGCGATCATCGCGGTTTTGCTGTCGGTAGCGATCCCCATCTACAGCCGCTCCATCATCCGCGCCAAAGAGAGCGTGCTCAAGAACAACCTGTTCACCATGCGCACCGTGATCGACGAGTACACCTACGACAAGCAGAAGGCTCCGCAGACGCTGCAGGATCTGGTCAGCGACGGATACTTGCGCGAGGTGCCGCTGGATCCCATGACCGGAAGCGCGGATTCCTGGAAAATCATCCAGGAAGACGCCTCCAACACCGTCAATCAGCAGCAGCCCGGGATCTACGACGTACGCAGTGGATCGGATAAGACGAGTCTCGAAGGTACACCGTATTCGGACTGGTAGCCTGGAACATCCACGTCCAGAATTAAGCCTCAACGAGCAGCCGCTGCTATGGGTCGCCTTGTTACTGCTGGCTTCCAAGGCGCTGCAGTTGGTTCTCGACCACCGTCCGCTGCTGTTTCCGGATTCAGGTTCGTTTATAACTAACGCCCTGAAATTGGAATTCCGGCCGGAGCGTTCCTACGTCTATAGCTGGCTGATTCGCGGATTGTGCTTGCCGCTCGGTTCTCTGGCGCCACTGGTGGTAGTTCAGGCTGTCTTGGGTGGCGTAGTGGCTTCGCTGCTGGCCTGGGCCCTGATCCGCTACCTGGAGGTCCGATGGCAAATCGCGGCCGCAGCCGCTTTCGCGTTTGCTTGGGATCCAACACAAGTTGCCGGCGAGCATCTGGTTATGACCGAAGCTGCCGCTGGGTTTGTAGCAGCGCTCTTTCTGATAACGGCCCTGGAGTATCTACGCGCGCCGAGCAACATCTGGCTGATCGCGTCGGCCATACTCGGAATGTTTCTGGTCGGCCTGCGGCTGGTGTACCTGCCGCTGGTAGTTGCGTCCGCGCTGATCGTCCCTTTGGCGCCGCCGAAGCTGTGGCGAAACCGGCGTCGAATGGCGGTGGCGTTTGCCGTGAGCGCCGCGGCAGTGCTCATCTGCCAGGCGACCTATCAGCGGCTCATCGGATTTTTGGCACACCGCGAACCTGCCTATGAATATAGAACAGGCTTCTTTCTCGCAGGCAACCTGGCGCCACTGCTGGAGGAGCAAGATGCGCCCGACCCGCAGACTGCGGCCGTCCTCCGGGATTCCGAGCACCGGGCGTACGGGCTGTCGGATGCCTCGTCCGCGGCACGCAATTTCCAGCTTTGGGACCCCAACGGCCTGGTGAGCCGATTGACTCAAGCATTTCACGGCGATTGGCTTCAAGCCAGCAGCCACGCAGAAGCCTTCGCGCTCCACGCGGTGCGCCGCAATCCGCTCGGGTTTTTGCGATTGGCGTACCGGTCGTGGACGGAATATCGCCAATTCCTCCGTAGAGACACGCTCCCTGCTCTGGTTCGCATCGAGGATGGAGCGGATCCGGCCGTTCAGCCGAGCGATGAGCGATGGCGAATCATCACCGCTCACTTCCCTCAGCAGCGCCGCGACCGCGCCACGGAACGTACCCTCACTCGCCGATACCATGCGCACGCTTGGATGTGGTGTTGGATGCAGTATCTGGCGCCGTTTCTCGGCTTGGCCGCGACCTGCGTGGCTCCCGCGCGGGTGCGCCTTGCCATTGGATTGCTGACATTGTGGAGCGCGCTGCTGATCGCGGTAACTTGCTTGACGACGCCGGCGCAGGTGCGCTACTTGCATCCGCTCTCGTTCACCGGCCTGGCGGCAGTTGCGGTGCTGGCAGAGCGCTTGCTGCGCTTGGCGAGATTTCCAGTCACCAAAGCGTTAGATCAGGCTACTTGAGCTGTGCCGCGGATCCGACTGTTTTCGGATTGGCAACCGGCGCGCGCCGGGGAGCTGTGCGCCGCCAGATGCTGACGCGATAAAGCATCAACACCAGCAGAATGCCGCCGTACAGCAGCGGAAGCCGCACGTCGGACTTCACCAGCCAGTAATAATGGATCACGCCCGCCAGCGCGCTGAAATAAATCAGACGGTGGATGCGCTGCCAGCGGTCGAAACCCAGGCGGCGGACCCATCCGGCCGTGGAAGTGACGGCCAGTGGGAGCATTAGCGCGAAAGCAGTCATTCCGGCGGTAATGAAGCGCCGCTTGATGACATCCTTCACCATCTCATGCGGGTCGAAGAATTTGTCCAGCCATACCCACGTCGTCAGGTGCAGGAAGCCGTAGAAGAACGCAAACAGGCCCAGCATGCGGCGGTAGCGCGCGAGCTTCGGCAGTCCGAGCAGTTTGCGCAGCGGAGTAACGCTGAGAGTGATCAGCAGGAAACGGATGGTCCAGTCGCCGGTGTAGTGCGTGATATAGGCGATCGGGTCGGCCGTGAGGTTGGCATCGTACCCTTGCCCGCCCTGGATCGCGAATCCCAGTAAGCGCCACCCGAGCAAGAGCACGGGCGCCAGGCACAATACGAAAACCGCGGCTTTCGTCCAGCGGCTCGAAAGGACGCGGTTCATGCTCTCAGTAGTTCTTGCGCAGATCCATCCCGGCGTACATGCTGGCCACTTGCTCGCCATAGCCGTTAAACTTGATGGTATTGCGCTTGGAAAATTCTCCGATGCGGCGTTCCTTGGCCTGGCTCCAGCGCGGGTGGTCAACTTCCGGATTTACGTTCGAGTAGAACCCGTATTCATTCGCTGCGGAGAGATTCCAAGTGGTCGGCGGCTGCTTCTCCTGAAGGCGGATCTTGACGATGGACTTGATGCTCTTGAAGCCGTACTTCCACGGCACCACCAAGCGGAACGGTGCGCCGTCCTGATTCGGCAGCGTCTCGCCGTAGAGGCCGACCACCAGCAGCGCCAGCGGGTTCATGGCCTCGTCCAGACGCAGACCTTCGACATACGGGAATGCGATACCGGTCTGGAACATGGACAGCATGTTCTTGGGATCGTAAAAACTCTCAAAGGCGACGTAGCGCGCCTTGGATGTCGGCTCGGCTTTCTTGAGAAGGGCGTTCAACGGGAAGCCGATCCACGGGATCACCATCGACCAGGCCTCGACACAGCGATGGCGGTAGATGCGTTCTTCGAGAGGAGCAATCTTGAAAATGGCGTCCAAGTCGAGCGTCGTGGGTTTCGCGACTTCCCCTTCCACCTTCACCATCCAGGGAGAGGTCTTCAGCCGGTGAGCGTTCTCTGCAGGATCGCCCTTATCGGTGCCGAACTCGTAGAAGTTGTTGTAGTGGGTGATAGCCTCGTAGGGCGTGACCTTTTCGTCCGTACTGTACGGACCTTTGGTGACGCCGTTGAGCTTGGTGGTTGCCCGCGCCGCGGGTGCGTTCGCCAAGGCGCCCAGCGCCATGGAGCTTGCCAGGAACCGGCGGCGGTTCAGGTAGGCCTGCTTGGGCGTTACCTGCGAATAGCGAAGATCGGACGGTTTTCGGATGACCATAGGCTCTGTACCTTTATGTTAGCGCCGCCGCAACGCAGGTGGTTCGGAGGGGTCCGCCTCTGGGCTGGACCAAGAAACAGGGCCTTATTCACGGCGTAGCGCTTCGGTGGGATCCAGCCGTGCGGCACGCCACGCGGGTATATAGCTGGCGGCCAGCGCAATCACGATGAAGGACAAAGCACAGGCGGTGAAGGTCCAGCCATCCGTTGTGCTGACGCCGTAAAGCTGGCTCTGCATGAATTGCGTCAAAGCCAGCGCACCGCCCAGGCCAATCAGCACCCCCAGTATCGCCAGCGCCAATCCTTGGCGCAGAACCAGCCGCAGAACGGTCCCCGGCGCCGCGCCGAGAGCCAGTCGGATTCCGAGTTCCTGGGTACGCTGCGCAACCGAGTAAGCGATGAGGCCATACAGGCCCACGGTGGCGACCAGCATGGCCATCGCGGAGAAGACAGCGAGCAGCAGCATCGTAAGCCAAGTGCGAATCACTGAGGCCGACAGGTGCTGCTCCATGGTACGGACGTCGGTGACGGGTTGGTCGGGATCGATGGCCAGGACCGCGGAGCGTACTGCGGCCGAAAGAGACAGCGGATTGATGGCGCACCGCACGATCAGATTCATAGCCTGCGAGGGACGCTGGGCGACGGGATAGTAGAGTTCAGGCGTGCTAATTGCTGCGAGCGTGATGTTCTTGACATTACCCGCTACTCCGACCACGCGAACCGGCTGCCGGGAGTTTCCCACCGTGACATGTTTGCCAACAGCATTCTGGTTGGGCCAATAGCGTTGCGCGAAGACCTGGTTGATGATGGCCACCGGTGGCGCAGCTTCGTTGTCGCCCCCGGTAAAGGTTCGGCCTTGTAGCAGCGGGATGCCCATCGCATCAAAGTAGGACGGGCTGATGGCTTGCGTGGACAAAAGCGGACGCTGAGCCACCGGTACGTCCGGCTGGCCTTCGGGCAGCAGTGGAGTGTAACGCCAAGGGTGCAGCGGAAGTGCGGAGGAGACAGCCGCGGACCGGACGCCCGGCTTGGCCGCCACTTGTCTTAGGACGCCATCGAAGAAGCTAGCGATCTGAGCGGTGCCGGAATAGCGCGCGGGCGGCAGCGCGATGTTCATCAGCAGCACGCGCTCCGGGTTGAAGCCAAGCGGGACGCTTTCCAGCCGCACGAAGGTGCGCATCAGCAGACCGGCGCCGATGGTCAGCATCATGGAAATTGCGATCTGAGAAACCACCAGCAGGCCTCGGGTCAAGTTGCGCCAGCGGCCTCCAGTCGAGCCGCGGCTTTCATCGCGAAGAGTGCCTTGGACGTCGGTTTTGGAGATCTCGAGGGCTGGTATCAACCCGAACAGGATGCCCGTTAGTAATGAAGCAGCCACTGAAAAGACAAGCACACTCAGGTCGATGCGGATCGGGTTGATGCGTGGAAGGGTATTGGTGGGCAGACTGGCGGCGACCCGGATGAGGAAGGCACTAACCGCCACGCCCAGCGCGCCGCTCATCAACGCGAGAAAGAGACTCTCGGTGAGAAGCTGCCGGACCAAGCCGCTTCGGGTTGCACCTAAGGCGGTCCGGATGGCGATTTCTTTGCGCCGCGCCACGGAGCGCGAGAGCAGCAGACTGGCGAGGTTGGCGCAGGCGATAAGCAGCACGCATGCCACAGCGCCGAACAGCAGCAGCACTTCATTGCGGACCGGCGCCACCATCACATCCTGCACCGGATTCAAGCTGATGCTGCGCCGGGAATCAGCATCGGCCAAGCCCGGGTTTTCCTGGTTGTATTGCACATCCAGCGCTCGCATTTCCGCTCGCGCCTGCTCGAGCGGTAAGCGCAAGCGTGCAACGGCGATCAAGTAGATAGTGCCGGCACGCACCTGCTCCGCCGTCAGTGAATTGGTCTGATAGGTTCGCGTGGACCAAACATCTACGCTGCGGCCGAGGGGCGCGAATTCAAAATCCGGAGGCAGGACTCCGATGATGGCGGTGGGAATTGAATCGAGCGTAAGAGATTCGCCGACAATACTGGTTGGCGCGCCCAGGCGTTTCCAAAGCGAGTCGCTTATGATCACGGCGGGCAGCGCGGCGGGCCGATCCTCTTCGGCGTGAAAGGTGCGGCCCAGCGCGGGATGGACGCCCAGTACCTCGAAAAAATTCCAGGCCACTCGGGCGGACGCAAGTACCTCGGGCTCACCGCGCCCGCTGAGATTGAAGTTTTCCGAAACGAACGGCGCAAAGCCGGCGAAAGCATGGCTACGCTCCTCGATAAACCGGGCTCGATGGTAAGTGAATGGGCGGCGGTTGGGCCCCCGCGCGTGAGTAACGATCACTAGACGGTCTGCATCGCGGTAGGGAAGTGAGCGGAACAGAACGGCGTTGGCGACACCGAAGATGGCTGTATTCGCGCCGATGCCCAGCGCGAGCGTGAGCATGGCCACCAGCGTGAAGGCTGGGCTTCGGGCCAACATTCGTGCGGTGAAGCGCAGATCTTCAGAAAGTCTATCTATCGGATTCACCATAAGTGGTAGTGGCCGTCGCGCTCCCTCAGCTCCACTGGGAGGCCGAACAGTTCCGTGAGGCGCTCGGTAGTTAGCAGAAGGCTTTTGCTGCCATCGGCGAAAATCCTGCCGTCCCGAAGCAGGATTACGCGGTCGATCTCGGGAATTATGTCGGCCAGCTGATGTGTGACCAGAAGAATGCCGGTGCCAGTCCGCGCGAGCTTATGCAGGATCGCGCGCAGCTCGAGCGCGGAACGAAGGTCCAGGCTATTGCTTGGCTCATCCAGCAACAAGGCGAGGGGATCATGCACCAGAGCGCGGGCAATCAGGATGCGCTGCGCTTCTCCCGACGACACGGCGGTCATATCGCGCTCGGCCAAGTGAGGCACTTCCAGCAGATCCAGCACTGCCCGTGCCTTTTCGCGCATCTCCGGCGTGACCTGATGATAGGGCTGGATTCCGATGCTGCTGAAAAATCCGGATAGAACGGCTTCAATCCCTGTGATGTCGCGCCTGGATGGGCTCATCAGATCGTTCGAAACGATCCCGAGGAGCGTTCGGAGTTCGAACACATTCCAGGAATTTCGCCCCAGGATGGTTAGCGAGGAGCCGGGAAGAACCAGAGGGTAGCACTCGCGCGTGATGGTCTTGATCAGCGTCGACTTGCCAGAGCCGTTTGGTCCCAGGATCGCGACGTGCTCGCCGGCCGAAATGCGCAGCGTGATGTCATGAAGCGCGGTTTTGTCACCGCGCATTACGGACACACGGCGGAAATCGAGCAATGCGGCGGATGGTTCGCTGTTGAGCATAGGTTGAGTTGCGCTTTGCACGCTCAAAGACACGCTCTCGCGGATCAGGCAGCGTTACCTAATCTCCACCAGTTTATCCTGCGCTTCGCCAGTCACGATGGCGGAATCCTCGCCGACATAGACGTTCACTTCCGAGCGGATTCCGAACTCGGGCAGATAGACACCCGGCTCGATCGAGAAGCAGGTCCGCGGGATGACACGGCGCTCGTCGTGCGTTTCCAGATTGTCCATGTTCGCCCCGGTTCCGTGAACCTCTTCTCCGATGGAGTGGCCGGTGCGATGTATGAAAAAATCGGCAAAACCGTGGTCACGAATGTAGCCCCGCGCGGCGTCGTCCACCTCGAATCCACGCAGAGTCTGTTTGCGGGAAACCGCGTCTTGCACGCGGGCGACGGCGCGTTTGCGGGCGTCGCGCACCACTTCGAAAACATTTTGGATGGCCGAAGGAGGCTGGGAACCGCAGTACCCAGTCCAGGTAATGTCGTAGAACACGGCGTGCGGATGGTCAAGTTTGGCCCACATATCGATCAAGACTGCATCGCCTTTTCGGATCGGTTGGCTCGAGTCTGCCAGCGGTTCGTAGTGCGGATCGGACATATTCGCGTTGACGGCTACAATGGGGCCGTGATCGGTGACGAGTCCGGCTTTTTCGAAGCCATCGCGGATAAACCGGTTCACGTCCCATTCGGTGATCAAACCTCCCGAGCGGAGCTTCGATCCGATTGTTTCAAACGCGGCCGCGCGAACCTGATCCACGCGGCGGCCAGCCTCGAGGTGCGTTTCCAACTGCTCCGCGCTCCAGCGAGCTTCAAAGAGCTGGATCAGGTTGGCCGAGGTGACCACTTCGACCCCCGAGCCTCGAACAAGTTCCAGCGTGCCGGCATCTACCAATGACACATAAGGAATGGCGCAGTTGGGAGAATACTGCATGGCGATACGGTGGCATCCGGCGAGCAAGTGCGCGAGGCCTTCGGCCTGAGAAGTCCAACTCGAGTATTTTCTGATGCTACCCGGCAGACCGTCCAGGACACCGGATTCGATGGCGTGTACGATTCCGCTTGGCTCGCCAGTGGCCGGTATCAGGTAATACCAACGGCGCGTTACGGTGCGGCCCAGCTTCAAACCCAAAACTCGGTAGGCCAGCGGATCTCGCTCGTGATGATCGAAAAATAGCCACCCGTCCAGCTTCTCATCGCGCAGTGCCTTTTGGATTTCGTCAATTTGCATGATCAACCTCGATTGACATTGCTCGCTTCGATGCGCGCGGCCGAAACCGATTTTCGAAAGCGCACTCGAGCGTTCAAGTTCAGCACCCCCGCCACGTCCTTGGTGTCTATCACCTGGAAGTCCAATAAATCGTCCAGCCAGTCCTGGCTGAGACCATTCCAATACTGACTGGCGACGGTCAGCGTATACTCCTGCCGGCTCAGCAAACAATCCAGTTCGAATTCAATCTCCAGAGTTTCGCCGGGCTCGAAGGAGCCGAGTTGGATGCCCTCCAGGCGCGTGTTAGTTCCGAAGACATCCATGCCGATGCGGTTGCGAATCAGAATACCCACCACCGGGTCGCAAACAGGTTGATGGAAAACTGCTTGAACCCGGATAAGGAGGGATTCGCCCGGCCTGAAAGCGCGCGTGGGTTGTCCGGAATGATTCAGCAGTTGCGCATCGATGATGCGGCTCGCGCCGTCTCCGTGCCGGAAGCTGCTGGTTGCGGCAACGCCATCCTTCGCAACGTGGTCTTTTCCGTGGCGTTCCTGCTCCAAGGCGAATCCAACGTAACGATTCACAGCGTCCTTAGGCGTGCCTTCCATGACGATTTCGCCGCGCAACATGAATACTGCCCGGTCCGCCAGACGTTTTACCAGGCCAAGATCGTGGGAGACGAGCAGTACCGTCACTTTTCTTTGACGAAGCTCCTCGAACTTTTGAATACAGCGGCTGGCGAAGATGGCGTCGCCGACCGCCAGCGCCTCATCCACGATCAGAATTTCGGGATCAACATGGATGGCGGTGGAAAAGGCCAGCCGTACGTACATGCCGGTGGAATATTCTTTCACCGGGCGATTAATAAACGTACCGATTTCCGCGAAGGCTTCGATCTTGGGAAATGCTTGCTCCATTTCTCGCCGCGAGAGGCCCATGATCTCGCCGTTCAAATAGACATTGTCGCGGCCGCTGAATTCGGGATTGAAGCCCGCTCCAAGTTCGAGCAGCGCGGCTACGCGTCCGCCGCGAAGCACGCGTCCCGTCGTGGGTTGCAATATCCCGCTGATGATTTGAAGCAGGGTGCTCTTACCGGATCCATTGGGGCCGATCACCGCGAATACTTCGCCCTGCTCGACGCGGAAGTTTACATTGCGCAGCGCATAAAAATCGGTGCTTCTCGGAGCGCCTCCCAGGCTGCCGAGAATGCGGTCGATCGGATGCCGGTAGAGATGGTAAACCTTGGAGACGTTCTGAACTGAGATCACGGTGCATACTCAATGTACCGCGAACGTACGAGGCGGGGCGGCACTTAGCCTTGCCTGAGGCTCCGGCGCAAGCCGCGCGAAAGGGGAAGGGAATAGCCGATCAAGCACATCTGATCTAAAGCGAACAAAACTACGGATTCGAATCCGCAAGCCTCCGCCATGCGTGCCTCTTTCAGCCAGGCCGTGGAGGGGTCGCTAATTCCAACCAGATGGCTTCGTTCGGCCGGGAGAAAACCGAAGGCCCCACCAGCCTCGAGGCTAGTCCGGCTCAAGTCGAGATTTCTCTCGTAGGTGTACGTGAAGCTTTCGGTCTTCAAACAGCTCAGATTCGCTGACGTCCACACGGAGCGTGGATAATTAATGATCTGATTGAGCGGTGTGTTATTGACGTCGATCGGATACAGAACCTCAAAGCGGCAATTGGGATAAGCTGCTCGAACGTAGCCGATAATCTGACTGGTGAAGGAGCCGATCAGCCCTGGCAGAAACGAAGCTTCTTGTGGAATCGTGGCTGGATCGACCGTGTTGGTGGTGATCACCGTCATTGCACGGCCGTACTGTGCCTGGAAAGTGCTGGTGGTGTACGCATCGTAAAATGGCATGCCCGAGCCGTCGTCGGGGAAATACCACCACTGGACCTCGCCGAATTGCACGTAAGGAGTCAGACCGGCGGCGTTCTGGATGGCCGCCATGTCCTGATAAACCTGTTGCCAGAACGCGGTGCTGGTAGGAGAGAAATTAGTCTGCAGCGATGGCGTAGTGAGCAGAGCAGGGTTCTGGCTGGGATATCTTTGCGCGATGCCCGCGGCTGTGGACGGATCGCCATTTCCCAGCTCCATGCTGAAGGACGCAGCCACATCAATTCCGTAACTTCGCAGCGCGGTGAAAAAGCTGAGACTCCAATCTCTCGCGGCGCGGTTGAGCCGTGGTGAAGCTTGCAGGTCTGTACGCCAGTTGCCATCCACGCCTCCCGACAGCGTGGCGCCTGAAGTTTGAATCGTCAGACTGTTTGTGTTTGCGCTGGTCGCAATCGTGATCGCATTTCCATCTGATCCCAAGGAGCGGGAATAGATAGTTAGCTGGTTGGCGTTTGCCTCCGCGCGTACCCCGGTATAGCCGCCGTTCAGCAGCAGCGCGAAGGCCGTTGCCAATGTCTGTATTGTGTCTCCGTCCAGGTTCAAGTGTTGAATTACATTTTGCGTTGACGGCGGCTGATCGGTTCGACCGATGATGATTTCGGTGATCAGGTTCTGGTCAGGCGCCCCGGTGAAGGTGATCGTGGCCGAGGCATACTGATTGCCCACATTGACCAGTTCATAGAACCATAACGCGCCCACATAGTGATTGGCCCGCCCCTGGAATCCGAGACTGTTAATCATCCACGCCGTGCGCTCCGGAGCGAGAGCCAGTGAATGTTCGGTGTCCCAGTCAGTTGCCAGCGCCAACCTAGTCTCGGTGACCTCGGTAGGGAGTTGCGCGGCCGGGATGGCGAGTTCAAGAAAATCGAAATAAAAGTAAGTGCCGTTAGTTCCAACATGGGTCGCGGTGATCGTGTGGCTGCCTGCGGCCAATTGCCCGAGCGGCGTGCGGATCAACACGTCTTCCCCCGGCACGTTCAAGTTTACGCTGACAGGTGTTTGTCCATCGACGGAAACCGAGATCAGCGTTCCCCCCTCCAGCAACCTGGTGCCGAGGTACAAGGAGTGCTGCTGAGCCGAGGTATAGCTGCAAGTTACACTGGACTGGTTCGTACTCGTAGAGTGAATGGTGCCGCCGGAGAAATTACCGCTCGCACTCGTCCAATCCCCGGTGTACTGCACCTGGGTGGAATTGTCTTCCATTCGCCTGCTGCCCGGTCCCGCGATCGAATAAGCCTGGCCAGAGCCGGTGACGGTCCAGTTCGATACGACCACTTGGAACTCGCTTCGCGAGAACGCGCCAGCCTGACGATCAGCGGAATAAGTCCATCGCAACTTGCGGACGGCGTTCGCGGGAATCGTCCCCAAGACCGGGTCCGCGAGAGTAGCAAACGGGAGCGTAATCTGCCATTGCGACGGCGACGTGCCGCCGCTCAACATTTTCCATGGCGCGTCCCACTGTTCACTCATCGTCCCGGAAACGTATGTATACACTCCGATTCGGTTGCCGTTAGCTCCGGTCGTGGAATTCTGCGCGGTTTGGCCCGATCCGACATAGGTAAGGGTGATCGAGGCACCATTCGCGACCGCTTGCATGGTAGGTGAAAATGCGTTCACGCCCGCGACGATGTTTTGAATAGCCCACTCCAGCGCGTCGCCAGGATTCATCAGATAGGGGTAATGCTCTCCCAGGAACGCAAGACCGACATAGTCGCCAGCTGTCACCGTGCCGCTGAGTTGAAATTGAACCGTAGCAGACTGATAGCTGCCGGCGACAGCTGTGGCATAGTTCTTAAGTGGGACCTTGTAGACTTGTTCACCCGTGCCGGCGTCAGCCCAAACGCGAAGATTCGGCCAGTCAACTGTTGCATACAGATCGGAATCGAGCGGAATACAATTTTGCCGCGTCTCGCAGTAACTGAGAGTTAGTCCGCTAAGGTCGCCATCGGGCAATGATCGGAAAGCAGGATGTTCGAAGACGTTGTCTCGACTCCATTCGGTCACAGCCCAATCGAATTGCTGCCGCCAG
>DATJWJ010000061.1:0-38848 GCA_035501355.1 Bryobacteraceae bacterium | reverse complement strand
GGCGCTGGAGCTCCTCCAGCATGCGTTGACGTAGTGGGGTCACAGAATCTCCTTTCTGTGACCTCGCAATGTACCGCGACAGCTTCTTGCAAACCACCACGCAACTGCGTCCGCCGCGCCAGCGGCTTAGTTCTTACGCGCTACTCGGAGCAAGGTTCGGGTTCGGGCGCCGAAACGTCAAGGGTGGCTCCTGGGAAACGCCGGTCACGGAAACCGTATGAGCGTGATGTCGCCATCTCCCAGATATGCAGCCCGGATCGCTCCCCCACCACGCGCCACCCCAATGGCGGGACCGACACACGCAAGTTCCGATCCCGCCCGGAGAGCACGGCCAACGAAAGGAACCGAAATCGCTAACCTGGCACGTCCGGTCTGCACCTTATTCGTCACCCGCCTCCTACACTTCACAACCCAATCTGCCGGTTCGGTGACTCGCCTCCCAAGATTCTACCGGCCGGATTCTCGCGGATCTGATTCTCAGGGTCGATTGAAACGGCCGTGCTCCAAGTCCGGCACCGAGCGGCTGTGCTCCAACACGCGCGCAACGGAACACCTCGGTAGCGCGTTTTCGTGCGACCGGGATGCCGCGGCGCTTAGTGCCTCGGGACTCGACTTGACGGACGGCGCCCACAGACTTCGATTAATAAAAGAACTGCTAGTGTCCCGAGAGCCCGGCTCTGCAGGCCTAATTTCCTGTTTGCCGCGATGCGCTCGAGGCCGAGCGCCGCACATCGAACGAGAGGGCGTTCTTCGTCCAAGTGACCGAACTTCATGCCTCATGTTGCCAATCCAACGTTGACCTAAATTAGGAGCATTGCTGCCGATGACCCGTCAACCAGTCTACTGACCATGGCATCTCTTATACTTTTTGCTGCTGCCACACGGACACGGATCGTTGCGTCCAGTTTTTGATCGCTTTGTGCTCGCCTCAATTGCTCGGCTGAGAGTCGTAGACCGAAGACGATCGGGCGCCAGCCGGTCCAGACGGGTATCCTGTTGCCACTCATGGTCGAGCTTGAATCCGAACCTGATTGATTGATCGCTCGGATGAAGGCAGACACCGAACCAAGTCTTCGCCTTTTCGCGATACTTCCGAAGTTCGCAGTGATGCCGTAGTCGAGCCTCCGCCACTGATAGCGCATCGTCGCTGCAGTGCACTGTGAATCCACTCCTGGGCGAGCGGAACCCCATGGAAATGTCGTGTGTCTGTCCGTCTCTGCGCGCCAGTTTGGCGGCCCTATCGATGCCCGTACTTGCGTCGGCCGCCGCCTTTCCGCTCAGCTCCAGCAGTAGGAATCCGAAATCGATGACCCCAGGCTCGGGACGGCTCTCGATGGCCGTGATGATGCGCCCCACTGTAGTCGAATTCAGGCGAGTGAGAATGCCGTCAGGCGTCCGCTGACCGTTCACGCCGTCGCGCCGCACCGCCATGGCAATGTCGAGGTCGACGGAGATGTCGTCCTCCAACATCAGCATGTCGAGGTTCTCCTCGATCCACAGGTTCTTCTTCAGGTGATAGGAAAGGATAACCATCTCGTGCGTTGCCATCAGCCGTTCCGTGTAGCCGACCCGGCGGTTGATATAGCTGAGAAAACGGAGCGGCGACGGGAGCATCTCCGTGATTGCATCTAGCGTAAAAACATCCAGCACCATAGGAGCCTGGATGACGTCGGCTTTTGTGTACTTGAGGAACTGGCGGGACTGAAAGTGGAGTGAGGGATAGTGATCGGCGACCACACACAGAATGTAGATCTCGGACACCCGATCTGGAATATGGATCTCCCGACCGTCGGGCGTGACCAGCTTGGCCTTGGGGTCAGTAATCTTCCGAGCACACGTGAGCCCCTGATCGTACGAATCCTGGACGCTTTTTTTGAAATCATCTCGAATCCGGCCATCATTGCCTTTACGCGATTCCAACGTCAGCCGCTTCGATTTGGCCTGAACGATCACGACACGGTCGCCGAAGAGCACGAGAACGTCAATTTCACCGACCTTCCGCGCCTTTGATTCGAAAATATCCACGTTTGTGTGGACGCGCGCCTTGCCAAAAACCAGATCGAGCCGATCACGGCAGAAGGTTTCCGTAAAGCGCCCCCTGTTTTGCAGTGCAGTGGACGCATACGCCTTGTCCACCACCATCCAGTAGAACGGCGATTCATAGAGCGCTTCAACCAGGCTGTAGGACTGGAACAGCACGAACTCACCGCTGGATCTGAGCAAGGGAGTCGCATTAACTGCGTTGAAATCATCAAGCGCGCGAAAGGCCTCGTTCTTTTCGCCAAGGGTCAGGGCGAAAGCGTTTAGCACGGCCTCTACAGTTAGTTCCGCCACCCTGGATGCTGCGGCAACCTCTCCCACGGAAAAGCCGTAGCCGGGGAGGATGCTCCACTGCTCCGGTGGGATTGTCGCCATGTGTGCCACGGTGTCCATGAGCTTCTGTTCCTGCATCCGCGTAATTGTCAGAATGACTGTTCTGGCATCGAAGATGGAGAATCCTCGGTTTGCCTTCAACCATGCGTCATCTGCTGCGTATTTTTGGGGCGCGAAGTCACGGTATTGGAAGCTGTATGCCGACTCCCCAGCGTAGAAGATCGCCTCTCGTAGGAACTCGCCCCGGCCCAGGAGTTGGAGGTCTTTAACCGGCGCTATGGCTTGTTCTGCTATCGCGCCGGAGATGGATGGAAGAAATGTATCGTGCAGCTCCTTGAGCAATGCGTCCGTACGGTCCATCTGCTCTTGCACGACGTGGGGCGATGGCTTCGTCCAGTCCATCTCGCCCTGGATCATCAGGCCTATGAGCGTGGAAATCTCGGTGCGGATGAGGCGGTCGGGTGAGAACATTCGCAACATGTCCTTCACGCGCATTTGCCCGGAATAGCGAACGATGCTATCGCGAAAGCAGATGGTGGCGAGGGCATGGACGTAACCCGCCGACCGGCATAATACTTTTAAGTCGGCGAATACCTCCGCTTCTTTCCTCATTACGTGAACATGTTCGCGCGCTCCGGTAGCCAAAGCAACATCCCCCTTCGAGCACCGCTTTCGCCAGTCGCCAATTCCATCCGGAGGTATAGTCGCCATCTCCCACATCTGCAGGCCGGATCGCTCCCCCCCCACGCGCCACCCCAATGGCGGGACCGACACACGCAAGTCCGATTCCGCCCGGAGAGCACGGCCAACGAACGCAAGCGAAATCGCTCACCTGGCACGTCCGGTCTGCACCTTATTCGTCACCCGCCTCCGACACTTCACAACCCAATCTGCCGGTTCGGTGACTCGCCTCCCAAGATTCGATTTCCTTACCAGCCACGCGCTTGCCCTTCGCACTCTGCTCAAACCACGCCATGCCCCGCTACCCTGATCGACCGAGGTGACTCAAATGCCTTCTATTCGCAAATCCCAATCCGCCCGCGAAAATGGCGCCAAATCCCGAGGCCCCAAAACCGACGCCGGAAAACAGCGCTCTTCTCAAAACGCCCTCCGCCACGGATTGTGTTCTCAGGCCCTCGTCCTCCCCTCCGAGGACCCTGCCGATTTTCAGCGCCTCCTCGACTCCTACGTCCAGCAGTTTCGCCCTGCCGGCCCCATCGAGCTCGATTTGGCTCACGAAATCGCCGCCGCCAAATGGCGCCTAAACCGCCTCACGCTGATCGAAACCCAGCTTCTGGCCGACGCCATCGCCGATGTCGAGCAACGTCGCGCCCAAGACATCGAAGACGGCGATGAAGACGAGCCCCTTACCCCGGCGCAGTCTCTCGCCAAGGCGTTTGACCGCCTGTCCAGCGGCTCACTCAACTTCCTCCATCGCATCCAGTCCCGCCTGGAACGCACCTATTCCCGCGCGCTCCAGAACCTGCTCCGCATACAAGCCCAGCGTGGCCCGTCCGATCCGCCCGCCGCCCCTCAGCCCGACGGCCAAAATGAAATTTGCACAAACGAACCCACCGGCCCCGTCCAGCCCAATGCATACTGTGCCCTAGACGCCTTAGACGACTGTGACGCACCCACTCGTGCGTGCCGCGTTCCCGCCCATGGGAACGCTAATCCTGACAGCGGCCCTACACCGCGGCTCGACGAGCTGCGCGACACCCAGGAAAACTCTGCACTGGTCTCACATGAAGGCGTGATGCGGGGATGATCCCGCATAGTATCGTCTCCTCGGCGCCAGCTCCAATTTGACAGCTCAAACCGAAGCGGGTCGCCTTCACCGGCGCCCACTCGGGTATGCTGAAAAACATGCTGTCGAGTATTTGTCGGAACCGTCGTTTCGCGCTGGCACTCCTGCTGTGCACCCTGCCGATGCTCGCTCAGCGCGGCGGGCAAAACGCGTCCCTGGCCGAAAATTTCCGCTTCCGCTTCATGGGACCGGCGGTCGGCAACAGAATCTCCGCCGCGGCGGGACTCGCCGGCGACCCGAGTACTTACTACGTTGGCGCGGCATCCGGCGGAGTTTGGAAGTCCACCGACGGCGGTGTGCGCTGGACTCCGATCTTCGACGATCAGCCCGCGCAAGCGATCGGCGCGCTCGCGATCGCGCCCTCGGACACGAAAATCATCTGGGCCGGCACCGGTGAAGCCTGGGCCATTCGCGATGTCGACATGATGGGCGACGGAATCTACAAATCCACGGACGCCGGCAAGACCTGGACCAACATGGGCCTCAAGGAAACCGGCCGCATCGGGCGCATTGTAGTTCATCCTTCGAATCCCAATATCGTCTTCGCCTGCGCGCTGGGCCGTCTCACGGGACCGCAACAGGAGCGCGGCGTCTATCGCAGTTCTGACGGCGGCAGAAACTGGACGCGCGTGCTCTTCGCCGACGCCAACACCGGCTGCTCCGGCCTGGCCATGGATCCACACAATCCCGACGTCCTGTTCGCGGGCATGTGGCAGGCCGAGATGCACACCTATGCGATGTTCAGCGGCGGACCAGGCAGCGGCGTCTATGTGTCGCACGATGGCGGTTCCACCTGGAAGCGCCTGGAAGGCCATGGACTGCCGCACTCGCCTGTTGGCAAAATCGATGTCGCGGTCGCGCCCACCAATAGCCGGCGTGTCTACGCGCTGATTCAGACCGCCGACCAAGGCTCGCTGTGGCGCTCCGACGATGGCGGCGACAACTGGATTGACGCGAGCTGGGATCGCTCGCTGATCGGGCGCGCGGGCTACTACATCCGCGTCGCGGTGTCACCGTCCAATGCAGACGAAGTGCTGGTGGCCAATAGCAGCTTCCACATTTCCACCGACGGCGGCAAGACATTTCGGGTAGTGCGCTGGGGCGGCGACACGCACGACATCTGGATCGATCCGGCCAACTCGAATCGGATCCTGGTCACGCACGACGGCGGGATGTACATGACCACCGATCACGGCAAGACGTCCACGACGGTCACGCTTCCCATCGGACAGATGTATCACGTCGACATCGACCGCGATGTCCCTTACCACATTTATGGAAACATGCAGGACGATGGCACCATGCGCGGCCCCAGCAACTCGCCCGAATCCGGCGGCCAGGCGATCGATTACCCGGGCGGCCGCCAGCGCGCGATCGGCATTGTTCCTGGTCCCTGGGACCACAACCTGGGAGGCTGCGAGTCCGGGTTCACCATCCCCGACGTCACGGATACGAATATCGTGTGGGCCACCTGCTACGGCGACGAAGTGACCCGCTACGATGCCCGCACAAAGATGGCGCGATCCATCAGCCCCTGGCTGCACACGCTCGATTCGGCGCCCAACGAAGCGAAGTACCGCTGTCATTGGACGCCTCCGCTGGCCGAAGACCCGTTCGATCACAACACTATGTATTACGGCTGCCAGGTGATTTTCAAAACCAGCAACGGCGGCACCAGTTGGACTGTCATCAGTCCCGATCTTTCAACACAAGATCCCAGCCGCATCATTTCTTCGGGCGGTATCGTCGGCGACAATCTCGGCCAGTTCTATGGCGAGGTTGTTTTTTCCATCGCGCCTTCGGAGATCCAAAAAGGCCTGATCTGGGCTGGGACCAACGACGGCAAGGTCTGGTACACGCGCGATGCCGGCGCACATTGGAACGATGTCACTAAGAACATCACCGGTCTGCCTGCGTGGGGAACTGTGTCGAAGATCGAGCCATCGCATTTCGATCCAGGCACGGCGTATATCGCGGTGGATTTCCATTTGATGGACAACCGCGATCCCTTCCTTTATAAGACGACGGACTTTGGGCAGACCTGGACCAAGATCATCGGAAACCTGCCGCGCGGTCCGCTGGCCTACGCGCGCGTGATCGCGGAAGATCCCAACAAGAAGGGGATGCTGTTCGCGGGCACCGGCAATGCGCTCTACTACTCTAGCGACGACGGCGCAAACTGGAAACAACTCAAAGATGGGCTGCCGGCCGCGCCGGTGTCCTGGCTCGTGGTGCAGAAGAAATACCACGATCTGGTGGTTTCCACCTACGGCCGCGGATTCTATATTCTCGAAGACCTCTCGCCGCTGGAGCAGGATACAGGCGCGGCGCACACTCAGTTGTATGCTCCACGGGCGTCTTATCGCTTGGTACATGCACCGCGCGGCGTGCTGAACTATTCGCTTCCATCCGCCGCGAAAAATCCGGCCCAGATCGATATTCTCGATCCCTCCGGCCGCGTGGTCCGCGAGCTACGCAATCTTCCAGGACAAGCGGGATTGAATCGCGTGATTTGGGATCTGCGGCTCGAAGGTCCGCGTCTGGTCGCCTTACGCACGACGCCTGAAGAAAATCCGCATATCTGGGATGAACCGCGCTTCGACAAAGCCGAAACGCGCCCGGTTATGCATTGGGGAATCGAGCACGCCGGACTCGGGCCCATCGCCGCGCCCGGCAAATACACGGTGCGTCTGACCGTGGACGGGCAATCCTACACGCAGCCGATCGAGGTCGTTCTTCCGCCCGACAGCCACGGAAGCGAAGCCGACATCCAGGCGTCGGTGCGTCTGCAAGTGCGTGTGCGCAACGATCTCACCTCCGTCTCCGACATGACCAATCAGATCGAATGGATGCGCAAGAAGCTGGAAGACGATCGCAAGAAGGTCGCCGGCCAGGCCGAGCTGCTGGGGCGCGTGCAGGCGATCGATCAGAAACTTCAGGAAGTCGAATACAAACTGATCTCTCGCAATGACGCATTGAGCGACGACAAATACTTCATCTCACAGTTCAAGTTGTATATGAATTTCATGTGGCTGGGGGGCGAGATCGGCTCGGGGCTGGGCGACGTGGCCGGCAGCGGCGACTACGGCCCGACCGAGACCGCGCTGAGTCTGGTCCTCGGTCTTGAGCGCGAGTTGCAGTCCGTCCAGACAGAGTACAAGAGTCTCATGGAAAAAGACGTTCCCGCCTACAACAGCTCGATCGCCGGAACAGGATTAACAACGCTTCAGACCACTGGCGCGCCGCCTCCACCGCCTGCGCCGGAAGCGGACGAACCGCCCGAGGATGATCAGTAACGATCACTTACACCTCCTTACAAGGTCTGACAGGCTTCTGGGGTGCATCCACATCCAAACAAGCGGAGGTGGAAAGAAATGCTAAAAAGATTTGGAATCCCGGCTTTGGCGCTCGCTTCGGCTTTGGCGATCGCGGCGCCCACTGTAACCCTGGCGGCTGATCGCGGCGGTGAGCGAGGAGGGCACGAGGTGGCGCGGCAGGATTTCCGCGGCCGCAGCGATGATCATTTTGGTCGCGGTGACCGGCACTTCGACCGCGATGACCGTGGCCGCTTCAATTTTGGAGTGGGCTTCTACTCAGCCCCGGCACCTGTGCCCGTCCCAGTCCCGGTTCCGGCCCCCAGCGGTTATTACGACCAATATGGAATCTGGCATCCGTACGGTTACTGATCAGGCGGATGTCACCAGCGGCCGCGCGATCCTCCTCCGCGCGGCCGTTTTGTTACCGCTGCGCCCAGTATTTGTCACGCGTCTGCACGACCAGACCTTTTTCCCGGGTGGCAAGCTGCAGCGTCCGGAACTCGGAAACGCGCACCGGCTGATCGGAGACAAATCCCAAACTATATTGACTGCGCAACTCCTGCTCGATGAGACCGAAAATCTGATCGATGCTTTGCCTTTTCGAAACCTCGTAGAAGCCCCCGCCCGTTTCCTTCGAAAGATGCTGGAGCACCTTGCGGCCGTCGGGCTCGCCGAACCCGAATCCATAGGCGCCCGAATCGGAAAATAGGATCGAGTACACCAGCGTGTCGGCGCGTTGCGCCGCATCGATCGCATCGGGCAGTGTCAAATCGCTGCCAGTGTCCACGCCATCGGTCATCAAGATCAGCGCTTTGCGGTTGCGCTGATCCTTCATGGTCTTCGCCGCCTCCACCACGGCGTCGTAGAGTAAAGTGCCGCCGCCGGTCTGTTGACTCAGCTCAGCGCGCGTGGGCGCATCCACAACGCTCAACTTTTCCTCCAACTTGGTGCGCGACGCGGTAAGACTCTGACGCAGCATCACGGCCATGTCGAACTGCATCAGGAATACTTGATCCTTGTCCTCGCGCAGGACCTTATTCAGAAAGCGAAACGTAGCGGTGCGCTCTGCATCCAACACCTTCAACTGGCTCAGGCTGGTATCCACCATCAGGCCGATGGTCAAGGGAAGATCGGTTTCTTTCGAGAAATACCGGATGTTTTGCGGCCGGCCATTTTCAAGGATCGAGAAATCGTCTTTCGTCAGGTTACTGATGATCTCGCCTTTCTTCGTTCGAACTACGGCCAGAAGATCCACCACCTTCACCGAGGTCGAAAAGGTGGGAGCATCCTGGCTGCGCACTAGCCGGTCACTGACAAGTGCCGCGGCGGAGGCGAGAAAACGACGGCGGGAACAACAAAGCGGCATGGGACTTAGCGACGCAATTCCAGGATACTTCAGGACACGCCCGGCGGCTACACTTGCATCGCTTCCCGCGAATGAACGAGAATGGGCCAACAAAGCTGCACTTCGAAGGAGGACTCGATGGTCCGTGTTATTCGGAAAATGTACCTTGCGCTTCTGCTGGTCGCACCTGCCGCCGCGCAGAGCGATCTGCCCATGGCCAAGCCCGAGACGGTGGGGATGTCGTCCCAGCGGCTGGAGCGCATCCACGCCTTCATTCAGGACTACATCGACACCAACCAGATCGCCGGTGCGGTTACGCTGGTCGCCCGCAAGGGCAAGGTGGTCCACTTCGAAGCGCAGGGCTGGCGTTACAAGGAAGAGAACTCGCAGATGGATAAGGACACCATTTTCTCGCTGATGTCCATGACCAAGCCCATCGTCTCCACGGCGTTGATGATGCTTTGGGAGGACGGCAAATTCATGCTGGACGATCCCATTTCCAAGTGGCTGCCTTCCTACGCCAACAAACAAGTGCTGGACCCGGTGAGCGGCCAGCGCGTGCCGGCCCATCCCATCACGGTCCGCAACATTTTGACGCACACCTCCGGGCTTTCGCTCGAACCCGGGCCGCGTCCTAAAACATTGCTGGAGGAAATTGAAAAATCCGCGCCGCGCCCGCTGGCGTTTCAACCCGGCGAGCGCTGGCAATACGGCTCGTCGACCGACTTCGTGGCGGCACTGGTGGAGAAAATATCCGGCATGACCGTGGACGAGTACTTGCGCCAGCGCATCTTCGAGCCGCTCGGCATTCGCGACACTTACTACAACATCCCCAAGGACAAAGTGAATCGCGTGGCCGCAGTCTACCGTCCGGATAAAGACGGCAAGATCACGCTGCTGCGCAAGCCGGAATATCACGAGCCCACCACCTACTTCCCCGGCGTGGCGGGTCTGAACGGCACCGCGGCCGACTATTTCCGCTTCTCGCAGATGATCCTGAACGGCGGCGAGTACGAGGGACATCGGTTGCTCGGACGCATGACGGTGGACATGATGATCAGCAACCAGATCGGCTCCGGCAAGCCGGTTTACATCCGCGGGGCCGGCTACGGTTTTGGTTTGGGATTCGCGGTGCTGACGGATCCATCGAAGTCCCCCGATGCGCTTTCGCCCGGGACGTTTACCTGGGGCGGCGCTGACGGAACTTTATTCTGGATCGATCCGGTAGAGGAGCTGATCGGCATCATGATGGTGCAGATCAATCCCTATAGTCACTTCAATATTCGCCCGCTGTTTTCGGTGGTAGTTTCGCAAGCCGTGGTCGATAGCCTCGCGGGCCACGGGCCGAAAGTAATGGGCTACGACACGCCTCGCTGAGAACAGGCCGAAGAGTTGCTACTTAACCGTGACTTTGACTTGAGCGGACGTCCAGCAGCACTGGAATCCGCCACCGCCGGTGCCGGATAGATCGTTCGCGGTGACTTCCAGGATGTATTCTCCGGGGTCGCTGAAGGTGGCGGTAGTGGCGGCCCTGCCGGTGAACGTAGCAGGTGGCGGCGCTTTGAACTCCACTTTCTCGGCCTTAGGCTTTGCGCTGGCGAAAGTCACATCGCCTGGGCCGCGAAATTTGCTCCAGGTGACCGTAACCGCGGGAAGCATCTTACCGAAAGCTGCAAAAGCAGGCGGCACAACGGCGTCGTCCGCAACCCAAACCGTGAGCGGGAGCGGAACGCTGGGCGCAGCCGTCAAGGTATTGGCGATCTCACGCGGAGGACCCTGCAAAAACGGTCCTGCCTCCGCGAAGCCGATAAAAGGCGGTGTGTTGTCGGTGGCATCCTTGAACGGCGAGATATTCCATAGCGGATTCAGAGCGAACGGAATTTGTGTTGTCTTGCCGTTGGAGACGATAGTCCAGACGATTTTCTGCTCCGGAGGAAAATTCTTCGGAACAGTAATCGTGAAAACGCCCCATTGGCGTCCGGTCAGGAAATGCGTAGGCTGTCCGCGATCGGGCCCGCCCGGATCAATGTGATTATTCGGCCCCACCGGAATGTCGATCACTTCTTTGGTGTTCCGGTTGTAATAGCCGACCAGGATGGTATTGGTGCCATCCGAGTTCTGATACCAGCCTTCGTAGGCGGCGGTGACGGCTTGGCCGGAGTCGTGCGGCGGTTCTTTGTAGGCATTGGTTATGCCTTGCGCCAAACCCAGGCTCGCGAATAGAACTGTAGTTAAGAAACTTCGGAACATATGGTGTTTGTCGCGGATGAAAGCGGTAACTTATCGGCTTCCATCCGCGGCTGGCTAACTTACTCCTAATTATTTCCGCTCAGAAAATCCAGAGGACTGACCGGCTTCGGTTTGTGTTTCGCGGCCCATTCCTTGTAGTCGTCATCGCTGATGTAGGTGACGTTCACCCAAGCGTGCGCCATCTCATCGACGGTTCGGTCGCCCCATCCCACCCACTGATTCGGATCCGGATTGGACGCCTTGGCAGTGGTGTTATCATGCCACGCCTTCACATGGATGATGGTGCCCTTCGGAAATACCGGAGCGGCATCTTCGGCGTAGATGTAGTTGTTCATCCAATTGAAGTTGAAATTGTTGCAGTAGCTGATGGTTTGCACCGTGCCGTCCGGCAGGATCGCCTCCAGCAGCATCGCCTTCCCGCGAAGATGCATGTGCGGCTGGAAATTCTCGAGCCGCGCGGCCTGCTTCAAGACATGGAAATTCTCCGTCTCGGCCACCGTATTCGGCGGAATGTCGAGCGGGCTGGCGCCGTTGGCAGCAGCATTGAACATGGTGAGATAGGTCCGATACTTTGGTACCTCGCCCTTGGGATAAAGATAGACCGCCAGTTCGACGTGGTCGGTAATCTGATCGCCGACGGCATGATAGTGAATGTCCCACCGGATCTTAGCGCCGGGTAACAGCAATTTCCCGGTGTTGGGGCGATAGATGTCGTACTGCTTTCCAACCGCCCATTCCATCAGAATGCCGCCGCCCGCGATGGCAGCCAGGGGGTCGACATCGGCCGGGCTGCCGGCGCCCTTCGGCTCAGTCTGCATCAAATAACCGATGGCGTGATGCGTGATTCGCCGGCCGGCTTTCGTCCCGGGGCGCATTTCCACAGCGCGAACCCAGCGTGGCTCGGTGAGCCCTACATCGGTGATCGGCTGCCACCATTGATCCTGGCTGACGGCCTTCATGGTGTAGGTGGTCGACTTGAGAATCAGGTCCGGCTCGCCGAATTGCTTGGCGAGTTGCCATTCGTCCTCATTGGGCCACTGCTTGGGAGGCGGCATGTCCTTGGCGTCGCCCATCGGTGAGCCAGAGTCGACCCAGCGGACGATGGTGGCGATCTGTTCGTCGCTCAAGGAGCGGTCGTTCTCAAATTTCTGGATACCGACGGTCTTGTCGAGGTGCCACGGCGGCATCTGATGCGTCACCACCCGCTCTTTGATGGACCGGGCCCAGGGACGCGCCTCTTCGTAGGTGACCAGCGACATCGGCGCCATGGAGTCCTTACGATGACAGGCTTCACATTTGTCCTGGAAAATCGGCGCAATGTCCTTGGTGAACGTCACCGGTTTAGCGGAGGCGGCGTTCTTGGTTGGTTCGCCAGCCATCAAGGCGCTTGAAACTGCCAGCAAGGCGCCGGAGGCAATGAGAGTTACAACTTGGTATCTACGGGTCATGAATTGCTCCTTAGTCGGCAATGTTGATCCATCCTGCATGTATTTGCTTAATGAGCCAAGTGCGCCAGCTCGGGTTCTGTCGCTGCTTCGCCAGGCCGCGTCATCTTAGCCATGAGTTCCAAAAAGATCTCTCGCTCGCCGGGACTCAAGGCTTCCAGCATATTACGTCCCATGGCGAGCTGGCACTCCAGACAAGCCTCATAAAAGCGCTTGCCCTTTTCGCTGAGCGCCACCTGGACGATACGGCGGTCTTCGTCCACGCGCGTTCGTTCCACCAGGTCTTTACTGACTAGTTTGTCCACGGTGTTGGTCGCGGTGCTGAGGGCCAGGTTCAGGGCGCGGGCGAGGTCGCTCATGATGGAGGTCCCCTTCCTGCCGAGTACCGTGACCATGCGAATCTCCTGCCGCGAGATTTCCACTTCGGACGCCGCGGTTGTGGGCCGTGTAACCATCAGCCGGCGATATAGAACGTCGAAGTGGGCGATCAACTCGCTGAGCTGTGCTTCTAGCGGCGTCGCGCTTGCGGCGCATTGAGCTTCGGTCATTATTTGTTCCTTAGGCGAGCAACCCTTCTAGTATCAGCGAAAAATAGCCAGGTGTCAAATAGTTAGTCTGATGAATGTTTCGTGAACCGAAGAATTCCGCTAAGGGCTATCGTTCTTGTCTTGCGGAGAATGAACAGTCTATTATCCGCAGTATGAGCGGAGAAAAATCGGCCCAGATGCGGAGATTGCGGTTATAATATCCGCAGGAGATGCGGAGAATGTATATCCACAAGCTCAAGGACTGGCCCCGGTTCCACTGGAGCATGGAGAAGCTCGCCGAGCCACTAGCCTCGGTCCGGCACCGGCAAGGGCGTCTGATCGGCCACATGGAGGGGCTCGGATTTCAATTGAGGCAAGAGGCGGTACTCGAAACGCTGACCACCGATGTTCTAAAGAGCAGCGAAATAGAAGGGGAAAAGCTCGACGCTGAACTAGTCCGCTCATCCGTGGCCCGGCGTCTGGGCCTGGACATCGGCGGTCTCAGGCCCGCGGATCGTAATGTCGAAGGCGCCGTCGAAATGATGCTGGACGCCACGCGCCACTATGACCAGCCGCTGACCGCCGAGCGGCTGTTCGGATGGCATGCCGCGTTGTTTCCGACGGGCCGCAGCGGGTTGACCAAGATCAAGACCGGAGCTTGGCGCGACGAAAGCGTGGAGCCTATGCAGGTCGTCTCCGGTCCGGCGGGAAAACAACGTGTCCATTTCGAAGCACCAACGGCGGACCGGCTGGCCGGCGAGATGAAATCATTCCTCGGTTGGTTTGAGGGACGTGAAGCAATGGATCTCGTTCTGAAAGCCGCCCTCGCCCATCTTTGGTTCGTGACGATTCACCCATTCGAGGATGGCAACGGTCGCATCGCGCGCGCGATCGCCGATATGGCGTTGGCTCGTTCCGAGCACAGCCCGCACCGATTCTACAGCATGTCTGCCCAGATCAGGCAGGAACACAAGGAGTATTACGAGGTCCTGGAACGTACGCAGAGAGGGACGATGGACATCACGGCATGGATGGAATGGTTCGTTGAGTGCTTGGGCCGCGCGATCGACGGCGCACAAGTCACTTTAAAGGCCGTGCTTGCCAAAGCGCGGTTCTGGGATCGCGCAAAAGATGTGCAGCTGAATGACCGGCAGCGCTCCGTGATAAACCGCTTGCTGGACGGGTTCGAAGGCAAGCTCACGAGCTCAAAATACGCGCAGCTCACGAAGTGCTCGCAGGATACCGCTTATCGCGATATTCTCGCGCTGGTGGAGCGTGGCGTGCTCGTTCAGAATCCCGAAGGTGGGCGCAGCACGAGCTATTCGCTCGCCCCGTTGCGATAATCACTGGGTCATTGCCATACGGAAGGCTGGGCGGCTGAGCGGGATTCGAACCCGTGCCGAGACAAAACAAGCCGATAATGTTTTGCGCCACGTGCTGCTAAAATAATCCAGAGTATGGCGACGGGTAAAGAAACTCGGAAGGTCGCCGATGAGGAACGACATGAAGAAGCGGCCGCGTCCACTTGAGCGTCCCCCTGCGTTGTTCCCGGAGATGAACGAGAACCCGTGGATTCCGGGACCACGGAAGCTGGCCGAGCACTATCGTCGGCACAGGAGCGGTCTGACGACGCTCGAACTGTGCGCTGGTGCTGGCGGTCAGGCTCTCGGCTACGAAGATGCTGGCATCGACCATGTTGGCCTTGTGGAACTTGACGAAAACGCCTGTGCCACGCTGAAGCTCAACCGCCGCGACTGGAACGTCATCCAACACGATCTGACCAAAGAAGATCTGGCCAAGTTCAATCCGGCTGACTTCAAAGGCGTCGATATCATTTCGGGCGGCTTGCCTTGTCCTCCGTTCTCCGTCGCAGGAAAGCAGCTTGGCAAACAGGACGAACGCAACCTGTTCCCGGCAATGATCGACCTTGTGGACCAGATCCGCCCCAAGGCTGTACAGATTGAAAACGTTCGGGGAATCTATGAGGCGATCTTTCGGGACTACCGTCTGTACATTGCTGGGGAACTCAGGAGGTTAGGATACGAGACCGGATGGCGCCTGATGAACGCATCGGATTTCGGTGTTCCGCAGTTGCGCCCACGAGTCGTTTTCGTTGCGATCAAGCACGACTACAAGGACAACTTCTATTGGCCGGAGCAATTGAGAGACGACCCACCGAAAGTTGGCGAGAAGCTATACAAGCTGATGGCGGCGAATGGTTGGAAGGGTGCGGATACCTGGAAGAAGAAGGCTGACGAAATTGCTCCTACCATCGTTGGAGGCTCTCACAAGCACGGTGGCCCTGATCTCGGGCCAACTAGAGCAAGAAAAGCGTGGGCAACCTTGGGTGTCGATGGTCTCGGAATCGCCAACGAAGCGCCAGGACCAGATTTTCCTATCAACGGAATGCCCAAGTTAACTGTTCAAATGGTCGCACTGCTGCAAGGCTTCCCGGAAAACTGGAAATTCAGCGGCGGCAAGACGGCGGCGTACAGGCAAGTGGGCAATGCCTTTCCCCCGCCGTTCGCCAAAGCCGTCGCCGAGCAAGTAAGAAGCTGCCTCACGAAACCCAAGTTGGTCCGCGTGGCCCGATGAGTTCGATCGAGGCTCATTTTCTACTTGCGCGCCAGAAGTTTCATGAGCTATTGAAGGAAAAAGTATTAAGACTGGACCAGGGCGTCCTTAGCAACGCAGATAAGGGTAACAAAGCCAGCAAAGCAATAGCTCTCGGGATCGCTAAACGAATTGGCCTGGAGCAACCCGGAGAAAAGCTCAAGGGCCAGACCGCTGGTAATGAATTCGAGATTGCAACAGCGCTGTTCATACGGGACACATTTCTCAAGTTGGGTCACCTTCGCCCCGGTGATTGGACGGTCCGGAAGATTGGCGAGAAATCAGGCAAAAAGAAGAAGACTAAATCGAAGACCGCACTAGTTCAAAAGGATTTCGAAGAGTTAATCAAGATCGCCCAATTTGAGCAGTACAAGCACTTGATCGCAATTGCTAAAGCTGCTGACCAGAACCCGGAACTGGCGGCATCATTGGGTAGTGATTATATAATCAAGCCCGACATCGTTATCTTTCGTGGACTGGTCACCGACGACGAAATCAACAAATCTGCCGTGCTGGTTAATGACCAAGTATCATTGCTGGCTTCTATTCGCAAGCAGAATGGTGGCTCACCGCTGCTGCATGCTAGTGTCTCTTGTAAGTTAACGATCCGAAGCGATCGATCTCAGAACTCCCGGTCGGAAGCTCTAAACCTAATACGCAATCGCCGGGGCAACTTGCCACATGTAGTCGTCGTTACCGCTGAACCACTTCCTAGCCGGCTTGCCTCAGTGGCGCTTGGAGGCGGTGACATCGACTGCGTGTATCATTTTGCGTTAGATGAGCTACGTGAAGTCGTAAAGGAGTTGGGTTTAGGCGACTCCGATGAAGCCTTGAACATCATGGTAAACGGGAAACGATTGAAAGACATTTCCGACCTTCCACTCGACCTGGCCGTGTGACCGACAAACTCAGTCCAAAGCGTCGTGCCGACAACATGGCGAAAATTCGGTCAACCGACACTTCGCCGGAAATGCTCGTTCGCCGTGTGGTTCATCGCATGGGATTCCGCTATCGACTCCACGTTGCGAACCTCTCTGGAAAGCCGGATCTGGTTTTCCCACGACTGAACAAAATCATTGAAGTCCGTGGCTGTTTTTGGCATCAACATGGGAAGTGCATCGATTCCCACATTCCGAAATCCCGGCTTGAGTATTGGGGTCCTAAGCTGGAGCGCAACGTTCAACGAGACATTGCAAATCTTCAAAACCTGAAGGCGCTTGGATTCCGTGTCCTGGTTGTTTGGGAGTGCGAAGTGAAAAATACAAATCGGCTCACGGCAAAACTGAGCCGATTTCTTGGGCGCTAAGATCTTCAGACCGCAATCCCTCCCGGCCATCGCGCCGAAGCGCTCGCAAGCGCTGACGCGTCTCCGACCGGGGGAAGCTGTGGGAGGGGGGAGACATGGTGGGCCGCTGTTAACTATGTCTTAGGTACAATCTGTTACCTATGTGTCCGGTCCGAACAGCGTGACGATGGGGCGGCTGGTGGGATTCGAACCCACGACATCCAGAACCACAATCTGGCGCTACTACCAGCTGAGCTACAGCCGCCGCGTGTAGAACCATTTTAGCATCGCGCGCCGCCGGCTCACTTGACGAATTCGCGCAGTAAGTCGGCCAGCACCGCGGTGTTGCGGTTCAAATCGTAGTCTTCGATCACGCGCCGGCGCGCCGATTTTCCCAGCCGCAGCCGCAGATCCGAGTCATCTATTAGTCTCGCGAGAGCGCACGCAAGCTCTACTTCGCCGGCCGGCGGCACCAGCAGACCATCTACCTCGTGACGGATCAGTTCCGGAATGCCCGCGACCCAAGTTGCCACGCAAGGAATCTCCATCGCCATCGCTTCCATTAGGACCACCGGGATGCCCTCAGCGAAACTGGCCAGGGCGAAAACGTCGGCTTGGGAGTAAAGCGCGCGCAACTGGTCCGGGCTCCGCCAGCCTTCGAAAACAACGTTGTCGCCTAGACCGCGACGTGTAGCTTCGCTCTCCAAGCTGGCTCGCTCCGGGCCATCGCCGGCGATCCGCAAGCGCGCATTCCGATTCTGAGCGATTAACCGCGCGAAGGCGCCGAGCAGCACGTGCAGTCCCTTCACCGGCGCCAGTCTTCCCACCGTGAGGATCTCGAACGTCGCAGGATTATAACGGAACGGCCGCGGCGCATAAACTTCCACATCCACACCCAGCCGCGCGACGCGCAGCTTGCTCCAATGGCGCGAGTCGGAGAAGCGCATTAACTGGCTGCGGCCGTATTCGCTGATCGCGCATACCAGATCGAAAGCTTGCACTTTCTGGGCGAGGTGAAACCCTTGGGGATCGATAAATTCGTCCGATCCGTGAATGGTGGCCGAAGTTCGCATTGGCCAGACGCGCCGCGCCAGCAGCCCCACCGTGGTAGTGAAATGCATGTGGACATGTTGGAGGCGCTCGGCTCGTATCCAGTCGGCAAACACCGCTGCTTCGGCGAAATAAAGTAGGTTTTTGGCTGCGCCACTTAAGCGCAGCGCGTAGGCCAGGGCGCTGGCATAACTGAGCGGCCGCCGCAGAAACATACGCGCATTTGCAGCCAGCGCCGCGGCGAATCCAGCCGGCTTGATATAAAACGTCGCGCGCTGCTCGTCCTGTTCTTCGGCACTTAATTGTTCAAAGGGACGATCAGGACCGCGGATCGACGCCACGCGAACGTCGAATCCCAAAGCGCGCAGCCCGCGAATTTCCCGCAGGATAAAAGTATGGCTAATAGCCGGATACTGGCTTACCAGGTAGGCGATCCTCTCAGGCTCGCCCGTCAGGGAAGTCCGGCCTTCTTCCAAAGCTGCGCCACGCGCTGCTTTACGTCCTCCGGCATGCGGATGACATCCGGCCAGGGACGCGTGAATCCTTCTTCTTTCCACTTCCGCGTGGCATCGATTCCCATCTTGGAGCCGTAGTTCGGGAGCCGGCTGGAGTGATCGAGCGAATCCACCGGACCCAGCACAAACTGAATATCGCGCTCCGGGTCGATGTTGTTCAGAGCCTTCCACGCCACTTCCCGCACGTTCTGCACGTCCACGTCTTCATCCACCACCACGATGCACTTGCTGAACATGGCCTGCCCCAGTCCCCAAATGGCGTGCATCACTTTGCGCGCGTGCAGCGGGTACGATTTGCGAATCGAAACCAGGATCAGGTTGTGGAAAATGCCCTCGGCCGGCATCGAGATGTCGCGGATCTCGGGCAGTTGCAGGCGCATCAACGGCAAAAAAATGCGCTCCACCGCTTTGCCCATGTAGAAATCTTCCATGGGGGGCGGGCCGACGATGGTGGTGGCGTAAATCGGTTTCTTCCGCTGCGTGATGCAGGTGATGTGGAACACCGGATAATCGTCGGCCAGCGAATAGAACCCGGTGTGATCGCCAAACGGACCTTCCGAGCGCAGCTCGCCCAGTTCAACATAGCCTTCCAGCACGATCTCGGCGTTGGCCGGCACTTCCAGATCCGAAGTCTCGCACTTCACCATCTCCACCGGCTTGCCGCGCAGAAATCCGGCGATCATCATTTCATCCAAGTCGGGCGGAAGCGGAAGAATCGCCGAGTACATCGTGGCAGGATCCGAGCCGATTGCCACCGCGACGTCCATGCGTTTCTGCTTGCCTTCCTTGAGCAGGCGGCGATGATGCTCGGCGCCCTGTTTGTGCGTCTGCCAGTGCATCCCGGTGGTGCGCCCGTCAAAAACTTGCAGACGATAGCAGCCGCAATTGCGCTTGCCCGTGTCGGGATTTTTGGAAAACACCATGGGCAGCGTGATGAAGCGGCCCGCGTCTTCGGGCCAGCACTGCAGGATCGGAAATTCGTCGAGGGAAAAATTATCGCGGCGGATCACTTCCTTGCAGGCGCCGTCGGAAACCATTTTCGGAAAGAACGCGCCCATTTCGGCCAGCTTGGGCAGCATTTTCAGCTTTCCAATCAGGCCCTCGGGCATCCGCATCTCGAGATATTCGGAAATGCGCCGCGCCACTTCTTCCACCGAATCCACCTCCAGCGCGATCTGCATCTTACGCTCGCTGGCGAAACTGTTGATGAGCACCGGCATGCTGCTGCCCTTGGGTTTTTCAAACAACAGCGCGGGCCCGCCGGACTTGACTGAGCGGTCGGCAAATTCGGTGATCTCGAGCACCGGGTCCACTTCCATCGAGACGCGTTTCAATTCCTTGTGCTTTTCGAGCGCGGCGATGAAGTCGCGCAGATCGCTATAGGCCATAAGAGATGAGGAATGTCCAGGTTTTACTATGATGGAAAGTCAGTCCCCATGACAAATCGAACGGCTTTCATCACCGGCGCAAGCCGCGGGATCGGACGCGCGTGTGCGCTGGCTCTTTCGGACGCCGGAGCGCGGGTCGCCGTGGCGGCGCGCAACGTGGATCAGCTATCCGAACTCGCCGGCCAGCTTCGCGCGCAAGGCCGCGAGGCTTTCGCGCTTCCGATTGACATGTCCAGCGCCGATTCCATCAAAGAAGCCATCGCGAAAACCGCCAAGGATTTCGGCCCGATTGGCATCCTGGTGAATAACGCCGGCATCACAAAAGACGGCCTGGCGATGCGCATGAAGAAAGAAGATTGGGACAACGTGATCGCTGTTAATTTGACGGGCTCGTTTCTTGCCATCCAGCTGGTGTTGCCCGCGATGATGCGCGAGCGCTGGGGGCGCATCATCAACATTTCTTCGGTGGTTGGCGAGTCGGGCAATCCGGGCCAAGCCAACTATGTCGCATCGAAAGCCGGGCTCATCGGACTGACCAAGGCGATCGCGCAAGAGATGGGCAGCCGCAACATAACGGTGAATGCCGTCGCGCCGGGCTACGTCGAAACGGACATGACGCACGGTCTGTCGCAAGAGCTGAAGGACAAGATGCTGGAGCACATCCCGCTGAAGCGGATCGGACGGCCCGAGGATGTCGCCGCCGCAGTTCGATTCCTGGCCGGCGAGGAGGCTTCCTACATCACCGGCCACGTCCTGGATGTAAACGGCGGCCTGTACATGTGAGCACGAGGTGCTCTCAAACGTTGCTAAGCGAAGCTTGGCGATCGATGAGAGCCATCAATTCCTTCGCGCCTTGGCGAATCGTTTCCGCTTGCGCCGACATTTCCTCTGAAGCCGCTGCGCCCTCTTCGGCCGATGCTGCCACGCGCCGCGTCACTTCTCCGATTTGGCACAGCTGGCCGGCCATCCTGGTCAGCCCCTCGCCTTGAGCCGAGCTGCTGTGGTTCACGCTGGCGGCAGCGGTCTTCACCGATCCGACGCGGTCCAGAATCCTCCGCACCACGAGCGCTGTCTCCTCCAGGCATTGACGTCCGGTCGACGTGCGGGCGGTCGTGGTGGAAACCAAGTCGGATGTATCCTTGGCTGCCGCGGCCGAGCGTTGCGCGAGTGTCCGCACGGCGTCGGCGACCACCGCGAATCCCATCCCGGCATCGCCCGCCCGGGCCGCTTCGACCGCTGCATTAAGCGCCAGGATATTCGTCTGGAATGCGATTTCATCCACCAGACCAATGATCTTCGCGATCGCCGACATAGAATCGGAGATATCCTTCATCGCCGTGACGCTTTTTTCAAGCGCGCCGTTGGCGGACTCCACTTGCTGCATCGTCTCATCCGCCATTTCCACCACGGAGCTGGTGTCCTTCTGATTGCGCGCGGCTGAAGAGCTGATGGTCTGAGTCGCCGCCGAAGTCCGTTCCACTGACGCCGCTTGTTCCGTGGCGCCCTGAGCCAGCGCCTGGGATGACGACGCGATCTGGTGCGCGGCACCGGCCAACTCGTCCGCGCCCGAAATCAGCTTCGTCGCGACTCCGCGCAGCCGTCGACTCAATCGGCGGCTCACCGCAATTGCTAAAAGAAGTTCCAGCATTAGTGCGGCGGCACATGCGGCCACGGTGACGTTTGTCACGGTTCTGCTTACGGACATGGCATCGGAGCTCGCCGAACTCGTCAGATCCGCCGCATACTTGCTCAGCTTTCCCGCGCCATCCACCATAATGCCGCCCAAACGCGCCCACTCGGTGATCTGGGCCTGGAACTGAGGGCCGTGGTTTTCATTTCGATCAACCGTATCCAGAATTTTCCGTAAGGCTGGTTCATAGGCCTCGAACGCGCCGCGAACACGTAGCGCTTCTTCACTCGCCTGGTTTCCCGGTATCCGGCTGGCTGCGTCTTGCACCTTGGGAAGCGCTTTCCGGGCCAGTTCGAACTGCTTCCACCCGTTTTCTTTCGCGCCGGGTTTCTGAATCGTCACGTAATAGATGAAGTGGATTCGTGCGTTCAAAACCCGGCGCTCGAACTCCTCCGACGCGTCACGCAGCGGAAGATACTGCGAGGGCACTCGTTCCACCTGGCTCATCGCGCGCCGCAGCATGCCGACCGTGACAGTTGCCTGAACCAGACCTAGCAAACCCAAAATGGCAAATGCGCCGCCGATCTGCTGGCAAACTGTGTACCTTTTCACTGGATTCCTCCTGCACGGCCGGCGCGCTTGTCTCCGCCCGGGCCTCATCTACACGTCTTATCGGCTGGAGTCGGTCGGGTTTGAGTTTATGGGCGCACGCTCGCTTATAAGTAGCCAAGCTTGGCTGGAAAGAAGAACCGATTCTTCTTGAAGAGCTCGAAGCCGAGATCGGCTACAATACAACGCGCGGCGAAATTCGCGAGTCCGTCTTCCGCTTCAGGTGCCCATACAACTTGATCGCTAATGGCGGCCTGTACATGTGAAATAATGTATCCAACGTAACGGCCGCCGGAGTAAGCGCAGCCGGTGGATCATTGGCGCGCGCGGCCGTCCAAGCGAAGGAGCCGTGCGATGCGGAACCGACTGCTGAGCTCTATCGCGATCCTGGTTTGCTTTTCGGCGCCGGCAGCGGCGCAGGCCACCCAGACGGCCGCCAAAAACTGGACCGCTCCCTTAACACCCGACGGTCATCCCGACCTCCAGGGAACCTGGCTGAACAAAAGCGCGACGCCGATAGAACGTCCCAAGCAACTGGAAGGCAGGGAATTCCTGACCGACGACGAAGTAGCCGAGCTGCAGCAGCGCGCCGATAAAATATTTAAGGATGGCCGCAGCGACGCCGCCACCGGAGACGCCGTCTTTCTGGCCGCGCTCACCAATAAAGAAACGTTCAAAAGTGCCACTTCGACCGGCGACTCATCAGGCGTCGACCGAGAGTTCGACAACCGGACGTCGCTCATCATCGATCCGCCGGATGGAAAGATTCCGCCCTACACAGCGGCCGGACGGCAGCGGCGCGCTGCATACATCGCCGCGGCAGCCGGGGCGAATCAACCCGCCAGTCCGCAAGACCTGACGCTCGAGCAGCGCTGCCTCAGCCTCGGCATTCCACGGCTGGGAGGCAACATCGGCGCGGGACTCATGGGGTATTACCAGATCGTCCAAACGCCGGATTCCGTGTTGTTCTTTATGGAGGCGTATCACGACATCCGCGTCATCGCGCTCGATGGCCGTCCTCATCTTCCGGCAAACATCGGCACGTGGGAAGGTGACGCACGCGGATACTGGGAAGGAAACACACTAGTTGTGGATACGACTAACTTCTCGGATAAAACGAACTTTATGGGCGCGGGCGCGGATCTGCACTTAATCGAGCGATTCACGCGCGTGGCGCCGGACGAGATCCGCTATGAAATTATGATCGACGCCCCGAATACCTGGGTTCGCCCTTGGACTGTGATGGTCCGCTTGAAGAGAACCGAAGAGAAAATTTACGAATTCGCCTGTCATGAGGGAAATGCCCCCATCATGGAGACCATGCTCTCGGGAGTTCGCGGCAATCCGAAGCCGGCCGAAGAGGCCGTGAAGAACAAATAATATTTCTAGCGGTTCGACTCACTTGCCACGCGAGTTTGCACCGCCCGGCTTCTTGGCGGCAGCCTTCTTGAGCTTGCGCGGCAGCTTGGTCTTGTTGCTCTTCTGTAACTTTCCCGGCTTGGCCGACTTCGGCGACGTCTCTGGATGGACCAGCCCTGTTGAAACGGCTAGCGACCCCAGTGTGGAACCGATGGCTTCAGCCGCGGATTCCAGCGCGCTTTTCTCCTTCGGTTTGGCGCTCCGTGTCTTCGATTTCTCATTTTGTTGGCTGGGCATATCCTCTAGTATGCGACGAATCCACGGTCGCGTCGGACAGGCGTTGATTGATTGACTCTTTGGTAACCAACCCGATTTGGGTCCGTCTATAGCCAGAGGTTGCCTGAAACGGAGGTTTGGCATGCCCGATGAGGTGGTCCGTTACTCCATCCGTCCATCCGCCGAAAGCACGTTCACGCTGGAAGTCTTTAAGAGCGGACTGATGGCCGGCAAGAAACACCTGCTGTTTTTCGAGCAATACGAGGGCGAGATCGAATACAACACCCAGCACGTCGAGGACTCGAAAGTTCGCTTCACGGTCCAGGCCCGCAGCGTCACTTGCAAGGACAACTGGGTAAAACCGGAAGACCGCAAGAAAATCGTCGAGGTTGCGATAAACGATATGATGGCCGCCAGCCAATATCCCCAGCTATCGTTCGTCTCCTCGCGGATTGCAACCAAATCTAAGGGCCTGTATGAGGTTCAAGGCGATCTTACCGTGCGCGGGATCTCGAAGCCGATCGTTTTTCAAGCCGCCGTCAAGCCGGTCTCGGGCGACCTGCGGCTGGAAATTGATGGCGACGCTCGCATCAGTCACAAAGATTATGGCCTGAAGCCCCTCTCGAGATTTGGCGGTTTGATCGGCACCAAGGACCAGATGCTGCTGCGCTTCCTGGTCTGGGCCGAAAAGAAAGTCTGATTTTCACCGGCTTCCGATTGCGGCCCGGCGCTAGCGCCTCCACAATAAAGGAATGGATTCTGTGAACACGGCCAAGTTCCGTGTCGGCCTGGTGCAGATGAGCTGCGCCGTCGATCCCAACGAGAACCTGGAAAAGGCCATCTGGAGGATTCGCGAAGCCGCCGCGCGCGGAGCGCAGATCGTTTGCCTTCAGGAACTTTTCCGGTCTCAATATTTCTGCCGCGAGGAGAACGCCGAGCTGTTCGCGCTGGCCGAGCCAGTCCCGGGCCCCACCACGGAAACCCTGGGGCGCATCGCGCGTGAGCTGGGCGTCGTGATCATCGCTTCGCTGTTCGAACGGCGCGCCGCCGGCTTGTATCACAACACCGCGGCCGTGATCTCCACCGCCGGCGAAATCGCGGGAATCTATCGCAAAATGCACATCCCCGACGACCCGCTGTATTTCGAAAAGTTTTACTTCACCCCCGGCGATCTGGGCTTCGTCAATTTCGACACCCGATTCGCGCGCGTGGGCGTGCTGGTCTGCTGGGATCAGTGGTATCCGGAAGCGGCGCGGCTTTCCAGCATCGGCGGCGCAAACATCCTGTTCTATCCCACTGCCATCGGCTGGCATCCGGCCGAAAAGGAACAGTACGGCGCGGCCCAGTTGGATGCCTGGCGCACCATCCAGCGCGGCCATGCCATTGCCAACGGGATCTACGTCGCGGCGGTGAATCGCGTAGGGCACGAAGGCCCCGCGGGCGGTGGCCTGGAATTCTGGGGCTCTTCGTTCGTCGCCGACCCGTTCGGACGCATCATCGACGAAGCATCTTCAAATCAAGAAGAGATCCTGGTGACCGAATGCGACCCGCACCGCATCGAAGAAGTTCGCCGCAACTGGCCCTTCCTGCGCGACCGCCGCGTGGACGCCTACTCGCCCATTCTCAAACGCTGGTTGGATTAATGGCGGCATCGAAGCAGCGCCGGCTCCGCATGCCGGCCGAATGGGAACCGCACGAAGCAACCTGGCTGGCATGGCCGCATGAGCGCTCCGATTGGCCCGGAAAACTCGCTCCTATTCCCTGGCTCTATGGCGACATCGTCCGCTGGCTCTCGCGTGTCGAGAAAGTTCGCATCCTGGTAAATGGCAAAGCTGCGGAGCAAAGCGCGCGCCGAGTGCTGGCCAAATGCGGCGCGAACCTGAACGCGGTGGAGTTCTTCCGCCATCGCACCAATCGAAGCTGGGCGCGCGACTATTGCCCCCTGTTCGTGCGCGATTCCAAAGACTGCATCACAATCACGAACTGGATCTTCAACGGCTGGGCCAAGTACGGCAATTGGCGCGATGACAACCAGATTCCCGGGTTCATTGCGAAACGAACTAAAATTCCGCTGATCGAGCCCGGAATCGTGCTCGAAGGCGGCAGCATCGACGTCAACGGCGCGGGTCTGCTGTTGACCACCGAGGAATGCCTGCTCAGCGAAGACGTACAGGTGCGGAATCCGGGCTTCGGCCGTGCGGAATGGGAGCGCTATTTCGCCGAATTTCTCGGAATCGAGCGCGTGATCTGGCTGAAGAAGGGAATCGCCGGCGACGACACGCATGGCCACGTGGACGACCTGGCTCGCTTCGTCGACCCCAACACTGTCGTCACGGTGGTCGAACAGGATCGCTCGGAAGCCAACTACGGGCCGCTGCGAGAAAACCTGGCGCTTCTCAAGCAGACTGGCCTGCGCGTCGTGACACTACCCATGCCGGCGCCGGTCTGGTTCGCCGGCCAGCGTTTGCCCGCCAGTTACGCGAATTTCTACATCGCCAACGGCCTGGTGCTGGTCCCGGTCTTTAACGACCCCATGGACCGCGTCGCACTGAACACGCTCGCCAAGGTCTTCCCCGCCCGCGAAGTGGTCGGCATCTATTGCCGGGACCTGGTGCTCGGCCTGGGCACGCTGCATTGCATGACCATGCAGCAGCCAGCCCGCCTTATTCACATCGCGCACAACGCAGCGGGTCGCGATTAGGCGCTTCCTCAAGCGAGCGCGCCCCGCGCTGTGCGCTGTCTGATTCGCGTGCTATCATCCGCTTTCGATGCATTCCTTCGACCTGACCGTGATTGCCATCTATCTGATCGCGATCACCTGGTTCGGAGCGCGTTTTCGAACTCGCCAGCGCGGGCTCAAAGACTATTTCCTGGGGGGCCGCACCGCGCCATGGTGGGCCATTTCGTTGTCCATCGTTTCGGCCGAAACCAGCACGCTTACGGTAATCGGCACGCCGCCGCTCGCTTATGCTGGAAATTTCGAGTTCCTCCAATTAATCTTCGGCTACCTGCTGGCCCGGATCGTCATCTCGGTCTTGTTCCTTCCCCAATATTTCCGCGGCCAGATGTACACCGCTTACGAGCTGATGCGCCGCCGCTTCGGAGAACGCATTCGCAAACTGACGGCCGGGACGTTTCTGGTATTGCGAGCCCTGGCCGAAGGCGTCCGCGTCTTCGCGGTTTCCATCATCGTCGCCACCATCCTGGGCACCGGCCAGTTGATTTCGATTCTGGTAATCGTTGCCCTTACACTCTTCTATACTTTCGAAGGCGGAATGACCGCCGTCATCTGGACCGACGTTGCCCAAATGTTCCTGTACGTCGCCGGCGCCGTCCTCAGCGTGCTCATCATCGCGCATCAAATCCCCGGAGGCTGGAGCCACGCCTACGACATCTTGAGCAGCGCTCACAAACTCCAGGTATTCGATTTCCGCTTCTCTTGGACCGCCCAGTTCTTTTCGCGGAGCTACAGCTTCTGGGCGGGAATAATCGGAGGCTGCTTCCTCACCACCGCCAGCCACGGTACCGAGCAGTTGCTGGTCCAGCGCTTACTGGCTGCTAAAGACGAGCGGCAGAGCCGCGCCGCGCTACTCTCCAGTTGGGTGGTGATCTTCTTCCAGTTCGCTTTGTTTCTCTGGATCGGCGCGCTGTTGTTCGTCTATTACACGGGCGCGCATCTGACGCCCCAGCAACCGCCCGAGTCCATGTATCCGCGCTTCATCTGGAACAATCTCCCCGCCGGTCTGGCCGGCCTGGCCATCGCCGCGATCCTGGCGGCCGGCATGTCTAATCTGAGCGCGGCGTTGAACGCGCTGGCTTCTACCACCGTGATGGACTTTTACCGTCCGCTGAAGTTGCGGCGCGAGCCAGAAAAATCCGAAGCCTATTTCCTGGGCATCGCGCGCTGGACCACCTTGTTATGGGCCGTGATTCTGGTTCTGGTCGGATTGGTGGCGCGGCATTGGGGATCGGTGCTTGAAGCAGGCCTCACCATCGCCTCCATCCTCTATGGCTCGCTGCTGGGCGTCTTTCTGCTCGGTTTGCTAACCAAATCCGTCCAAGAAAATGCCGCCATCGTTGCGATGATCGCCGGACTGGCCGTCATGATCGGCGTAAAACTGTGGACGCCTATTGCGTTCACCTGGTACGTCTTGATCGGAACCACTGCTACGTTCGCCACCGGCTACACCGTTTCGCTGTTCCTGAAGGAAACCAGCCATGACACAGCCAGCTGAACAACCTCGCCATCCGGAGCTGAAACGTGTCCTGGGGATCTGGAGCGCGGCCGCGATCGTCGTTGGCACCGTGATCGGCAGCGGGATCTTCCTGGTTCCCAGCAGCATGGTCAAGAACGTCGGCACGCCCTGGATGGTTTTTGCGGTATGGATCTTTGGCGGTCTGCTGACGTTGTTCGGAGCGCTAAGCTATGCGGAACTCGCCGCCGCAATGCCCGAGGCGGGCGGCGAATACGTCTATCTTCGCGAGGCTTATGGGCCGCTGTGGGGCTTCATCTATGGATGGACTCAAATGTGGGTGGCCAAAAGCGGGTCCATCGCCACGCTAGCCTCCGGATTTTTCATCTACCTGGCGAATTTCCAGCCCGGACTGGAGAAAGTCTGGGTGGTAGTGCCACTGCCGCTGGGTGAAGCCGGCCTGCCGCTCGAAATCCGGTATGGCCAATTGCTGGCCATGGGTGTAATAGCCATCCTGGCACTTATTAACTACTTTGGCGTGCGAGTTGGCGGCGACGTTCAGGTCTCCGTCACCCTCGTCAAGGTGCTGCTGCTCGCCGCCATCATTCTAATTGGATTAGGAACCGCCCATGGCAGCGTGGCGAATTATCACACCTCCACACCCTCGGCGGGCGGTATCGCCGGCTTTTTCGCGGCTTTAGTGGCTGCGTTGTGGGCCTACGACGGATGGAACAACGTGGCCATGGTGGCCTCCGAGATTCGCAGACCGCAGCGCAACCTGCCTCTAGCCCTCATTGTCGGGAGTTTGGCGGTCCTGGTCATTTATCTATTGGCGAATTTCGCCTATTTCCGGGTACTCCCTGCCGATTCCGTGGCTGCAAACGACCGCGTTGCAGGCGAGATGATGCGACGAATACTGGGCTCGCGCGGAGCAGCGGCGGTGAGCATTGCCGCAATGATCTCGATTTTCGCCGCCCTCAACGGATCCATCCTCTCCGGCTCCCGGGTGCCTTTCGCCATGGCACGCGATGGCCTATTCTTCAAGGCGGTTGGCTTCGTTCATCCACGGCATCGAACGCCCAGCGTCTCCATTCTGGCCTTGAGCGCCTGGGCAGCGCTCCTGGTTCTGAGCGGTCGATACGATCAGCTATACACTTACGTCATCTTCGCCAGCGTGATCCTGTATGGCATGGCTACCGCCGCAGTGATCGTCTTGCGGTTCAAACGTCCCGATCTCCCCCGGCCATACCGGACTTTGGGCTACCCGATTGTCCCCGTTATCTTTGTGCTGGCCATTTTCTGCCTGGTTGTTTCCACCTTGCTCAAATCCCCGCGGGAATCTCTGATGGGCCTGGCACTAATTTCGCTTGGTCTGCCCTTTTACGTTTATTGGAGGCGTCGCGGGCCGGCCAGCAACGTCTGAAGGCCATGCCTGGCTGTCCAGTACTGTCCGTACTTGTCCGCCTGCTTGTTCGGTTTTCCGAACAAAAGTCTTGAAGATCTGTCAAAAATGCGGTACAAACAGGAAGGGTAAAACCTTTAGATTGTATAAACCTGTTCGGTTTTCAGAACAGCAATCACTTTGAGTGCGTGTTTTTTTCGGAGACACCAAATAGATGGACATCAACAAAATGTTGGCGGAACTACGCCTCGAGCGCGAACACATAGAAGAGGCGATCATGACTTTAGAGCGGTTGGCGAGGGGTCGGGGTAGACGACGGGGGAGGCCTCCCGCTTGGATGTCTCAGATCAAACGACGGGGGCGCCCGCCGGGGAGCAAGAATAAGCCGAAAAACGAAGCCAGGGCCACGGCCAAATCCGCAGCGGCCTAAGCTACGGGGCAGTCTTACCTCCAGCCCGATACTCTTATCGGTCCTGTGAAGCTGACAGTCTTGTTTGCTAGAGCCAGGCACCTACCCGGGCTCGGGGCTGCCCTTTACTCATACAGCAGGTATTTCTCTCTCTCTTTGAAAAAAGCAGGGAGGGGTTCTTCCACTTTTTGTACGGTGTCGCGAGGGTCCGCGCCGGCTTTCATGGCATCGATCACCTGCCGGTTCCCGATCAGGAAGCGATTTTCCTCCCAAGGAATCCTACCCGGATACAGCTTCCCAAGAGCATAAGCCACCTCCAGCCCCAGGCGCGTGCTGTCAAACGCATTGCGATCCGTGACCACGAAGCGCACGCCCTCGATGGAGCGGCCCGAGAAATTGGACGACACCGGGGTGAACCGCGTCGGGTACACGCGCACGCCTGGGATATAGCGGCCATTCAGAAACGCGGCCAGTTGCGGGCCTCGGATCCAGTCCGCGCCGATCTGCTCGAAAGGCGCATCCGTGCCACGTCCGACCGAATAATTGGTGGATGCTTCCAGCATCGCAAGGCCGGGATACAGCAACGCCGCGTTGAGACTGCGGATGTTAGGCGATGGACTCACCCAGCCGAGGCCGGTGGAGTCGAACCAATCGCCGCGACTCCAGCCTTCGATCGCGATCACGTGTAAGTCGACGTTTAGCCGCCGCTCGCCGTTCTCCAGTTGGGCTAACTCGCCCAGCGTCATCCCGTGCCGCAGCGGAATTTCCATGCATCCGACGAACGATTCCAGATCGGGATCTAATAATGGACCTTCGACGTGGACACCGGTGATGGGATTCGGCCGGTCGAGCACGTAAAACGGCAGGTGCTTTTTCGCCGCTTCTTGCATGCTGTTTAGCATGGTGCAGGAGTAAGTATAGAAGCGCGCTCCCACATCCTGAATGTCGAAGACCAATGCGTCGACATCATGCAGCATAGCCGGCGTGATACTGCGCGTGGAACCCTGGTACAGGCTGACTATGGGAAGGCCGGTGGCTGCATCTCGCGAATTCGCGACGTTCTCTTTGTCCTCCAGGCCCGACAGGCCGTGCTCGGGCGAAAATAGCGCGGTAATTTTGACTCCCGCCGCCAGCATCAGATCCACATTGCGCTTGCCATCGCGGCTGAGGCCGGTATGATTCGTGATCAGCCCGATTCGTTTTCCGAGCAGCGGCGCAAACTGCTGGCTGGCGAGAACGTCCAAGCCGGTGAGCACCGCGCCATTGTGATTCACATCTCGATGCAGTCCCGGGCCGGTGATGGTTTCGTTATATCCGGTGAGACTCACGCCGGGCGCGGCGATACCGAAGGATGCTGCGGCAATGGTCGCCACACGGCTGCGCAGAGAGCTGAGGGACTTGCCGCGATGCGGATGAACGACGTTGGTGAGAAGAATCACGTAGGTTCGGCTGGCGGGGTCGAGCCAGAGGGAAGTCCCCGTAAAGCCGGTATGGCCGTAGGAGCCAATGGGAAAAAGTTCGCCGCGATTGCTGGAGTAGGGCGAGTCGATGTCCCAGCCGAGCCCGCGCAGGATAGGCTGATCGGCCGGAGAGGCAGGCGCGGTGAACTTGTCCACGGTGTTGGGGCGAAAGAGACGCACGCCATTGCCCTCGCCCCGGTCGAGCATCATTTGGGCGAATTTCGCCAAATCATCGGCGGTGGTGAATAATCCCGCGTGTCCGGCCACACCGCCCATGTAGCGCGAAGTGTCGTCATGCACCACGCCGCGCAGCGGCTGGCCGGTCTCGGGATCAATCTCGGTGGGTGCAATACGCGGCCTCAGGGACGCGGGCGGCAGGAACATCGAATCCTGCATGCCCAGGGGTTTGAAAATGTTCTGGCGAGCGTAATCGGAAAGCATCTCGCCGCTCAGCCGGTGGACGATTTCCCCCAGCAGGATGAAATCGATGTCGCTGTAAACGAAGCGCAGCCCCGGCGGCCGCACCGGCTTGTCGATCAAAGCGCGCTCGATTCCGGTCTGGTAGCCGCTCCAGGCGGGTTTCAAATCCAGATCGGGCCGGAGCCCGGAGAAATGCGTCATCAGATCGCGAATTTCGATGTCGCTTTTGCCGCCCTGAAATTCCGGCAGATATTTGGTCACCGGATCGTCGATGCGAATCTTGCCTTCCTCGAACAGCTTCATCAGCGACGGGGTGGTCGCGATGACTTTGGTTAGCGAAGCTGCGTCGAAGATGGTGTCGACGGTCATGGGCTCGCGCTGGGGTATGAGCGCTCGCTCGCCGTAGGCTTTCCGGTAGACTACCGCGCCATCGTGTCCGATGAGCAGCACCGCGCCCGGAATCAGGCCGGAGCGGATGGCCTGGTTGATCTGCTCGTCTTCGGCGCCGGCGCCCGAAAACGCCGGTTGCGCGCACAGGCAGGCGGCGGTGGCGATGGCCAGCAGGAGCGCCTTCATTGCAGTTTCTTCGCTACTTCGTCGAGGAGCTTGGCCAACTCGACGTCCTTGGAGGTGATTCCCTGCGCGTCGTGCGTCGCCAGGTCGACGGTCACGCGATTGTAGACGTTGAACCACTCAGGATGATGGTTCATTTTCTCGATGCCCAGCGCGGAAGTGGACATGAAGCCGAAGGCGTGGATGAAGTCGGCGAATTTGAACTCTTTGTGAAGCTTCCCGTTCTCGACGGTCCATCCCGGAAGGCCCGCCATCGCTTCCTTCAGTTCCGAGCCGGAAAATTTCCTCATACCGATATTATCGGGCGAAGAGGACTCCAAGCGCACCGGCTGCGCGGCGTTCAAAACAGCGTGAAACAGCTGGTGGATTCGATCGCTATCTTTTTTCGCCGGCGGCTTCCATCTTACGCGCTCCGCCGAGAATATCCACGATCGCGTAGTTGCCTTCATGGCAAGCGTATTCGTAGATCGGGCCCGGCTGCGCTATAAACGGCAATTCCACGGTCCAGGGCTTGGTCCAGGTGGCGGGATCTTCCATGGTGGCCTTGTAGACGATGGTTTTGTCGTCGACGCGCGTAAAGCGCTCGGTCACTTTCAGGTCTTTCGAAGAACCGCGGAAATGGGTCTGGCCGGTGAAATTGGTGGTTTCCACCACCAGCGTGTCGCCTTCCCAATGCCCGATGGAATTGCCAGTCCACTGGCGGACGTTAGCCGGCTCATGCTGCGCGTTCATGTGGATGATGCGCACGTCATGGATTTCTTCCACCAGGATCATAATCGCGTTGGGCGTCTGGACGATCTGGTAGTTGTTGTTGTAAAGCGTCGGCAGCATGGGTGGGCCCGACATGGAAGTAATGATGCAGCGCTCGGAAAGGCTGCGGTCCTTTACGTTGTCAACGCTTACCGGCCGTCTCTGGTTGCGTTCCCGCGCTTCCGGCAGCATGGGCGGGATTTTCCCATCCGGCGGATCGATCACCATGGAGGTGTGTTTGACGCCATCTATGCGCGCGAGGCCATTGCCCATGTCGTAAAAGAGAACATTGTAGGCGCCGGTGCCTTCCGATCCTTTGAGCTTATGCAATGGGCCTTCCGAAGTTCCATCCAGCTCTTGCCAGGCCTCGTGTTCTTTCTGTTCCCACTCCTTCGCTTCCGCGTCCGTTATGGTGGCCTTACCGGCGAACTCAGCCGGGCGCTCGAGTGGTGTACGGGTGGCATTGGACCAGATACCCTGCAGATCGGGATGACCGTCGGCGGTTCGCGGCACTTTCCACGCGGTTTTACTTTGCGCGAAGGTCGAAGTGGCCGCAAACAGCGCAAGTGCGCCGAGACTTATAAGGTTCCGGTAAGTCATAGATTGACCTCTGACTGAGCATAGCGCGATTTGGAGACGAACTATGTGACGTGCGATTGGTCAGGGAAGACGTTGACGCCATTTGCCCGGATCGCGGGAAGTATGAAACACGGCGTAGATGGTCACCACGCTCTTTGCGTACTCGTAAAATACGGCGTACGGAAAACGACGTGTCAGTGACCGCCGGTAGTTCTCATGAACGACAGGATACATTTCCGGTTGGCGGCGAATGCCTTCCATGCACGCGTCAACCGAACTCAAGAATTCCTCGCCCAGCCCCGGGCGGCGGCTCTCATACCAGACGTAGGTTTCTGTAATGTCCAGTTCGGCTTCTGGCGCGACGACCAGATCAGCGGCGGCCACTGCGTTCCTGAACCCTGCGCTTCACTTCTTCCCATGACAATCCCGCGCCTGGGTGTTTCAGGAGATTCGCCTTCCTGCGTGCCAGTTCCTGCTTCTGCCAGTCATGAACGGGCACATCTTCGGGTCTGCCCGCGAGGTCGTCCCAAAGATCCTCCACCAGCTGGAGCTTTTCGGACGGGCTCAGATCAAAGATCGATGGTTGGCTCGAATTCATTCGCGTCCCACTGCCAATTGTCTCAAATCCGGAGCCGCCGGGCTCTCTAATTCCCAATCTCCCGCGTCCGCAACCCTTCCACAGGATGTGTGAGCAAGGCTTTGGCCGCTCCCAGAAATCGAACCGTGTGCGGCAGACGCGCATGCAATTCAAATGCGGCCTCATCGGCCCACTCGGAATGAATCGCGAAGACGAACGGCTCGCGCACCGATTCGAATATGTGGATGTTCAAACAACCAGGCTCAGCCCGGGTTGGCTCGACCACCCGTAGCAACTCTTCCCGAAACTCGCTCTCTTTGCCAGGCTGCGGTTGGAACCGCACGATAAAGTGCATAGACAAACAGCACCTCCTGAGTCAAGTATGACGGCAATCTGAATTGGCGCCTCAGGAAGCAACCTGACCTTTCCCATCCGGAGCGTCCCTGCTAAAATCACCATGAAAGGGAACCATGACGGACCGCATCGAGATCAATCCGTCGGTGATGCTGGGAAAGCCAGTTATCCGTAATACTCGCATCCCGGTCGAACTTGTCCTTCGCAAACTTGCCGAGGGCGCAACGGTGGCCGATCTCCTCGACGCGTACCCCAGGGCCACGGAGGCGGACGTGCGTGCCTGCCTGGCCTACGCCGCGGATGCGGTCGCCCACGAAGAAACATTTCCACTGAGCGCTGAATAGGCCGTTCCGGATGCGATTTCTGGCGGACGAGAGCTGCGATTTTGCAGTCGTTCGAACGTTGCGGGCATTCGGTCACGACGTGCTCGCGGTAAGCGAATTCAGGCAACGTTCGGTTGACCATGAACTAATGGAGACCGCCTACAACGAAAGGCGTATTCTGCTGACCGAAGACAAAGACTTCGGCTGGCTTGCCTTTGCTGCGCACACAAGGAACGCCGGCGTTGTCCTGATCCGATTTCCAGCTGGCGCCAGGAAGACATTAGCGGCGGCTGTAACGCGGCTGGTCACGGAACGAGGTGCCGAATTGAATGGGACATTTGTGGTTTTGCGCCCCGGCTTTGTCCGCATTTCCCGATCGCCGTTATCTGACTGAACAGCGGGCTCGAATAGGTTCCTGCATGCCGGTGGCATGTCACAATATAGAAATCGCCTCTCACCAAGGCTGGCCGCCGTAGCCAGCGCAGCGGGGATGAGACGCTTCGTCCGGATTGCACACTGAAGTCTAGGGAAATATCTTTGCAAACGGCCACTTCGAATCAAATTGCCGTGCTCGGTCTGGGATACGTCGGGTGCGTGACGGCTGCCTGTTTAGCCAGCCTAGGACATCGGGTGCTCGGTATCGACCGGGACCAGCATAAAGTCGACAACGTCTTGAACGGGCGGGCTCCTTTTTATGAGCCGGGGCTCGAAGATCTGGTGCACGAAGGCATCGAAAAAGGTCTGCTCTCGGCCTCCACATCCGCCCAGGCGATGGTGGACGCCGACATCGCTCTGGTCTGTGTTGGAACACCATCGGAAAAGAACGGAAACCTGGGCCTGGGTCAACTCGGGCGTGCTATCGATGAAATTGCCGCGCAGATTCCGGGCCGCCGGAAGCCGCTGATCGTCGCCATCCGCAGCACCGTCTTTCCAGGCACCTGCGAAGAGGTAGTGCTGCCGGCCTTCGCGCAGCATTCGGGTGTTCGCGTAGTGTCGAATCCCGAATTTTTGCGGGAAGGCTCGGCCGTCAAGGATTTTGTCGAGCCGGCCCTGGTGGTGGTGGGTGGCTCCGACGAAGACGCCGTGCGCAAAGTGGCCGAGCTGTACGCGCCCCTGGGTATTCCGCCGCGTCTGGTCTCGCTGCGCGCGGCTGAAATGATCAAGTACGCCTGCAATGCGTTTCACGCCGTCAAGGTCTCCTTTGCCAACGAGATCGGAGCGCTGAGCGAGCGCCTGGGCGTTGACGGCCACGAAGTGATGGACACGCTGTGCGACGATGTAAGGTTGAATATTTCGCCGGCTTATCTCAAACCCGGCTTTGCGTTCGGCGGCTCCTGTCTTCCCAAGGATCTGCGCGCTCTGATTTATCGCGCGGGCCGTCTGGATTTGAAGCTGCCGCTGGTGGAGTCCACTATCTCAAGCAACCAGGAGCATCTGAAACGCGCCATCGAAGCCGTGCTGGATCTAGGAGCCCGGCGAATCGGCGTCATCGGCTTGGCATTCAAGGAAAACACCGACGATCTGCGCGAGAGCCCGGTGGTGACGCTGCTGGAGCAGCTTATCGGCAAAGGCCGCGACGTGCGCGTATTCGATCCCCAGATCGCGCTGGACCGCATTTATGGGTCGAACCGCAATTTCGTTCTGGAAGCCATTCCGCACATCGAGCGCTTATTGTATGGCCTGGAGGAAATCTTGAGCTGGGCGGATCACCTCGTGCTGGCGCAAAAGCAGAATGAGGAAATCATGCAAAAAATTCGCAACAGCGGGATTCCGGTGATGCCGGTGGTAAACGGTTCGCTACAGAGCGCGGCAGCTGTTGGGGCCGGCTCCGAGGTTCGAGCGTAATGGCCAAGACCGCGCTGATCTTTGGAGTCACGGGGCAAGACGGCTCGTTCTTGGCCGAGTTTTTGCTGTCTAAGGGATATCATGTGCACGGCGTGGTGCGCCGCGCGTCCACATTCAATACCGAGCGGCTGGATAACATCTATCACGATCCGCACGAAAAGACCAATCTAATTCTGCATTACGGCGACGTGACCGAAGCTTCGGCGCTGCGGCACATCATCGAGAGAGTGCAGCCGGACGAGATCTACAATCTGGCCGGCCAGTCTCACGTGCGGGTGAGCTTCGATCAGCCCGAGTACACGGCCGACGTGGTGGCGATGGGGGCTTTGCGTCTGCTGGACGCGTTTCGGGATTACGTCGGTTCGAGCAAGCGACCGGCGCGGTTTTATCAAGCCGGGTCGTCGGAAATGTTCGGCGCAGCGGCGCCCCCGCAAAACGAGTCGACTCCGTTTCATCCCTGCAGTCCTTATGCGGTCAGCAAAGCGGCCGCGCACTGGTACGCGGTGAACTACCGCGAGTCGTACTCGCTCTTCATCGCGAACGGCATTTTGTTTAATCATGAATCGGAGCGGCGCGGCGAAACGTTCGTCACGCGCAAGATCACGCGCGCGCTCGGCCGCATCAAACTGGGACTTCAGAACAAGCTTTTCCTGGGCAACCTGGATGCGCGGCGGGACTGGGGCTATGCGGGCGATTATGTGGAGGCAATGTGGATGATGCTGCAGGCGCCCGAGCCCTCGGACTACGTGGTGGCCACGCGTGAATCGCACTCCGTACGCGACTTTCTGGATGTGGCAGCGGGCCTGTGCGACCTCGACTGGAAGCAGTTCGTCGAAAGCGACGCGCGCTATTTGCGGCCGGCCGAGCCCAATGAGTTGCGCGGGGATCCATCCAAGATCGAGCGCACGCTGGGTTGGCGGCCCAAGGTCAGTTTCGGGCAGTTGGTCCGCCTGATGCTGGACCACGACCTGGAGCTGGCGCGCCAGGAGCAGACGCTGACACAGGCCGGCCACAAGGTATTTCTGCGCGGTGCTTCGCATGGATAAGTCGAGCCGCATTTACGTCGCCGGGCATCGAGGCCTGGTTGGCTCCGCGATTTGCAGGCGTTTGCAAAGCGGCGGGTATACGCGGCTGATCATACGCGACCGCGCAGACTTGGATCTAACCAACCAAGCCGCGGTGGAGGCGTTCTTCCGCGCCGAGAAGCCCGAGTATGTGTTCCTGGCTGCCGCGAAGGTGGGCGGAATTCTGGCCAACAGCACCTACCCGGCGGACTTTCTGCGCGACAACCTGGCCATCGAGCTGAACGTCATCGACGCGGCTTACCGTGCTGGCGTGAAGAAGCTTGAATTCCTAGGCTCGTCCTGCATTTACCCGCGCCTGGCGCCGCAGCCGATGCGTGAGGAGGCTCTCCTGAGCGGGCCATTGGAGCCGACTAACGAATGGTACGCGATTGCGAAAATCGCCGGCATCAAGCTGGCGCAAGCCTATTGGCGGCAATACGGATTTCGAGCCATCAGCCTGATGCCGACCAATTTGTACGGCCCTGGCGACAATTTCGATTTCGAATCTTCGCACGTGCTGCCGGCCTTGATTCGCAAGGCGCACCAGGCCCGCATCGAGCAGGCCCCCGAAATGGTGGTGTGGGGCAGCGGCGCGGCGCGGCGCGAATTTCTCTTTGTGGATGATCTGGCCGACGCAGCGGTGTTTCTCATGCTGCACTACGATGAGCCGGAGATTATCAATGTCGGCGCCGGCACCGATGTGACTATTCGCGAGCTGGCCGAATTAGTGCAGCGCGTGATCGGATATCAGGGGCGTCTGGCTTTCGACGCGTCCAAACCGGATGGGCCCCCGAGGAAATTGCTGGATGGATCGCGACTTCAGGCCATGGGCTGGCATGCCTCAACTGGTCTGGAGCAGGGTATTGCAGAAACCTACGATTGGTTTCTCGCGCACGCGCGGCAGGCGCCGCATGCCATTGCAACATCGCATCCCTGCGCTTGATATTCAGGGCGCCGCGCCGCGCCGGCTGGTGCAGCTGCGATGATCCGGCTCTTCCGCGTTTCAATTCCCAACAGCGTGGTCGCACTTCTGTTTTCGGATGCGATCCTGCTTTACACCTGCTTTGTGATCGCAGCCTTGCTGGCTTTAGATGTTGACCCGGAAGTGTT
>DATJWJ010000060.1:0-6746 GCA_035501355.1 Bryobacteraceae bacterium | reverse complement strand
CTAGCAGGGCTGGGAACGACACGTGGTTCCGTTTATACATTTACAGCCAGTTTATAACAGCGCCACTAAGAGAGAAGAAATTCACCGTTTCGCGGTGCGTCATAATAACGCACGCCCGCGCCAAAGTGTCCAATAGTATGCAACTCCGGTCTTAAGAGAGGCATACGATATTCACCGCAGCGCGCAACTCAGGCATGTCAAGACAAGGTGCAGTTCTATCAATGGTATGAAACGCGGCCGCTATCCTAAGGCCTGGAGTGGATCTTTGCATGCACTGTCATGCGGCCATGCGGGATGCAACTCGATCCACCGGATGTTCACCGGCGACAGACGCTCTCACTGAGACTCCCGAAGCGAACCACGAGGCTAAGAATTCCCTCGGCCGGGGGATCGCGGTCTTAATCACGACATCTCGTGCCAGAGTAGCCGGGATCATCCAGAATATCCAGCCGCACGGGCTGTCGATTCTTGTCAAGCAGCCTCTCGCGGAAGGCAGTGTCTCTATCGAATTTGGCGCGGTGGCCCGCTATGCGGAAATCGTCTCGTGCCAGCCGAAAGCGGGAAAATACGAACTCTCCGTCGTGCTTGCAAATATCAATAAACGCGATCTGCGAGGCACCGAGAGATATCCGCTGACTCAGGAAGTTCAAGTTCAGGCGGTCAGCTTGTACTCGACTCTCGCCGCCACAGTAGTTGATCTATCGATGCAGGGTGTCGGCCTGGAGATGGCTACGCCGTTAGGGCCAGGCGAGATCATAACGCTGGAGGGCGACTCGAGCGTGGGATTCGGGATCGTTCGGCACTGCACGCCACTGGTGGACGGGCGTTTTCAGGTGGGTGTGGAGATATTTCACGTGATGCCGAAGGACGCTTGACGGCGTGCTTTGCGGCGCCTGCGACTGCGCGCCGAGAACGGATTGATGTGAACCGCGCTAAAGCGTCATGTTTAACCGCCGATAGCCCATCATGGATGGCTTGCCCGCAGCCTCCAAACTGGACGTTGCGGCACGTTGAAAGCAGCATGCGAGCGTGGTGGTCTCATCTCCGTTCAGAATCGCTTCGCGCCGCCTATCTAACCATTAAGGCACTGCTACTTCTGGCCCAAAAACGACGGACTGGCGTTATGCCGGCCTGACCAAGCCGCTGGACCTTTCCGAAGTGATACTCCGACTCAGAAATCTGCTGGAAACCAGGCTGCTGCACATACGCGTTCGCGAGCAGAACGAAGAGCTGGAGCGCAAGGTTCAGGAACGCACGCGCCAGTTGGCGGAATCGAGAATCGAGATTCTGGACCGCCTCGCGCTGGCGGGCGAATATCGGGATCAGGATACAGCCGAACACACGCGCCGCGTGGGAAATCCGGCCGCTGCTCTGGCGGCCGCCAGCCGCTGCGGTTCTGAATTTGTGGAATTGATCCGGCACGCCGCGCAATTGCACGACATTGGGAAAATCGGTGTGCCGGGCCACATTCTGCGCAAGGTAGGGGCCACCATCATACAGCTCAAAAAACGGAGTGGGAAACAATTCGATCCGGATTTGACTCGAGCGATGGTGGAATTGCTGGAAGATAGCGGCCTGAGAGCTCTGGCCGAGGCAACGGTTTCAGGTATGGCTTCCGACCAAGCGCCTGGCGGCGGAGCTGCGGGCGTCGTTGGAGAAGAGCTTATACGTTAATTTTTTAGTCGATTTAGAAGCAGCCGCATTTATTAAAGAATCAGCGGATTTAACCGATAAAGAATTATATAAGTCTATGTCCATGCGAACTGGTAATTCCCGCCGCCACGCCCGGGTCAGCTACGCCGGGCCGGTCCGCCTCGCGTGGGATGAGGGCGGCGAGCCACGCTATGCTCAAGCTCGATGCCTGGACCTTTCCGCAGGCGGCCTGCGTGTCGAGGCTCCAGTTGCAATCCCGGCCCAATCGCGGATCTTTCTGAAAGTTGACGAACTCAAGCTTTCTGGTTCGGCGCAGTTGAAAAGCGTGACACGCCGAGGGTCCAAGTACATCCTTGGTCTGGAGTTGAACCAGACTCTACACGAAAAGACACTGGCTGCGATTAGCCAGTCGCCAGCTTCTCAAACACACGCAGAAATCGTTTGACGCCAGCGACTGTCCCCGCTATCGGCCAGCAGTTGCTTATGTTTTGCGTCCGCGCCTTTCAAATTTACCGATCAAGGGCGTAGTGTCAGCAATCCGAGACGTTAGCTGCCCTTGATCGAAGCCCGAGCTTTGCACGTAATCCTCGTGGTGCGGGTAGGGGTCAGCCGTTGGCGGCTCAACCACTACCGTCCTGGCAGAATATGGATTGGACGCGTCTTCGCGAGCTTTGGCGGCCTCGTCGGGGGTTTGAGCCAGCCGGCGCACTTCCAGAACGCTGAATAGAACCGCCCAACCGACCACCACCGCGCCAATCACCATCAATAAGCTCCGCGACCACGCCAGGCCTGCGATTCCACTGTAGATCATGGCGCTCGCGGTAGCGCCGGCCGCAATCACCACATACAAAAAGGCGAACCTCTCATTCCCGGGAGCGATGCTTGCGAACTTCGACCGTCCGAGGCCTGCAACCGAAACATCCGACAATTGTTTATCCACGATTTTTCTCCTTCAGAGATGCCATCTCTTGAGGGCGGCTTTGCTTCATTCTGATTCCACAACGAAGCAAGTCCTATGCCAGCCGATGAGCTTCGCATGCTGAGGGGCTTGGGTTGCCGGAAGCTGGATGTGGCTGATTTGGCGCAGTTTCTCGGGTGCTTTTTGGCGTGTACTGACGCAAGCCCGCTACCGGGCCGCCGGCTCCGCTAGCCGATTGTACTTCTGGAGCGCCTGCCTTAGGCCATCATGCGGCAAGGCAGTGACCGTGTGGCCGGAGACCCCGGTCATATCGCGCGCCCCGACCATCGCGTTGACGATAGCTTCCTCGGTGGCCTGCACGGTGGCTTCGAAGATGGGTCCCATCGCATCGTTGGGGAGCATGCTGATAGAGGCGAGTTCGCCGGAAGGCGCCGCAGCCTTCGGATTGGCGGTAGAAAAGGCTATAAAGATGTCGCCGGATCCGTTGCCGGAGACCGATCCGAGACGTGCCAGACCGAGCGAGGCACGGCGGGCCAGGCGTTTGGTCTGATTCGGCAATAACGGCGCATCGGTGGCGATCACGATAATGATCGAGCCGCGATCTTCGAGTGGCTTCGGGATGGAGGCGACCGCCGGGCGATCCAGTTCCCGGCCCACCGGCACGCCCGCGATGGTGAGCTGGCGCTTGCTCCCGCAATTGCATTGCACCAACGCCGCTACATGGTATTTCCCGGCCACGCGCGAGGACGTCCCGATTCCGCCTTTGAAGCCGAAGCAGATCATTCCGGTGCCGCCGCCCACGTTGCCCTCAGGCACCGGGCCGGAGCGCGCATTATCGATCGCATCGAAAACGTTCTGCGGCTTAACGTGCTGACCGTTGGTGTCGTTCAGGAACCCGTCATAGGTCTCGGCCACGATGGGCAGCGACCAAAAGCCATCCCCGACGGAATTCGTGCCGGGCCGGCGATGATGATCGGCCTGCCAGCGGATGTAGGAGTCGCGCACGGTGCCCACGCTGTGCGTGTTGGTGATGAAGATGGGGCTGTCTACGAACCCCGACTCTTCCACCCAGGTAGTGCCGGTCATTTCGCCGTTGCCGTTCAGTGAGAACCAGCCGCCGAAGGTGGGATCGTCCGACTGGCGGCCGCGCGGCCAAATCACCGTCACGCCGGTGCGGACTGAATCGCCTTCAATCAGAGTTGTATGGCCGACTTCGATGCCGGCGATGTCGGTGATGGCATTAAACTGGCCGGGGGTGCCCTCAAAGGGAACGCCGAGATCGCGGGCGCGTTGGGCCAGCGCCGGAGCGCTCACCATAAACAAAACAGCCGCGGAGGAACGCAAAGAGGCACGCATCATAACCATAGAGTGTTGCAGATTCACCGGCGCGGCGCCAGAAGTTCACAGGCGCAGATCGCGTCCGGTCATTTCCTTGGGTTGCTTTTCTTCCAGGAAACCGAGAATGGTGGGCGAAATGTCTTGCAACGCGCCGCCCGTCCGCAAAGGGCGCATGCTTTCATCCACCAAGACAAACGGCACGCGATTGGTGGTGTGGTAGGTGTGCGGGCCTTTAGTGACCGGGTCGATCATGGTTTCCGCGTTGCCGTGGTCCGCGGTGATGATCCAGGAACCGCCCGAACGGCGCAGGGCTGCGTATATCTCGCCGAGGCCCGCGTCGACGGCCTCCACCGCTTGCACCGTCGGAGCCATTTTCCCGGAGTGGCCCACCATGTCGGCGTTGGCGTAATTCATGACGATCAGGTCGAAACCGCGCTGGTCGATGGCCTTGACCACCGCCGCGGTGACGCCAGCCGCGCTCATCTCGGGCTTTAAGTCGTAGGTTGCGACCTTGGGCGACGGAATCATCTCGCGGCTCTCGCCGGGATAGGGCTGTTCGTTGCCGCCGTTGAAGAAGTAAGTGACGTGGGCGTATTTTTCCGTCTCGGCGACGCGCAGGTTCTTCCAATTCAATTGCGCCATGACATCCGCCAGGATGTTGTTGGGATGCTCGCGCGGCAGTACGAAGGGAACCCGAAAGCTCTTGTCGTACTCGGTCATGGTGGTGAAGTGGAGGTTCTTCGGAGCGAGGGACCGCGACGGTTTCTCGAGCGTGGCGTCGGTGAGCGCCATGGTCATTTCGCGGCCCCGGTCGGCGCGGAAATTGAAAAAGATGCAGGCGTCGTCGTCGCGGATCAGGCCCACGGGCTGATCGCGATCGTCGACCATGGTGATGGGCTCGATGAATTCGTCGGTGACGCCGCGCTCGTAAGATCGCTTCACCGCAGCCACCGGATCCGTGACTTTTTCGCCTTGGCCGAGCACCATCCCGCCGAACGCGCGCTCAATGCGATCCCAGCGCTTGTCGCGATCCATGGCGTAGTAGCGCCCGCTTACAGAGGCGATTTTGCCAGCACCGATTTGCCGCATCTCTTTCAGCAATTGTTCGATGTAGCCGGCGCCGCTTTCGGGCGGCGTGTCGCGGCCGTCCATGAAGCAGTGCACGAAAACCTGCTCGACGCCCTGCTGCTTGGCCATTTTTAGCAGAGCGTAGAGATGCGTAAGCTGGGAATGCACGCCGCCGTCGCTGCACAGTCCCATCAGGTGCAGGCGATGCGTGCGGGCGTGGCGCATGGAATCGAGCAGGACCGGGTTCTGGAAAAAATCCCCGGATGCGATCATGCGGTCCAGGCGCGTGACGTCCATATAAATGACGCGGCCCGCGCCGATGTTGAGATGGCCCACTTCGCTGTTGCCCATTTGGCCTTCGGGAAGACCGACGGAAGGCCCGGAGGTGTGGATCAAGGTGTTGGGATATTCACGCAGCAGCGCGTCGTAGGTGGGTTTGCGGGCGGCGGCGATGGCGTTTCCCTCGCGCACCGGCGAGTAGCCCCAGCCATCCAGGATGGTCAGGACTAGCGGCTTCTTTTGGCCTTGCATTATTGATGGAACGCTTTCCGGCCGGCGAAACGGGCGGCGTCCCCCAGTTCCTCTTCGATGCGCAGGAGCTGGTTGTATTTCGCGATGCGGTCCGTTCGGCTGACCGAACCGGTTTTGATCTGACCGGCGCGCGTGGCGACCGCGAGGTCGGCGATGAAGGCGTCTTCGGTCTCGCCCGAGCGGTGGGAGATGACGTTGGTGTAGTTTGCGGCCACGGCCATTTCCATGGCTTCCAGCGTTTCGGTGAGCGTGCCGATCTGGTTCACCTTGATGAGAATCGAATTGGCAATGCCTTGCTCGATGCCGCGCGCCAGCCGTTCGGTGTTAGTGACAAATATGTCGTCGCCGACTAACTGGACCTTTTTGCCGAGGGCTTGTGTCATGGTTTTCCAGCCGTCCCAATCGTCTTCGGCCATGCCGTCTTCGAGGGAAATGATGGGATACTGCTCCACCCATTTAGCCCAGAACTTCACCATCTGATCGGGCGTGCGCTGGCTCTTGTCGGACTTCTTGAAGATGTACTTGCCGCTGGCCTGATCGAAAAATTCGCTGGCGGCGGGATCGAGCGCGATGCTGATGTCCGACCCGGGCTTGTAACCGGCCTTGGTGATGGCTTCCATGACTACGTCCAGCGCTTCATCGTTGGATTTGAGATTAGGAGCGAAGCCGCCTTCATCGCCCACCGAAGTGGAGTAGCCGCGCTTCTTCAGCACGTTTTTCAAGGTATGGAAGACCTCGGCGCCCATGCGGAGGGCTTCGGAAAATTTCGACGCTCCGTGCGGGACGATCATGAACTCCTGCGGGTCGACGGAGTTGTCGGCGTGCGCGCCTCCGTTAAGGATATTCATTTGGGGAACGGGCAGCAGGTTCGCGCTGATGCCACCCAGATATCGATAAAGCGGCGTCCTTTGGGATTGTGCGGCGGCACGTGCGGTGGCCATCGAGACTGCCAGGATGGCGTTGGCGCCCAGCTTACTTTTGTTGGGTGTGCCATCCAGGTCGATCAGCTTGCGGTCGATGGCAGCTTGATCGTCAGCGCGCATGCCAAAGACCGCCAGAGCGATCTTCTTATTGATATTCTGAACCGCTTTGCGCGTGCCCTTGCCAAGGTAGCGCTTGGGGTCGTTGTCGCGCAGCTCCACCGCTTCGTGTTCGCCGGTGGAAGCTCCGGAAGGAACGGCAGCGCGTCCAACGGCGCCATCGGAGAGATGCACATCGGCCTCTACGGTAGGATTGC
>DATJWJ010000059.1:0-6501 GCA_035501355.1 Bryobacteraceae bacterium | reverse complement strand
GCCAATCGTTTCCACCGTCACCATCCCCGGTCCGCTCCCCCAAGCACAACCAGGAGGAGCATTCGACGATTCGGGGCTGGGTCACTATTCGACGCTGATCACCCCCAAAGCCGGGTCACTTTTGCACGCTGCTTTCCAAGCTGAGCGCCCTGCCTCAAAAGTCCCCATCGTCAAAAATCATCGAACGCAGAAGCCCGCTTTCTGATCCGACCCCGGCCGTTCAAAACTCCGCAGTGAAGGACGGCTCAATCTGCCCCAAAACCGCCAACGCGATAGCATAAACACTGCATCGGGTTAGACAGCGCGGCGTGAGCTCCGATCACGCTTAGCAACCCGCCAGGTTTCCCGCGAGTTCTGCGCGCTGTGGCTGCGCCGCCGGTCCGGCGCGCAGGAGTTGGTCCAGCCGCAGCAAATTCACGGGGCGCAGGGTCACGCGCGCGCGCTCGGTGCCCCGCACAGGTTCCTGGATGACGATAGTCTGTTCGCGCGCGGCCGCCTCAACCGTCGGGTACAAAATGGAGGATGCCCGCTCACCGGTGCGCCCGAGAGCATAGAGAGCCAGTTGATAGAGCATCTCGCGCGGCAGCGGTTGTTCCCACAGATCCCGATACTTCGCGTCCAGTACGGAGACTGTCTCCGCGCCCCGCATCAGCACAAAATCTGGACGGAGCGTCGGATCTCGCCGACCTAGCGGATTTTCACCCGGTCGATACCGAAATATCCCCGTGAGGCGACGTTCGTCGTGGACTTCGACTCCCCTTAAGTTTTCCCGGAGGAATCTCGACAAGAGCGCCTGGAAAAAGCGGTTCATATCGAAAAGGAAGCCCTTAAGCCGCATCCGGCTGCCTTGTTCGTCCAAGGCCACACCCTGCCCGTCCAACAACAACTCAATGAGCGTCAGGGCCGGTTCGTAGACCACCGTCCGGCGGTCCACCGACCGCCATGCCTCCGCGATGAGTGACGCATCAAGCCATTGTTCGCTGACCGCCTCGCCGAGCCGTTTACTCAGCCGCCGCATATGTCCTTTGAGCTCACCATCGGCCGCCAGGTCTGCCGCAAAATGGATTCCCGCGAGAAGCACCCGGTTGAGCAGCGTGTCCTCCGTGCGCGGATGATGCGCGCACGGCAATCTCACCCGCACACGCTGAATCGTTTGCAGGTAGCGGGTGAAATCGACCCGGCCGCGCGGGCTGGCCAGATCGTCCTCAACACGTTCGTAGTCGCGATGAAGCCCGCGGTCGAGCAACTCGCCCGCTTCGGCGGCTAACTGATGGACGAGCAGATCCTGGAAACTCCACGAAGAGGAGCCGAAATCAACCGGACCGTAAAGGTCGAGGTTTCGCAAACCGTAGGCGTAGCGAAATAGGCTCAGGAGCGGTCCGCCAGTGATTTTGGGATGGACCGTCACCGAGATGTCGCCCAGGGAGATCCGCCCGACAAACGACGTTGCGCGCAGTTCAAGGCCGCGCGCGAGTTCAAGCACTTCCATGCGGCCGGTTTTTGACAATTCTTCGGCCAGCCGCCGTCCCGACGGAAGCCCCGCGAGCGACTGCTCGGCCAGCAAGCTTCCCTCATCTGGGCGAGCGGTCTGCCACTCGCGCAGGCTGATCATGATCACGCCTCAGGCTCTTCCGCCTCCGGCGTTTGCTCCACCTCTTCCGGGGTTGCCGCCGCCGCCGTCGTTACGATCTCCGGCGCCGGTTCCAGCAGAGCCTGCACAAGCTCTGCCCTCCTGCCGGCCGCGAATAGCTCTTCCCGAATACGCTGACCGGCTTCGTCGACCAGCCCTGGGCCTAGAATGCGCGCCAGCGCGCCGTAGTCCTCATAGCAGTACTCTTCCAACAGAGGCACCAGATCCTCTGCCAGCACTCGCACAAACTGCGCGAAATCGGTCACCGGATGGCCGTCCTGCAGGAGGTAGGCATGTCCAACCTGAAGGTTCCGCGCATCCCGTCCGAGATGCGTTCGTACCCGGTCGTTCAGCGCTGTGAGCCAGGGTCCAAGAGGTACACCACCGGCCGACGCCCCACCGAGCGCGGAAGCGTCGGGCATCAACTCGACGAAGCCGAAGCGCCGCCGCAACGCAGTGTCGAGCAGCGCGATCGAGCGGTCAGCCGTGTTCATCGTCCCGATCAAATAGACATTGGCCGGCACGGCGAAACTGTTGCCCGAGAGCGCTAAATTCAGCTTTAGACCGCGCTTATCGCGCTCTAGCAACGTGAGCAGCTCGCCGAAAATCCGGGGGATATCCCCCCGATTGATCTCGTCGAGCACCAACACGAACTTCCTGTCCGGCGTGCGCCCGGCCAGGTCGCAGATTGTTTTAAAAATTCCGGCGCGGCGTTCGAACACCAATTGTCCGGTCGCACTCTGCTCCGGCCGGAAGCCCTCGATGAAATCTTCATACCCATATGCCGGATGAAAGGTGCACCACCGCACAAGCCCAGCGGACTGTTCCGTTCCTTCGACTTCGCCGCGTTCGCCAGCGCTTAACTCTTCAAAACGCCGGCCGAACGCGCCGATCGCGGCAAGATCGCGGGCAGTTCGGCGCGCCCAGTGGGTCTTTCCCGTCCCTGGCGGCCCGAAGAGGATCGCTTGGCCCTTACGCTCCAGGATGGCTTGTATCCGGCCGGGGATGCCATCCAGCCGCAATGCGGGCGTAGGCGCCGCCGGGCCAAGCTTCGGCGTCGATGTCGTATCGCCGTCGAGCAGCCGGCGCTCGATTTCGAGGATATTGTTTATATGCCGACCGATCTGAAAGTAGGTCGTTCGCAATCCCTCGCTCGTCGGCAGATTCCATTCGGCGGTCGAACTCCATTCCACGGCTCTCCGATGGGGCGCACCGCTAGGCTCCGTGTCTTCGTACCGGTAAGGGCCGGTCACGCGTCCAACCCCGAGCACCCGCTGGCCGTCGGCAGCCACAATCACGTCGCCGGCCTGTGTTCGCTCGATGAAATCCCGGATCTCCCCCGCCTTTCGGGAGATAATACGAGCATCGCCAGGGTATTCCTGCTCAAGCAGGGATCGCACCGATTCCCTGACATGCTCACCCTCGGCGACCTCGGACAAATCCCCAAGTGCATCCCAACCGATAGCTGCGTAGGACCCGTCGCGCATCGCCGGCCAAATGAACGGCCCCTCGCCAACGCGGGTGCCGAGCCGCCAGTAGCGAATGGGGTTCCCGTCGCGCTCATTGAGTGCACTCGTGAGATGGTTCATTGGCCACGCCAATTCGGCGGCGAGCCTCACGAACCGACCAGCGCACACATACAGGCCATCCTCCGGCGGCGGCTCTTCCAGCACCCGCACCAGGTGGTGCCGCTGCCACCGCGCGTTGTGGTAATCGTCAAGCTTCTCAGGAAAGAGCAGGCTCCAATATTTGTGAGCCCAGGCTAGACCGCAGATATCCGGCGCCTGCTCTTCGAGCGCTCCTTGCAAGGCAAGATAAGCGGCGTCATCCGCCGCGGCGGCTACGCCTTCAAGCAAGTTGATACCAGCCATCAGCTGGTCTCGGTGGCGGCGCGCGATGACTACCGCATCAGCTTCGGAGATATTCTTTTCGTGGTTGACCGAACCTTGCACCCATTGTTCCGTCTCCCTCCGCCGAAACAGACCAAATTTGTGCGCGCTGCCGCCGGCGATACTCCCGAACTTTTGTCCAGGAAATTCATCGTCGTTCTTGAACTCCAACCAATAGACCAGACTTTCCCTATTCCCGTGAGCATGCATCGTATGCAGCAGTCCCGGACCGTCCAACGATTTAAGCACATCCGGCCCAAAGCGAGCCCGAAAGGCGGCGTAGCCCGCCTGAAGGCGATCCGTTGAAAGCAGCTCGCCGCGGCTCACTTGCCCGTCATGGGCCGAGCGCAAGCTCTCAACGACGCGGGGGTCCAAACTAGTCACGCCACAATGTGCCTTCGAACGAAAGCCCAAACTACGACATGATTCCCCCGCGCGGTCCATCCGTCTGCAATCGTCGACGCCAGCACACGAGGCCCCCGCCGGGGCGCGCTGTAGCCCGCGGTCGCGGAAAGGCCGATACTGGCAGATTTTCGAATTCTGCTTGCGGAGTTTTTCAACGAAATCCGCGCACTGCGGTCCATCCAGGTCGTTCTAGGAAGGGCAGCAATCTGATCCGACGGCGGCCGCTAGCCGGAACCATAGTCGGCATTATCTCGACTGACTGTCAGGGTCTACACCCCTGGCAAGCCGCCGCAGGGCAAACTGGATGGAGGCGAGGGGTGACAACATGGCCAGCAAGGTTCTCGAAGTCCTTGGCAGGCCGCCGGTTACGTCCAAACCAGTGCGCTCGATCACCCAGCGGCGCGGCAGGACGACGAAACCCCTTGTGTCGTTTGCTCCGTTTGACGATCGCCAGGCGCAGCGGCGGCATCTTGGCAATGGCGGCCTCGTACGATGCCGCCGCCGCCGTGGTAGCGCGCATCGAGCGTGGTGACGAGGAAATCGATTTGGCTGCGGCCTTCGCGAAGGAAGCTGATGCGCTCACCCCTGAGCAAATCGGGGCGCTGATCCCGCCGATCGCCGGCACCGCGCCGGCCGAGGCTGGCATGTCGCGCCAACAGCGCAGGGCGGCCGAAAACGTTGGCTCGCAAGGCCGTGAAAAGAGCAGCGTGATGACCTTCTTCGTTTCCGAGCCAAACGACCAGGAAGCCGATCCTTGGACGCACCCGGAAGACCTCCAGGAATTCGAGGAACGGATCGACGATAGCTCGCATCGGTTGGTCCTGGTGGCAGAATGGATGCTTGACCTAACGCATTGGCGCAGGCTTCAAGACGGCAAAACTCGGTGTGACGACTGGTATTCAGTGCGGATGGACGGCGTGGCGCAGTTGGAGGCGAAGCTGCCGCCGCGCGAGCGGCCATGTCGAAACTAGCCGATCTGCTTGAAGTGATCAGCTCCTAGAGGCCCGTGCCAACCGCGCGCGTCAAGATGTTTTTACGCTTTAGGACCTGGAACGCCTCTTGAATGGCCACGTGTTCTCTACACATGCATCTGTGGTAGGGTCTGTGTGATGATGGCGCGGCCAGATGATCTCCCGAACTTCCGGTCTCCGCCGGTCACGGAGGTTTACCTTTCCATTCAATTTGAGCCGATAGCCGGAATTGATGGGACGTTTTTGAAAGGGTGCTGCGTCGAGTTTGCTGATCAGTTTCCGCAAATCCGTTTTCAGCAGCCACTTGGCCACGATTTAGAAGTTTTTAGTGGCCAGCCATCGGCGCCGCCAGCATTTCAATTTCAATTCGGCGGATCACCCGACATAAATGTGCGTTTGGCGCTGGCAAGCCGCGATGGCGAGCGATTATTGCAAATTCAAAATGATCGGTTTGTTCACAATTGGCGGAAACAAGACCGCGGCATCGATTACCCGCGATATGAATCGATTCGAAAGGGTTTTGAAAGCCACACGAGGGCCTTTCTGGCGTTGATAGCTCGGGCTGGGCTTACTGATCCAATCATCGATCAGTGCGAAATAAGCTATATCAATCGGATAGAAGCCTCGACAGAGCGTGGCGGATATGCTGGAGCGGAAAGGGTGTTTTCGCGATTGCGAGTTCCGGATGCTCGTGATTCCCTTCCTGCATTGGAAGATCTTGGTTTCCGGGCGAGATATATCTTGGCTGATGAAAATCAGCGCCCCTTTGGCCGCCTGCATACGCTCGTTCAACCTGCGATGCATAATCGGACCCCGGATTTCCAATTTACGCTGCTAGCTCGCGGCCGCCCCATGTCCCCTACCCTGGATGGTGCTTTGAATTTCTTTGACGCCGGTCGACGTACCATCGTTTGCGCCTTCGCGGCGCTAACGACGCCCGAAATGCACAAAGTATGGGGGCGTACCGATGTTGCTACTTGATGCATCGTTTGACGGCCAAAGCGCGGGGCTGAATTATTTCGCATTGCATCGGGCGTATGAACGGCCCGGCTATGTCGAGTTCGCGCCGCCCACTGATCCGGCGATGACTCTAGCCGATCCACCTGCGCCAGGATGGTGCTTGAAAGTTCAGAGTCGTCTCGCCTGGATATTGGGTCTACCGGACAATTGGGATGGCTATGGCGCGAAGCGCGTCGAGCACGAAACCGTGCGTCGCGCGTGGTCTTTTTTGCGTGCCGTTATGCCTCCTGATGCTCTAACACCAGATATTGGGCCTACAAAAGACGGTCAACTCCAATTTGATTGGCATCGGGATTCGGCTGATTTGGAGATCAGAATGCGCGGAGGCGGCGAATTCGAGATTGCTTTTGACGATGTTGGCGAACCGGATCAGAGCTGGGAGGACGTAACTACCGACTCACAGCGCGCGATCGATGCCATCCGCGAGATTTCGAAGCGCCCCTAATGTGGTTATTCGGTGTCCGTCATCGATGATCCTGCGATTGGTAATGATGAGATTTTGCTCCGCCGGATACCTCATCCGGCGGAAACAACTCCCGACCCTAAACAGCCATCGGGATTAAGACCTAGATCATCAGCATTCGAG
>DATJWJ010000058.1:0-63198 GCA_035501355.1 Bryobacteraceae bacterium | reverse complement strand
GTTGTGGCCGAAGATGTCGTCGTGGAGGTCGCCGCAAACGCCAGCGCACACATCGCCGCCATCAGCCAGATTATTTTAAACACCAATGCCCATCTTAGCAGCGCCCGCCCCGTGGCGCACGCACTCGGGGCCGCATTGGGACCGCGCCACCGCGAGAGCGGACTCAGTCCTCGCGCAGCAGCGTCAATGGATCTAGCGACAGCGCCCGTTGCGCGGGAATCCACGTAGCCACCAGCCCCAGCAATGCCATCGCTACAACGACGCCGGCCAATACCAGTGGATCTCGCGGCGTGGCCTGATACACGATGGCAGCCAGTACGCGGGTGGCTAATAGTCCGAGGATCAATCCGGCCGCCGAACCAAAAGCCAGCAATTTAAAAGCCCTCCCCAAGGCCGCCTGCAAAACTTCCTTAGGCTGCGCGCCAATCGCGATGCGAATTCCCAATTCTTTCAGCCGCCTGCTTACGGAGTAAGCCGCCATTCCAAAGATGCCGGTCATCGACAACATCGCTCCCATCACGCCCAGCACACCCAGCGCTACGGTGGCGACGCGCGAAGGAAATAGAGTTCCATCCATCGCCCGATTCCAGGTTTGGATATAAGAAGGCAGCCCAGCGTCCACGTCCCGCAGGGCGCTCTTCAGGGCTGGGGCGAGTTGGCGGGGATCCCGATTGGAGCGCACTACCAACCAGGTGCCGCCCGATGGCGATTGCAACATTGGCAAGAACATCGCCGGCCGTTGATCTTCGGTGAGGGTCAAGTATTTTCCGTCTTCCACAATTCCGACCACCTGGAAGCGCGCGCCACTGCGCCGCTTGAAATATCCGCCGACTGCCTTTGCTTCCGTGCCAAACACCTTGCGTGCGAACTCGCGATTCACGACGGCCACGCGCTGGGAATTTTGGTCGTCATGCCAGCTAAGAGCACGGCCCGCGAGCAAAGTTGTGCCCGCCGCACGAAAATATTCGGGCGATATCTCGTACATGTACGGATTCGCGGCCGCAGTGGATGGCCTCAGGTCTGTTGTTTGGTCAGTGAAAACAATGGTGGTACTTCCACCCATGGTCAAAGGCGGCTGATCGATGAGTCCGACGGACTCCACGCCCGGAACCTTCTCCAGACCGTCGATGATGCGCCTTTGCATCGGCAGCACCCGCTCGCCGCTATAACCGGCCATCTTCACGTCGGCGTTGACAACCATCGTGTTCGTTGGCTCAAAGCCGAAGTTGCTACTGAGCGAGCGCAGCAACCCCCGAACGGCGACCATCGAAGAAGTGACCAGCACGGCACAAAGCGCGATCTGCACCACTAGCAACAGGTCCCGGACGGTAAACCGTCGTCCGTCCGCACTGCCGCGGCCGGCTTTGACAATCTGATAGGGATCGGTGCGGAGCACCTGGCGCAACGGTACTAGACCAAAGAGGACTCCGCTCACAAGTGCCAAAGCCAACGCTACTACGTACACATTTGCGTCCGGATTTACAGGCACGGTGATAGGGAATCTGGCGAAGGGCTGCCAGGCGCTCAGCTGATTCAAGAGCAGCACGCTGCCCCATAATCCGGCTGCGCCGCCGGCGAGCGAGATCAGCATTGCTTCGGTGAATAGCGCCCTCACAATGCGAATACGGCTCGATCCCAACGCCAGGCGCAGAGCAAGTTCCCGGGAACGGTCGGCCGCGCGCGCCCCAAACAGGCTGCCCAGGTTGGCACAGGCGGCTAGCAGGATTAAAACCGCCAGCAGCATCAATCCCGCCACGAACGCTCGCGTCGGACGGCCGAGCAAATCGCCGACCAGGCTGGGACGACTCAAAGAGAACCTCACATTCGCATCTTCTGTCGGGTAGTTCTTCTCCAGGTAGGAGCCAATCGCGTTCAGATCGGCCATCGCTTGCGGCGGAGTCACTCCCGCTTTCAGATGTCCCAGAATCGTAATAATCCAGCGCGTTCCGCGCACGTTCAGATAATTCTCTCCGTCCACTTGCTCTTCGTTGATCAGCGGCACGTAGAAATCGGGAGCGAAGATCAAGACGGTCCCGTGAAATTCCGGAGGCGCTACGCCGATGATGGTGAACGGATGCTTGTTCAGCCGGACCACGCGTCCCACCACGCCGCGATCATCCTGAAAGCGGCTGTGCCAATAGGAGTAGGAAAGCACGATAAAAGGAGCGCTGTTGGGGCCGTGCTCATCGGAGCCGTGAAAGAAACGGCCCAGGTAGGGCTGCAGACTTAACGCGTCGAAATAGTTGCCGCTGGTTTCGTAGGCCCAGTCGCTGGACGGATTCCCGCCGGTGTCCATCCCAACCTGAGTGATAGCATAAGCCGCCAGAGCGTCGAAGCTGCGGTTGCGATCGCGCAGGTCGAGATAGTCGGGATAGGAGTGCCAGGAGCTACCCATCTCGACGCTGTACAGGCTCTGTGCCTGAGGCACCTGGAGCGGGCGGAGGATCAGCGCGTTCAGGACACCGAAGACCACCGAGTTGGCGCCGATTGCCAGGGCGAGCGTCGCCACCGCCGCGATCGTGAATCCGGGAGATTTGCGCAAGACCCGAAGGCTGTAGCGCACGTCTTGCATCATGGTTTCTATGAAATTGCCGCCCAGCGATTCGCGGACTTCCTCTTTGATGCGTTCGCGGCCGCCGAACTCGATGCGCGCGCGCCGTTCGGCCTCGGCGCGGGAGAGCCCGGAGCGTTCCAGGTCGTCGGCACGGGCTTGGATGTGGGTGTTGAGCTCTTCCTCCAAGTCGGCCTCGGTTTGAGAGCGCTGGAAAAATTGAGCCGATAGCGAGCGTAAGTAAGCCAGGAGTTTCATAGCTCCTCCGGTTCGGCAGCCAGCGCGGAACCCATGGCCGCGGCCAGCCGGTTCCACCCATCCGTTTCCTCGCGCAGCCGCTTGCGCCCCGCCGAGGTCAGTTCATAAAACTTGGCGCGCCGGTTATTCTCCGAAACGCCCCAACTTGCTTTCAGCAGTCCTTGACGAACCAGCCGGAACAGCGCCGGATACAGCGCTCCCTGCTCGATCAGCAACGCGCGGCCGGAAATTTGCCCGATCCGCAACAGCACTCCATACCCATGCAGAGGCCCCAGAGAGACGGCTTTCAAAATCAGGAGATCGAGCGTTCCGGGAAGGATCTGCGCCTGGCTGGACATTTGAACACTCCTAAGATGCTAAGGGGAGTATACTGCGGCTCTCCTAAGCTGTCAAGGAGAGCCTGAACAAAGTGCATCCGAGCGCCCCGGCGTGGTAAAAAAGCTGATAAGACAACAACCCTGAGATGGTGCAGCGTGGCGGAAAGTAGATCCAACAAGAAGGTGGCTAATAGCCTGGTGGCCATGAGCTCCGCGGCGGTGCTGGCTGTTTATACGGCCGGCTTTGTTCGCACACGGCCAGTTGCCAATCGGCTGACTTATGAAAGCTTTATGGAGCGCGCGGCCCCCCAGCAGACCGAGCATGACGTTGACATCCCGTCCGCTGCATCCAGTGCTCTGCCGCCCCCTTCCCAACCTAATGGGCGACCCGCGGCAGCCCGCGTCACGGCCGTGCCCTCCGCTGCGTCTAAAGTAAATCGTCCCGCTCCCAGCGCTGTAGCTCAGACTGCTGCCACTCAGGCTGCGCCATCCGAGCCTGCCGCAACGGTGCCTGCGCCCGTTTCGGCGACTTCAACTGCCCCAGCACCGGCGACCGCTGAGGCAAAGGCTGAACCTGCCGCAAGCGTTGCGTCCGCACCGGCTGCTCAAACTACTGCGACCGCGGCAAGTGATCCGGCCGGTCCTGCTGCTCCGGCAGTTGCAACCGCCCCCGCCGCCCAAGCTACGCCGCCCGCTCCCGCTCCGCGGGTTTGGAAGGATGGAAAATACACCGCCTGGGGCACTTGCCAGCACGGCGACATTCAGGCCACGGTGGTGATCGAGGGTGGCCGCATCATCTCGGCTGAAATTACGAACTGCCAGACGCGCTACTCGTGCGACGTAATCGAAAACCTGCCGGCCAAAGTCATCACCCGCCAGAAGGCGAAGTTCGATACTGTCGGCGGCGCCACGGAAAGCGCGTACGCTTACTATGGCGCCGTTTACTGGGCTCTCGACCAGGCCAGCAAGTAGACATGTTCACCCGCAGCCAAATCGTAATGGACACACTCGCGACCATTCGTGTGGTCCGCCCCGGCGCGGAGGAAGCCGTTGAGCGCGCGTTTGGATGGTTCTACGAAATCGAGGGCCGCTGCACACGTTTCAATCCACAAAGCGAGCTGATGCGCCTCACATCGCAGATCGGCGTTTCAGTGCCAGTCAGTCCCATCCTTTTCGAATCCGTGCAGTTCGCGCTCCGGGTCGCCGAAGAGACGCAAGGCGCTTTCGACCCCACCATAGGTCATAGCATGGAAACGCGCGGCTTTAACCGCGAATATGGCACGGGAGAAATCGTCCGTACCGCGATTACTCCCGATGAGCAAGTCAGCTATCGCGACGTCCGGTTGGATCCTGACGCACAGACCATCCAGCTTGAACGCCCGCTCATACTCGACCTGGGAGCCGTGGCGAAAGGCCTGGCCATCGATCTGGCCGCCCGAGAACTGCAGCCGTTCACGGACTTTTCGATTGACGCCGGCGGCGATCTCTACCTGGGTGGATCGAACGAGGAAGGAGCGCCGTGGTGCGTTGGGATTCGTCATCCGCGCGCCGTCGATTGCGTGATGTATGAATTGCGCGCCTCTAACCAGGCGGTGTGCACTTCGGGCGATTATGAACGCGCGCACCACATCCTGGATCCCCGCGCGAGCGAACTCGCGGCGTCCGTTGCCGCCGTGACTGTGGTGGCGTCCAACGCAATGTTGGCCGATGCGTTATCCACCGCCGCGTTCGTGCTTGGCCCTGGCGACGGCATTGCCCTGCTCGAACGCATGGGCGTGGATGGTTTGATCGTCACGCCTGAATTGGAAGTGCATAAGACCCAAGGATTGCGGCGTGCGGCGTAAACGCCGTGCGGTTCGGAAATTCTTCAAAACGCCCAAGGGCCTGCTCACAATTATTTTGGCGATCCTGATTGCGCTGAGCGTGCCGCATGAAGGCATCCGTTTGGTAGCGCCGGGACTGGCGAGCGCCGTGCTCGCGGCCGGCCTGGTTGACCTTCTAATTCTCAAGACCAGAAAAAAAATATGGGAATTTCCAAGCGGCGCCGTCCTCACCGCCATGATCGTGACCATGGTTCTTCGCGCGCAGGAGCCCTGGTACGTCACCACCATCACCGCTGTAGCGGCGGTGCTGAGCAAGTACATTTTCCGCTCCCGCTCGGCCAATCTCTTCAACCCCGCGGCCCTTGCCCTGGTAGCCAGCTACTACGTGTTTCATACCGGCCAGAGTTGGTGGGGAGCGCTTCCGCAGGTCGCTCCGATAGGCCAAGTGGTCTTGATCGCGGCCGGCGTGTTCACGGCTGACCGTGTGAATAAGATGCCGCTGGTGCTGTCGTTCCTCGGCTGCTATTTTCTGTTGTTCACTGGTACGGCGTTTCTCGGCGATCCAACCCGGGTATCGGAAATATTTCGGTCGCCGGACGTCCAGGCCGCGCTGTATTTCGCGTTTATTATTCTCACCGATCCGCCAACCTCGCCGACTAAATACCCGGATCAGCTCTGGTGCGGGCTCATCACCGCTGCCGTCGGCTACGCGTTCTTCGAGCTGGTGGGTGCGGTGTACTATTTGCTCGCGGGCGTCTTAGTAGCAAATGTTTGGGAGGCCTGGCGCCGCGTCAATCGGCGAACCGGCGACACTTTCCCCAGGGGCTTCGGCGCCTTCCTGCGCGAGATGACCCCGTGGCGGCACGCATCGCACCGGCGCCCGTCGCATGGACATTCAAAAAAGCCCCAAAATGCCGCCGGCGTGCCTCTCTGATTCGTTCACAAATTACTGTAAAGGCGAGGATTGACACGCTCTCCCGATCAGTATAGAATCTCGGTTGTCTGGGGCATTGGGCGCGTTGGGGCGTTACCAGCTTAAAAAATAAGGAGCGGGCGATGATTTTCACAAAATCAGCAGGCTGTTGGAGTACCTGGGCGGCTGCGATCTTAGTAAGTGGGTCTGCTTCGTTTGCAGCAAACCTAACTGACAACAAGCCGGTGACGTTCACCAAGGACGTGGCGCCGATTTTGCAACAGAAATGTCAGGACTGCCATCGGGCCGGTTCCATGGCGCCCATGTCATTGCTGACTTACGAAGAGACTCGGCCATGGGCCAAGGCGATTCGTGAACGCGTAATCACTCGCCAGATGCCGCCGTGGCATATCGATCAGAACGTCGGCGTTCAGAAATTCAAGAATGATATGTCGCTCAGCGAGTCGCAAATCGCGACTATCGTCCGCTGGGTGGATTCCGGCGCTCCCATGGGCGATCCCAAGGACATGCCCGCTCCGAAACAATTTCCCGCCGGCAACGAGTGGCAGGCCGCCAAGGATCTTGGCCAGCCGGATCTGATCGTCGAGGCGACACCTTACACCATGCCCGCGCATCACCAGGATGTGTGGTGGCGGCCTGTAGCGCCCATCCCGATCACCGAGCCCCGTTGGGTTCGAGCGGTTGAGATGCGTCCGACCACCGACGCAGGACGCCGCATCGTTCATCACGCGGTTGCATACCTCGATCAAGAAGAACCGAACAACGCCGACTCACCGGATCGGGCTGTAGCTTTCGGCGGGCGCGGCATGCTGATGGAGTGGGCGATTGGGAAGCAGTATGATATGTACCGCCCCAACACCGGAAAATTGCTTCTGCCGGGCTCGCAGATTTCCTGGGACGTCCATATCCATGCCGTCGGCGAGGAAATTCGCTCCGGCGTCCAACTGGGAATCTGGTTCTATCCCAAGGGCCAGGAGCCGAAGTATCGTACTTATCTGACGGGGTTCCAAGCTCTGCCGCGCGGCCGGCTGGATATTCCGCCCAACACCATCACGCAAAACGAGGGCTTCACCGTGCTCAGGCAGGCGGCCATTCTCGAGAACATTCAGCCGCATATGCACCTGCGCGGCAAGGCCATGATGCTGGAAGCGATTCTTCCGGACGGCAGCACTCAGGTGGTCAGCTACGTCAGCCACTTCAATTTCAACTGGATGACCAACTACATTTACGACGACGATGCCGCGCCCATGTTCCCCAGAGGGACCGTGATCCACGTGATCGCCTGGCACGACAACACCACCGCCAACAAGAACAATCCCGACCCGGATCAGTGGGTCGGCTACGGAGACCGCACCGTGGACGAAATGGCGCACGCCTGGGTTAACGTCACCTACGTGAGCGACGAAGATTACAAGGAATGGGCAGCGAAACACAAGCCGGCGGCACGGCAAACAGCTAGCGTCCAGTAGTCGATGAAACTTGGTGTAGACAAACTCAGCGCACCGTTCCTCGGCGCTTGCTGCGCAATTTTTGTTGCAGCGAATATATTGCTCAGCCAATCCTTACCCTTCGAGCCAGCTCTCGAAGCCGGACAGAGCGTTACCGGCGCCTTCGAAGGGTGGTTCCAAAATCCCGACGGCAGTTTCAGCATGCTGGTAGGCTACTTCAACCGAAATACCAAACAGACGCTGGACATTCCGCTCGGACCGGAGAATCAGATTCAGCCGGGCGGACCCGATTACGGACAGCCTACACATTTTACTGCTGGACGGGCCTGGGGCATCTTCACGGTCAAAGTTCCTAAGGACTTCGGAGAGCAAAAGCTCACCTGGACCATTGTTGCGAACGGAAAACCGACGTCCATTAAACTCTGGCTGAATAAAGACTACGAAATTTCTCCTTTTACCGCTTCCGCCGACGTCGGACCCGATGCCGATACGCCGCCTACCTTGCGGTTCCAGGATTTTAAGGAAGACGGACCGGTGGTTCAGGGACCGCAGGGGCTATCGACGCACCGAAGCACCACCGTGAAGGAAGCCCTCCCCCTGACCGCTTGGGTCTCCGACGACGCCAAGTGGTTTTCTAATTCGGGCGCGAAGCCCCGCAACCTAAGCCCGATTCCTGTCACAGTCACCTGGTCCAAATACCGCGGGCCTGGCGATGTCGCGTTTTCCAAAGAAAAGCCGGCAGTAGAAAAGCTGGAGGCCGGCGACGCTAAGTTCGTCTTCAACGGCAAAGCCACTACGACAGCTAAGTTCAGCGAACCAGGCGAATACGTTCTTCACGTCACCATTAACGACTATTCGGGTGAGGGCGGAGGCGGTGGATTCCAGTGTTGCTGGAGCAACGGCACTGTAAACGTCTCCGTCCAGCCCTGAACACTCCGGCAGCATTTCGTGCCGGCTCGCGCAGTTGGCATCATCGCTAGCAAAAGGGGGGAAGGGCATGAAGAGAAATCTCTACATCGCTTCGGTATTGATCGCGCTGCTCGTGGCGCTCGGCATCACTTCCAGCATCTTGACCAAGAGAGTCGTGGTGCAAGCCGCCGGCGCCGTCGCGCCGCGCTTTGAAGTGGATCCATTTTGGCCCAAGCCCTTGCCCAACCATTGGGTGATGGGCATGACCATCGGCGTGTCCGTCGACGCGCAGGATCACATTTGGATCGTGCACCGTTCCGGATCGAACGACCCCGGTGAGCAGCACGCGGCCACCAATCCGCCTATGGCGGAATGCTGCACGCCGGCCCCACCCGTGCTCGAATTCGACCAGGCCGGCAACCTGCTCCGCCATTGGGGTGGACCCGGCCAGGGTTATGACTGGCCCAATTCCAACCACGGCATCACCATCGACTACAAAGGCAACGTCTGGATCGCGGGAAATGGACGCGGCCAGCCTCCGGGATCGCAAGGACGCGGCCGCGGCCCGGCCCTCGAAGAAGGCCAGACCGACCTGGTGGGTTACTGGTACGACAACATGGTCCTGAAGTTCACCCAGGACGGGAAATTCCTGATGCAGATCGGTAAGCCCGCGCAGACCAAAGGCAGCAACGACGTCGCCAATCTCAGATTGCCCGCCAAGACATTTGTCGATCCGAAGACTAACGAGTTGTACGTTGCCGACGGTTACGGCAATCACCGCGTCATCGTCTACGATGCCGACACCGGCAAGTACAAGCGTCACTGGGGCGCCTACGGCCACAAGCCGGACGACACCAATCTCGGACGCTACAATCCCGACGCGCCGCCCGCGCAGCAGTTCCGCAATCCCGTGCATTGCGCCGAGCTCTCGCACGACAACCTGCTGTACGTTTGCGATCGCGTGAATGACCGCATTCAGGTGTTTAAACCGGACGGGACCTTCGTGAAAGAAACATTTATCGCTAAGCGAACGCTGGGCGCCGGCTCGGTCTGGGACATCGCTTTTTCAAAAGATCCGCAGCAGAAGTACCTGTACCTGTGCGACGGCGAAAACGAGAAGGTCTATATCATGGACCGCGACTCGCTGCAAATCCTGACCGCCTTCGGCGATGGTGGACGCCAGCCCGGGGAGTTCTACGGCGTGCACAGCATCGCGGTGGATTCCAAAGGCAACATCTACACTACCGAGACTTACCAGGGCCATCGTGCCCAGAAGTTTGTGTACAAAGGCATCGGCCCGGTCACCAAGCAGGATCAAGGCGTGGTTTGGCCTAAGAAGAGCTAATCTGAACTATGCCATTTTCACGCCGGACTTTCCTCGAGGCTTCCATCTCAGCCTCAACGTTGGGCGCGCTGGCTCAGCGAACGCTGCTGCCCGTCGCCCAAGGCGCCACGCTTGAAGCATATCGCCCCAACCTGCTTCCCTCTCAGAAAGAAATCTGGGATTGGCAAGTGTGGATGGCCAAGCTCGGCCCCAAGTATACCGGCAATAAGGCCCACGCCACCTTCGTCGACTTCCTGGCTTCCCACCTCCAGGAATACGGGCTCCAGGTCCAGCGGGAGCACTATACTTTCCCGCGCTGGGAGGCGCGCCGGTCGGAAATCGCGATCGCTCCACAATCGGGCAAGAACTTCAAAGCCCCCGTCACTTCCTACTTCCCCTATTCCGGCCAGACTTCCGCGGCGGGCGTAACCGGCGAACTCGTTTATGCCGGCCACAACCCGTCGTTCAATCTGACCGGCCTGCAGGGCAAAGTCGCGCTGGTCGATTTCGCGACCGGCGTCCGCAAGTTCGGCGAGATGTACCGTCCCTGGGGTATCTATCCTTCGGACGCGCAATTTCCAGCCGAATATAAACCCGCGCGCGGTGCCGTCAACGATCTGACGAAATTCGCCAAAGCGGGAGCCGTCGCGGTGATCCTGGCCTGGACCGATATTTCGGATGCCAACGCGATGGATCAGTATACGCCCTTCTCCCGGCCTCCACAGGGCATTCCCGGACTGTACGTCGGACGCGAGACCGGCGCGAAACTGAAGAGCTTGAGCGGCGCTAAAGCCACTGTGGTGCTCGAAGCCGACACCTTCCCGGACACGCCCACCGATACATTGATCGCCACGCTTCCCGGATCGACGTCCGACGAAGTCATCATCGTCAACACCCACACCGATGGTCCCAACGCGACCGAAGAAAACGGCGGTCTCGGCATCCTGGCTCTAGCCAGATATTTCTCAAAGCTGCCGCCCAGCGAGCGAAAGCGCACGCTGGTGTTCCCGCTGACCACCGGACACTTCGCCGGGCCCTGGGTCCCGTCCATGCGCGGCATCATCCAGAAATATCCGGACCTGATCAAGAAAGCCGTCGCGGCTCTAACGGTCGAGCATCTCGGCTGCAAGGAATGGGCGGATGACGCTTTCTTCCACTACCGCGCCACTGGTGAGAACGAATGGGCCGTTGCCATCACCGAGCGCGCCTCCGTCGGCAATATTCTGGTAGAGGCGCTCCAGGGCAGCGGAGATAAGAAGACGGCGGTGGTCAATCCCGTACACGGCGGATGGCTGGGCGAGGGCGGCGGCTTGGCTCGCGCTGGCGTGCCGACTATCGGCTACATCCCGCAGCCTAATTACTTGTTGGCCGGGCCCGCCAACGGATGCATCGAAAAATTGAGTCCCGAGCGCCTACACGCCGAGATTGAAGTATTCGCCAAAGTGATCCACAAAATGGACTCGATGAGCGCGGCCGAACTCAGCAGCAAAAGCTCATGACGAAGCGCCACCGGACGACGCCTCGCGCGCCGCGGCTCGCTTGCTCCGCTTAGACCGGATCCGGCCGGCGATGATGAACGTCAGAAAGCCACCCAAAAGCAACCATCGATAATCCGGCTCGGGAGTCACCGCAACGGGCGGCGTTTGCGGCGTGGTCGGCGGTATCACGATTGGCGGTCCGGTGGGCCCCGGCGGTCCGGTGGGTCCCGGCGGTCCGGGGGGCCCCGGCGGTCCAGGTGTCACCGGCGGTCCGGGTGTCACTGGCGGTCCAGGCGTCACCGGCGGTCCCGGCGGCGTTGGCGTTACTGGCGGTCCCGGTGTCACCGGCGGACCGGGCGTCACTGGCGGTCCTGGTGTGACCGGCGGTCCAGGCGTCACCGGCGGTCCGGGCGTGACTGGCGGCCCCGGCGTCACCGGTGGCCCTGGCGTAACTGGAGGCCCCGGCGTCACTGGCGGTCCCGGCGTCACTGGCGGCCCTGGCGGTGTCGGTGTGGTTGGCGTTGGTGGTCCGGGTGTCGGGGGGGTGCTTGGAGTCGGCGGTCCCGGCGTTGGCGTCCCAGGTGTTGGTCCCGACGTGGGCAGTACCGGCGTCGGGGTTAACCCCGGTGTCGACGGATTGTGACCCCGGTGTATTATCGGCGGAATGATCGGAAGGATCGGGAAGAAAGCCCACCATATTGGATGTCCACCTGCACCAGGGGCGCCGCCTCCAACAACTGCCGGAACTACCGGGGCAATCGGCGCCACGGGCGGAGCCAAAGCCGGCGCCTCCGCCAGCGGCAGGTTCGGAAACGACAGCGCGATCAGTGGCACTTCGACCGGCGAGTTTAACGTGCCCTCGCTAGGTTCGTTATGCCGCGTTGGCATCATGGGCATCGCTGAATAGCAGTTCAGGCACCGGCCTCGAACAATGTGCTCGCCATCGGTGAACACGGTTTCGCCGGCCTTGAGATGGACCTTCTTGGCGGTCCAGTATATTTTGTCCCCGTAGCGGTAGGAAACATAGCCCTGCATGTCGGACTTCAAGGTCATCTGTTTCAGATTCTTGAGATCCACCGCGGCGTAATGATCGCGCACCGCCGGGTCGCTCATCGCTCGCTTGGCCTCTTGAACCGTTCTCGCGCCGCCCGGAACGATCGAGTAAGGATAGACCTTCCGTTTCTCTTGAGTCACTACAAAAGCGGTCTTAGTTCGGACGGCTGATGTCGCGTGAGCCTGCGTGTGCTTGGGTCCTGATCGTCCTCGCCAAAAGGCGACCGCGGTGAATAAACTGGCAACCAGGATGCAGCCCGCCGTGAGAGCAATGACTCTCGGGGAATACTGCCGTCGAAATGCACCCAACACGGTTCGAAATAGATCCAGCACTAGAGGTGACCCTTATACTAAACCTCGAAATCTCCGAACGCGGGGGAAGTTCCCTCTATTAGAGCACAACGGCGTCATTTTGAATACTAGCCACGGAAAAAACAAAGTCTATACCGAACCAGGAGGTGTAGAAGCCCGACGCCAAGGTCTTTGTCACGGTTAGAACCTTTTCACTCTGCCGGCAGAACCTCTGCATTTCTAGGACCGCAACTCCGCTCCCGACGGCAGAACACATACCACTCGAGCCAGACAGCCGACCTGGTAATTTATGCTCACGACGACATAATTCAGACTGCTGCGGCCGCCTCCCGCACGGCCAATCGTGCCGGCGAGAGACGAATGGTCGCAAACAATCCGCAAGCCGCGGCCAGAGACAGCCAGGCGCCCGGCATGGCGCGATTGCCGGTGGCGTGAATCAGGAATGTGCACGCCGCCGGCGTGAAGCCGCCGAAAATCGCGGTCGCCAATGTGAACGCTAGCGAGAACGCCGCGGTCCGCGCTGCCACGGGCATCATCTCGGTCATGAAAACCACCAGCGCTCCGCTGTAGCCGCCAAACATCAGCGACAACCACAGCTCGACGATCAGGAGTCTAGAAAACGACGGGGCGCTCACCAGCCACGACAGCGCCGGATAGGCGGTCAGCAGCGTGAGAATGGTGCAGCCGAACAGCAACGGTCGCCGGCCGATTCGATCCGACAGCGCTCCGGCCAGCGGCACCCAGATAAAATTCGAAAGTCCGACGCACAGCGTCACCGCCAGACTTGCCGTCCCCGTGAGATGCAGCACCGCGCTGCCAAAAGTGGGCGTGTAGGCGGTGATCATATAGAACGACACCGTTACCATCGTCGCCAGCATCATCCCTAACAGCACCAGGCGCCACTCCATCGCTAGTATTCGCACCACTCCGGACATGCTGGGATGATGCTTACGAGAACGAAACGCTTCGGTCTCATCGAGCGAGCGGCGCAGCCGCAGCAGAAACGGAATCATGAGACAACCGGTGAGCAGCGGAATGCGCCAGCCCCAGCGCGTCATGCTGGCCGGGGAAATGGTCGCGGTAAGAACCAGGCCGAGCAGCGCCGCGAATACCACCGCCAGTTGCTGCGTAGCCGATTGCCAGCTCACGAAAAATCCGCGGCGGCCATCGGGCGCGATCTCCAACAGGTACACCGAGACACCCCCCAGCTCGACGCCGGCCGAAAGCCCTTGCAGCAACCTCCCGAGCAATACCAGCAGCGGCGCCAGCAAGCCGATGCGTGCGTATCCAGGAGTGCAAGCTATGGACAGCGTTCCGATCGCCATCAACCCCAGCGTTAGGAGCAATCCCGCGCGCCGCCCCCGATGATCCACGTAGGCGCCCAGAATAATGGCGCCCAGCGGCCGCATCAGAAAACCAGCGCCGAAGGCAGCCAGCGACGCGAGCAGCGAAGCGTAAGGATCGGTGCTGGGGAAAAACGTCAGCCCGATCGCGGCGGCGTAGTATCCGAAGATCTGGAAGTCGTAGGCTTCCAGAAAATTGCCCGCCGCCACACGAACCACCGGCCACACTTTTGAGTTGACTGTCAGACCGTCTTCTCCTCGCGCGATTGCTCTAAAGCGTAGCGCAGCAGCGCGCCGGTGCGATAGATGGCGTGCACGAATTTCCCATAGGGCAGCGTCGCGAATAACGCCAACACAATGGCCAGATGCACGGCCAGCAGCGCCGGCATGGCGGCTGTTTCCCGAAACGCTAGTAGCGCCAGACCGGTCGCACTGGTCAAAAACAAAAGAGCGATGAAGGCGATGTCCAGCCGGTTCTGTTCAGCGGCCCGCGTCGCGGCATCCTGCCGCTGCTTCAACCCAAATAGTCCGGCCGGACCGATCAGCAGTCCGAATCCTCCCAGGGTGCCCAGCACCACCGGCCAGCTCAAATACGCGTACGGCGCTATCCAGCCGAACACATAATGATAGATCGCCGCCACCGTCGTGGAAGCGAAACACAGCAGAAAACCGTAGAAGGTCAGATGATGAAACCACCAGCGCGCGCGGGAGTGGCTCTCATCCGGATATGTGCAACCCCGTCCTTCGCCAGCCAGGTACTTGAGCGCCAGCACATCGGCCGCGGCCCTTCGCAGCGCCGGGAAATCCAGGAGCCCCGGGAAACCCTCTCCGGATTCACGCCAGAAGCGCACAAACCCGGCCAGCAATGCGAAGAGCGCAAAAAGTGCAATTGCGCCGAACACTCCGGCCATCATTCCATGCCGGATAAAGCCGTAGAAATCGCCCGGCAGTCCGGAAACGCTCCGCCCGCGTTCGATGCCAATCCAAAGGGCCAAGCCGATGAAGAAAGCAACCGGCGCCAGCCACTCGCCCGCCGGCCAGCCATACTGGCGATAGGAAGCCACGCGAATTTCGCTCAGCGTTTTCGGCACATTCACCGCGAACTCGTGCGGAGGCGTGTACGGGCACGCGTAGTAGCACTCGGCGCAGCTGTGACAAAGATTAGCGAGGTAGTTCATGTCCGCCGCGCTGAAGCTCACGCGTCGCTCGAGCGCCGGAAAAACCGCGCAGTATCCTTCGCAATAGCGGCAGGCGTTGCAGATCGTCAGGATGCGCGCACCCTCGCGCAGCGCCTCGTCACCCTTAGCGTCCGGCATGGCGCGCCGCCTCCCTTCCCGCGATACGTCCAAAGACCGTACCGATAGTCATCCCGATTCCGGCCAGATAACCCTTCCCCAAAATGTTGCCGGCCATAATCTCGCCCGCCGCCAGCATGTTCTGCGCGGGTCCGCCCGCTATGAGCACTTCCGCATTTGGATTCACCTTGACGCCCAGATAAGTGAACGTGATGCCGGGCCGCAGCGGATAGGCAAAGAACGGCGGAGTATCCAGCGCGCGCGCCCAATGCGTTTTCTCCGGCCTCAAGCCCGAGGTCCGGCAGTGGTCGAGCGCCGTGTGATCGAATGCTCCCGGTTGCACGGCCGCATTGAAACGTCGCACGGTAGCTTCCAGCGCATCGCCCGCCAATCCTAGATTGACGGCTAGATCCCGCATCGTGGAGCCCCGCACGGGCGGATAAACGGAAGGAATAAACAACCCGAGCGCTTTCGAATCGATGATCGAATACGCGATTTGTTCCGGTTGCTCGGCTACCAGCCGTCCCCAAATCGCGTAGCGCTTGGGCCACAGATCCTCGCCCTCGTCATAAAACCTCTCGCCCCGCTGATTCACCACAATCCCCAGCGGCAGGCAATCCAAACGCGTCACGATGCCGCCGTCATACCGCGGCGCTCGGGCGTCGATGGCCAGCGCATGACATTGCGCCGGGTTCCCAACCGGCTCGGCACCCTTGCCCAGCAGCAATCGCAAAACTTTCCCCTGATTGTATGGAGTGCCGCGTACCAGAAAATTCCGAGCCGGCTCACCCCAGATTTCTTCCAGCCACTCGCGGTTCGATTCAAATCCTCCCGCCGCGGCCACCAGCGCCTTGGCGTGGATCTCCAGCGGCTCACCCTCCCAACTCACACGCGCGGACTCGAAGCGCCCATTCCGAATATCCAGATCCACCACCTCGGCGTTATAGAAAACTCGCACTCCCAGCCGCACGGCCGCATCGTAATAAGCGTTCAAAAGCGCCTTACCGCCGCCCAGGAAGAACGCATTGGTGCGATCCAGATGCAGCGTGCCTTTGAGCGACGGCTGGAAACGAACTCCGCGAGCGCGCATCCAAGCCGTTGCAGCCTGAGAGCCGCGAATCGCCAGCCACGCGAGCGCTTGGTCGGTTTCCCCTTGGGTCACACGCCGCAGATCGGCGAAATATTCTTCCTCCGCATAAGCTGCCGACGTGCGCCGCAGATTACGCGTATGCCGGCTATTGCCGCCCCGAAACTCCCGGGGAGCGCATTCCACCAGCGCCACGCGCGCTCCCAATTCCGCCGCGCTTAGCGCCGCGCACAAAGCAGCGTTGCCGCCGCCGGCGACTAAAACGTCGAACTCAGGAATGGATTCGCTCACCTGTGCAGCGCGTTTCAACGGTGTCCCCCAAGTGTTAGCCTGAAAGTCCGAACTCGCATCCATGCGATTATCTCAACACTGCTACGCGCTCACCGGCCTGGGTTATGTGCCGCCTTGGAGCGTCAACGCCGGCATCGTCGCGGGACGCGAGACCACTCTGATTGTCGATACCGCGCGTGCGCCCTGACCGCCGCCACCATCCATGGCTACGCTTCCGCCGTGCGTCCCAACAACCGCTTGGCGGTCATCAATACCGAGCGGCACTTCGATCACATCGGCGGAAACAGTTACTTCCGCGACCGCGGCATCGATGTCTACGGTCACGCCGAGCTTCGCCGGACCGACGACGAATTTCGAGCCGAGATAGACGAATTCAACAGCCTCATCGCGGATCCAACCCGCCGGGCCCGCCGCGAAGCTGCCGCATTTTACGCCGGTACGCGCCTGGAGAATCCCAACCGCCCGATCGCCGAGAACACCAGTCTGGACTTGGGCGACTGCACGGTCGAGTTCATCTTGACGCCTGGCCACACCGCAACCAATCTGTCGGTATGGGTCAAACAAGATGCAGTGCTCTTCTGCGGCGACTGCCTCATCAATCTGTATCTGCCCAACCTCGACGCTGGAACCGCGATGGACTGGCAGAAATGGTTGCATTCGCTCGATCTCATCGAGCAGCTCAAACCCTCGGCGATCGTCCCCGGACATGGTCCGATCTCTACCGGAGATGACATTGGACGTCTGATCGAATCCGTGCGAGGCGTTTTGGAGCAAGCCATCGTGGATGGATATTCACCCACCTCGCGCCCGGCGGCCATCTAATTCAAGTGCCCGGTGTAGCCCACCATGGATTGCAATTGGCGCAACATGACCGCACGCGGAATTTTTCCGACCGTAAAGTCCCGGATCCGGCACGCCAACGGATTTTCGAGCTGAGCAAGTACGCCGGCCTGGCGCGAACGAAGAACAATCGGAGTGGTTCTGGCGATACGCTCGGCTTCATAACTGCGCAGGGCGGCCGGCACCTCCGAGTGCGTCCTGAGCATCCGCGCCAGCACCAGAGCGTCTTCGATGGCCTGACATCCGCCTTGTCCGAAATTCGGCGTCATGGGATGCGCGGCATCGCCCAGCAGAGTGACGCGGCCGGTGCCCCAGTTGGCCAACGGATCGCGATCCTGGATGTCGTTCCTCAGGATGGCCGATCCTTGCGTCGCCGAAATGAGCGCATGAATCGGGTCATGCCAGCCCTGAAACAATTCGAGCAGGTTCTGCTTGGCGGCCCCTGGTGGATCGGTCTGGCCTTGCGGTGCGTTCTGTGTCGCGAACCAGTAGACTAAGCCGCCCGCCATGGGCACGACCCCGAATCGCCTGCCGCGGCCCCAGGTCTCGGTGACACCCCAGCCCGCTGCTTCGAATTTCGATACGGCCCTCCAGGCGGTGTAGCCGGAATAGTGAACCCGCTCCCCGGGACGGAGTTGGGCCCGAATGCCCGAATGGATTCCATCCGCGCCGATCAGCAGGTCACTTTCGACTTCAACGCCGCCCGCGAAGCGCGCAATAACCCGGTCCTCAAGCATCTCGAACCCGGTGCATGTCTGGCCGAGTCGAATCGCACAATCGAGCCGGCCACTGAGCATCCCGAGCAGATCAGCTCGATGCAGCACCAGCAGGGCCGGTATCTCGCCGGCGCCCAGGCTCCGGACCAGTTCGTCAAGCAAACTCTCGGCGATAACCTGGCCATCGGCGCGCAGTATTGCGGTTCTGCTGTAAGCGACAGAACGCGCCTGCAAGGCTTCGCCTAGTCCAAGCTTGGCCAAAGCTCGAATTGCGTTGGCCCAAAGCGAAATGCCCGCGCCTACTTCGCGAAGTTCGGAAGTCTGCTCGTGGATTTCGACGTCGATGCCGGCGTTACGCAAGGCCAGCGCGGCGGTAAGGCCGCCGATTCCAGCACCCACCACCGTGGCTTTCACGGTAACTCAGCAGCGCGGCTCAACAATCCGCGTGCCGCTCGAGTTGCGACAAGATGGCCGCGATAGTAGCTTGTTTCCTAGCAGACTCCGGCCAGGCGCGAACCACCTCCAGGCGATATTGGAGAAAATAAATTTCCGTTTGCATGCAAGTAAGGGTGGTGTGGATGGAGCGTCTGTCCGCCATCCTGATTCTCCAGGCTGCCAGCTTCGGCATTATGATTCCGACCGGCCCATCCACGGGTTTTAGAATGACGCAACTCCTTGCGATGGTATTCCTACCAACGTACTAGTCAGCTCTGAGATTGGTACTGAAACTTGGACGGCTGAGCTTAGCGCTGGGCAGTGGACTTGACCGCGGCCGGCACCCGATGCTTGAACTTCAGCATGTAGTTGTCCGGGAACATGTCGTCGCGCCGCTCTACCAAATCGAACCCAGCGTTAAGAAACTCGTCGGTGAACGTGCCTTCCCCGGCGCGAACCATCTTCAAGATGTACTCGGGCGAGACGCGGTCGATTCGCTTGAAGTCGATCAGCATCAGCATGCCGTCCGGACGCAGCGCCTTGTTGATCTCGGCCAGCATGTCGGCTGGGTACTCGAAATGATGATAGGAGTCGATGATGAAGACTACATCCACCGAATTCGGCGCCAGCTTCGGCGACTTGGGATCGCCCAGCACCGGCTTCAAATTGGGAATGTTTTCATCCTTGGCGACCTTGGCGATGTGGTCGATCATGTTCTTGGAGATGTCGACGGCGTAGACCGTGCCCCCGGGCGCAACGCGCCCTGCGACCAGCCGCGAAAAAAGGCCGCTGCCCGCGCCGATGTCGGCAACGTTCATGCCAGGCTTGAGATTCATCGCATCCAGGATCTCGAAGCGCTTGTCGTAGATCGCGCGCCCTTCGTGCTCGAACCGCTCTGTCCATTGGGAGGCGTCGGCGTCGAAGCTTTTGTTCAGCTCCTTGGCGGTGGGCGTAATGGTCGCCTGTTGCGCCACCGCCCAGCTCGCGGCTCCGAAGCAGATCAAGCCGGCCAAAAGTATTTGAAGAGTTCTCTTTTTTCCAAATGCCGTCTTCATGGGATCAACAATATCACATGTAGGCAGCGGGCCGGCTTGAATCCGTGGGGCGCGCGGATGCTGTCGTGTCGCCGGCGCGGTGTTCGATCACGAACGCTCCATTCGTCGTTTGGGAACACCTCGACGCTGCCGGATCACGCGCGTTCAGTGAGCGATTCGAGGTCGCGGGCGTAACAAAGTATGTGGACGAAGTATGCGGGCAACGAAGTATGTGGACGAGAGGTGATCTTGACAGCCAGGTTCGCGAAGAGCGACATTTGAGCCACCCTCAATTTATTCTGACCGGTTGCTTGGTTTGTGATTTCGGCCGTTCGTGAGCATAATTCAGATATGAGAAATGGCGCGGTAGGATTCCTTCTTGTTTCACTCTTTCGAATTGGATTCTTGCCCGCTCAGACTTCAAGCCCCACAACGGGCAACGGGACCTTCATTGATGTTGATGGATCGCGGCTCTATTACGAGGAATGTGGCAGCGGCCCGAAAGCCGTTGTGCTACTTCACGACGGAGTGGTCAATTCGGCGGTTTGGGACGACGTATAGCCCGCCTTCTGCAAGCAGTTCCACGCAATTCGGTATGACCGGCGAGGATACGGCCGTTCACCAGCTACAAAAAAACCCTATTTCGAAGCCGACGACGTTGCGGCGGTCCTTCGTGACTGCAAAGTATCCCAAGCCGCTCCCGTGGCCAGTTCACATGGCGGCAACGTTGCTCTTAGCTTTGCGCTGCGTTATCCCGCGCAAGTAAGCCAACTGGTGCTTATCGGGCCAGGGCTGGAGGGTTTTCCATACTCCGAGCACTTCGCCATGACCCAAATTGCGTTTCGGAATGCGAAAGATCAGATCGAGGCACTCGCTCAAAGCACCTACTTCATCGTTCCGGGCAATGAAACTGCCCGCTCTCACCTATGGGGCTGCACGGCTTGGTGACGACGTGTTGGCTGTGGTCGATGCGCTCAAGTTAGATCGTCCAGCGCTAGTAGGCCACTCACGCGCTGGGGAGGAACTCAGTTCGGTGGGTTCTCGCTATCCTGAACGAGTTTCAGGTTTAATTTATCTCGATGCCGGCTACGCTTATGCTTTCTATGATCCGTCGCAAGGAGACTTGAACATCGATCTCGCAGATTTGCAAAAGAAATTGGCACGATTGGAGCCAGGTAAACTGCCGCGGGACCCGACCGATTTGGTCCGGGATTTACTGAGTAGGAGTTTGCCGACGTTCGAACGAGATCTGCAGGAGATGCAGAAGAATCTCACGGCAGTGCCGCCGTCATCCGCTGAGCCTACTCCATTGCCATTCGCGGACGCAGCGATAAGAGCCGGCGCACAGAAGTTTACTGACATTCGCGTTCCAATTCTTGCTTTTTTCGCTATTCCGCATGCCTTGCCGGCGAGTATTAAAAATGACCCGGCTGCAAGTGCTGCGTTCGAATCGCGCGATGAAGCGTTCGTCGGCGCACAGGCGAAGGCATTCGAGAACGGTCTACCATCTGCCCGAGTCGTTCCCCTGCCGCACGCCAACCACTATGTGTTCATCTCAAATGCGGCTGACGTGCTTCGAGAAATAAACGCGTTTGTTAGAGGTCTACACTAGCCCACCACTCTAGCTCTTCTCTCGAAGAAATGGCGCTCTCACGAAGGACCGATTCTGAGACATTGTGGACGAGCCTGATCTTCTCGTGTCGCGCAAAGGACCTTGATGAGACTAACGACGCATAAGCTTCTGATATTCAGCGTCCGCGTGAGCGATGAGGGTGAAGTTGCCAGCGCATCACGCTTCCGTCCTCCGAAACGCAGCCATCTAAGCGCGGACGGCTGCAAGGGGTGAAGTCATAACCGTGGTATGTGACACACAAGGCAATCAGTCGGTGGCCTGCTTGGGCGGGATATTTTGCAACCCGCCGTCCACCCGGCATCCTCACGCCGAACAGTCGCAAACTGCTTGCACCATGGCAGGGAGGCAAAATCACTGGCTAGGGCTACCCGGTTTCGTCTCCGGGTTTTTTTGAAGGCTTCGGCCGGCTTGCTGCCGCCTTGCGCCTGGCTTCCACATCGGCGAGGTCTTGGAGCCGGCCGGATGCCAGCTTTGATGCTATGAGATCTTCGGCGGATATGAAGTTGGCTGTCAGCCCAGAGGTCGGATCGATCACAGCTTCAACGCGCCGTTCCCATGCCGCATCAAAATCAACGCCCGGAATGTCGGGAAGTATGTCTAAGCCGCCCACAACGAGGTATTAACGCCATGGGACTGGAAGGCGGACAAAAGGTCTTTGTAGTCTTGGTACATCCGGCTCGATCTCCCACCCCTTGAGCGCATAAGCGGTCTCGATCATTTCTTCAACGGCGTCCAGCCGCTCGTGCGCGGGCCGGCTTTGCCAGTAGCGATACTCGTCCGCCTTCATCTCATCGAAGTCGGTGTACCTCCGTATGGCGATCGGCGCGTCTTCCATGCCTCTGTTTGTAGCACGACAGCGCGGCAGCGGCAATGCCGAAAATCCCCATGGTTAATGGTTTTAACTGCTTTTGCGAGTGTTCAAGTTGGACCTTTTTGGAGACGGTCACACCCCAAACTGGCGCAAGTGATGGTCGAGATGTTTGTACATTAAAATCGCCCACTCCTCCGGCGTCATCTTCCCAAAGAAACTATGCGGATTCCTCGTACACCCTGCCGCCCCTCCCGCCGCAAATTTGTCAATTAGTCCTAATAACCGGTCCCGTTCCTTGCCCAAATCTCGTTCGTCGGCCACAATCAGGCTCTTGGCCGTCGGCGAATTCTTCCGCAGCGGGTCTTCGTTCCGAAACACCATCGGCTTCACCAGCCGCCCTATCAAACGTGCGGGTAGCGCTCCCTTTTCGGGCACCAGTTCTCCCACCGCCCACTGCATACTCACCGAGCAATGTGCCAACATCTGCGGCGCCGTCATCTTACCCCAGCGCCTCTCACTATGCGGCTCCAATTTCCCCAGCCGGGTCTTTACCTGATTCGCCACCGTCGCATCGAACAGGTTTTTCACAATCACATGCCTCCTTTGAATGAGAGTAACTAAGAGCCCGTGTCAGAAAAAGGGCATTTTTCTGCCGTCAAGCGATTGAATCTCCGAATAGGCGCAGTTTCAAAATTTACCCTATGTGAGACGGCGTGAATGTCCACCCGGTCGGATAACTCCCGATCAGCCGAACTGCCGGCCGCCTCGGCACAGAATTTCAAACTCACCCACCAATGCTCCGCTCGCATTCGGCTCGCATGTTAGCATGGATGGTTGTCAGGCTCCGGGCTTCGTGCAACGGCCGGCTGTGAACCCCGCCAGATCCGGAAGGAAGCAACGGTAGCGGTTTAGGCCGTGTGCCGCGGATCACCCGGGGTCTGGCATATTCTCCATCCAACGCCTTCATGTACCAGGTCATTGCCAGGAAATACCGGCCCCAGTCTTTCGGGGAACTGATCGGCCAGGAGCACGTCCGCACCACGCTCGAAAATGCCATTGCGCAGCAGCGCATCGCCCACGGCTACATTTTCTCGGGCCAGCGCGGCACCGGAAAAACCACCGTCGCCCGCATCCTGGCTCGCTGCTTGAATTGCATCCAGGGGCCGACCGCCACTCCCTGCGGCGTCTGCTCCAGTTGCCTGGAGATCGCGCAGGGCAACGCCATGGACGTGATCGAGATCGACGCCGCTTCCAATCGCGGCATCAACGAAATGCGCGAGCTGCGCGAGAATGTCCGCTTCCGTCCCGCGCGCGACCGCTATAAGGTCTTCATCGTCGACGAAGCCCACCAGATCACCAGCGAGGCCTTCAACGCGCTGCTCAAGACGCTGGAAGAACCGCCCGAATGGGTGGTCTTTATCTTATGCACTACCGAGGCGCACAAGATTCCCACCACCATCGCCTCGCGCTGCCAGCAATTCAGCTTTCGCTCCGTGGATTTCGAAGAAGTGCTCCAGCGCATGCGGGAAATTTGCGCCAAGGAAGGCATCGAAGCGGACCCGGAAGCGCTTAGCGTACTGGCTCAGGCCGGCGAAGGCAGCGTGCGCGATTCTTTGTCGGCGCTCGATCAAGCCATCGCCTGCTGCGGCGCCAAGCTGGATGCCGCCGAGGTGCGCGGCTTGCTCGGCATGTTCTCGCTCGACTCCCTGCATGAGGTGACCAAAGCGCTGGCCGCCCAGGACTCGCGCGCCATGCTCGATCTGGTGCTGGAGCTGGATCGCAACGGCCGCAATCTGCAGCATTTCTGCCGTGAGCTGGCGCGCTACTTCCGCAATCTCCTGGTAGCCAAGGTGGCCGGCTCCAACACGCGCCTGATCGCCGCTTCGCCGCGCGAGCAAGAGCGTCTGGCCGAAATCGCGGCCGGATTCTCCGAAGAAGACCTGACGCGCTACCTCCAGCTCACCCTCGATTTGTTCAAGGAATTGCAATTCTCCCTGCAGCCGCGCCTGCATTTGGAAATCGGCCTGCTGCGCTTGGTGCAAGCCGGCAAGCTTTTGCCGATCGAAGAAGCGCTGGCGTCGCTCGGATCCGGCGGTGGTTCGGCGCCGGCGAAACCGGCGGCGAAAAAACCCACGCCAACATCGGAGAAGCCAACTCCTGCCGAGAAGCCCGTTCCGCGCTCGGCGCCTATGACCGCCCCCAAGGCCACGCCCGCCCTGGATCCGCCCGCTCCCACGGCATCAGCTCCCGCGCCCGACGCCTGGCGCGAACGCCTGCACGCCGCTCTCCTCGAACTCGGAATGCAGTTCACCGCCGATGCCATCGAACACTCCACCGTCACCGAAGCGCGCGGAGAATTGCAGTTCGCGACTCCCGATGAATTTCGACTGGCGATGAACGAAAAGGATATCCTGAAGGCTGTGCAGAAGATCGCAGGACGGCCCATGCGCATCAAAATCAAGTTCGGAGGGCTCGAGTCTAATGCGCCGCCCGCGCTCAGCCAGCCGCCTGACGACGTCAGCGAGCGCGCCCTCTCGCATCCCGAGGTGCGCCGCTTTCAGGAAATCTTCCCCGACGCCCAGGTGCGCGTGGTGCGCAATCTAAAGGAGTAACCCCAGGCCATGAAACTTCCCGGAAACATGCAGGCCATGATGAAGCAGGCCGAGCAGATGCAGAAGAAGATGCAGGAGGAGATCGCGCTGATCCGCGTGGAGGCTACCGCCGGCGGAGGCATGGTCACGGTCAGCATGGATGGCAAGAAGAACGTCACGCGCGTCAAGATCGATCCCGAAGTGGCCGGCGACGTGGAAATGCTGCAGGACATGGTGATGGCGGCCTTCAATGAGGCTGCCAAAAAGGTCGACGATGAGACGCAGCAGAAGATGGGCGGCTTGCTGGGCGGTCTCGGCCTGCCGCCAGGTATGTTCTGATGCGCTGTGGCCGGTCTTAGGGCCCCATGCCCGATTTCGCCGAACCCCTCGCGCGCCTGATCCGGGAATTCAAGCGTCTTCCAGGCATCGGCCAAAAATCCGCTCAGCGCCTGGCCTTCCATGTCTTGCGCCAGCCACGGGAGGATGCGGCCGCACTCTCCGAGGCCTTGCTCGATGTCAAGGACAAGCTCGGCATCTGCGCGGTCTGCAATAACATCAGCGACGCCGAAGAATGCAACTTCTGCCGCGACCCGCACCGCGACCGCTCGGTAATCTGCGTGGTCGAGGAGCCTCACAATATTTTGCCCATCGAGACCACCCGGCAGTTCAATGGGCTTTATCATGTCCTGCATGGCGCGCTGTCCCCGCTGCGCGGCATCGGCCCCGATCAGCTGCGCATCTCGAACCTGCTGGAGCGCCTCCAGTCCGGCGAAGTGCGCGAGCTCATCCTGGCGACCAATCCGACCGTGGAAGGCGAAGCCACCGCTGTCTATCTCTCGCGCCTGATGAAGCCGCTGGGCGTGAAGGTGACGCGCATCGCCATGGGCATCCCGGTGGGCAGCGACCTGGAATTCGCCGACGAAGTTACGATGGGCAAGTCGCTCGAGAACCGGCGGGAAATGTAACCGGTAGTACTCAACACTGCGTCAAGATGCGAATTGTGCCTTGACCTAGGCAACCGGGCCCGAGTAAGCTATTTCGCAGTGAACAACAGACATTCGGTATTACGGTTCGCCGTGATTTTCCTCGCGGCCAGCGCTCCGCTTTTCGCAGGTCTCACTTCGGTTACACCCGAACCCAGCCTGGTTGTGTTAACCGCCGTCGGTGTCGGAGCCATCGTCCTGATCGCGCGTAAGAAGCGCGGCCGATAGTTTCCATCTGAAGTGCATGGGGGAACAAGTGAAGCACAAAAGTTCAGTGCTACGATTCGCAGTAGCTTTCATGGCGGCGAGCGCTTCGCTTTTCGCAGGTGCGAGCACAGTTACGCCCGAACCCAGCCTGGTAGTGCTGACCGCCGTCGGCGTCGGAGCCATCGTCCTGATCGCGCGCAAAAAGCGCGGCCGATAGTTCATCCCAATTCCAGTGCCCTGGGGTCACTTCGAAGCTAACGTCTACTGGGGCTTGTTCAGCGCCGCTCTTCTGGGCATCGCTCTATGGGAGATGCTTCGGCCCTGGAGAGGCGTCTCCAAGCACCTGGTACGCCGCTGGCGCAATCATGCCGCTCTTTTCTTCGGCTCGATTATCTTTATAGCGGGCATTTTCCGCACCGGCGCCATTCTAATCGCGGTAGCCGTTTCAAATAACCACTTCGGCCTCTTCCATTGGGTGCCGGTCCCCTTCTTCGCGCGCGCCATTCTGGCGGTGCTGCTCCTCGATCTTCTTCAGTACGGCATCCATCGGGCCTCGCATGCCGTCCCCGTTCTGTGGAGATTGCATTCCGTACATCATTCCGATCCGGACCTCGACCTTTCCACTGGATTCCGCCACCACCCATTCGAGACGCTGATCGTCCAAGCCGTATACTTCGCGGTGATCGCGCTGCTCGCCCCGCCAGTCGTCTCGGTCTTCGCCGTTGAACTACTCGGCCTGTTTCAAGACTTTTTCACGCACGCCAACGCTAATCTTCCGCAGCCGCTCGAAAAAATCGTGCGCGCTTTCCTCATCACTCCGGAAATGCATCGGGTGCATCATTCCGACGCAATTGGAGAGCAGAGCGCCAATCTCGGAACAGTGTTTCCATTCTGGGACCGGCTCTTCGGAACCTACCTCGAAGCTCCTTCGACGGGCCTCGATGGAATCCGGATTGGCTTGAAAGGTCTGGACCCGGCAGCCTGCTCCGGCCTGGTATTCATGCTTGCGCAGCCATTCCACTCCACAGTGACGGAGGCACCCTCTCCCTCTAGTCCCGGAGCGGTTCCTGCCGGAATCCCGGAGCCACAATGAGCAGGTTGCAGCTCCGGGCGTGAGCAACACCCCAAAGGGTTGCCCATCTAGGAGGATGATAATCCATCGGCGGGCTGGAGGCAAACGCAATTTCGCGTTGCCTGCCGGAGTCCTCACTGCGGTATCCTTGTCTCACGACGAATCGAGCCGTCGAAAGGAGATCTCCTGTGCGAATCCCAAGCCTCGTCGCCATCGGCGCAACCGCCACCATCGTCATTCTCGTCGCTCAAACTCCCGCGCCGACCCGCGCACCCCGGCCCACCGAACCGGCCCATCACCGAGCTTCCGAAGTCGGCTGGCATCTCGCGCCTTCCGAGCAGCAATACGCCGCCATCGACGGCCAGCACCTGAAGGAGTACGTCGAACAGCTCTGCGCCATCGCGCGCCGCTATCGCGATCAGGGCCACCAGTTCTGGGGACGCATCACCGGCACGGAAGCTGACACCGAAAACGCCAAATGGATGCTGGATAAATTCCGCCAGATCGGACTCAGCGACGTGCACGAGCAGCCGCTCGATCTGCCCCCCCAGTGGATGCCGCAATCCTGGAGCGTGGTGGCCACGGCCAACGGAAAAACCCTGTCGCTCGACACCGCCCAGCCCACTTACTTAGCAGTGGGCACGCCTTCTCAGGGATTGGATCTCGAGGCCGTTTACGTGGGCCTGGCGAGCGATGCCGATCTCACGCTCTCGCGCGACGTGCGCGGTAAAGCGGTCTTCTTCTACAGCAACGATCTGGCTTCGCGACACGCGCCCATTTCCGACAACGCCATCAAGCGCATCGGCGAACGCGGCGCGGCGGCAATCTTCGTGATCCTGGGAGTGCAGGGCAACGAGAAAACGCAATTCTATCCGGTGAACAGCCCGGTCCCGACCTTCTCGCTCGGGCAAAAGGATGGTCTGGCGATGCGCGACTTCATCGCGCAGTCGGGCGCCGGCGAAGCGCACGTCAAGGTCCGGCTGGATGTCCAGCGCGTCCCCAATCTCAAGACTGCAACCATCTGGGGAACGCTGCCCGGCATGACGGATGAAAACGTGATCGTGGTCGCCCATCGCGACGGATGGTTTGAAGGCGCTAACGATAACGCCGCCGGCGTCGCCACGATGATCGGCATGGCGGAGTTCTGGGCAAAAGTTCCCAAAGAGCAGCGCCGCCGCACCATCATTTTCCTGGGCACCTGCGGCCATCATGACAACGGCGCCGAGAGCGGAGCCTGGTTGCTGGCGCATCCCGAAGTATTCGCCAAGACCGCGGTTCTATTCAACGCCGAGCACACCGGCGGGCTCGACACCGCGCCCACCTCCACGCAGCTTTCTAACGCCCCCGCGGCTTATCGCTGGTACGGCACCGGCCAGCGCCTGGCCGATATCGTCGTAAAAGACATGGACGCGTTCGGCGTGCCCAGCTTCCCGCAGTCGGTTCCCTCACCTCCCGGAGAAATCGGCCGCTACTACCACCTGGCGCCTTCGGTGGAAATCATCAACAGCGGATTCGTCTGGCATTCCGACAAGGAAACACCCGAGACCATTTCGACTACCGGACTCGCCGCCGTCACTCGCACCTACGCCAAGATCATCGCCGACACGAATTCGCTGGACCTGCAGGAATTGCGGTCGTCTCTGAATCGATAGTAATTAGTCGGCGTGAGCCGGCCGCGGCGTCGGACTCGCGCAGGTGAAGTTAGCCGCCTCGTCCGTGCTGCCCGACCCTTTCCAGCGGGCCACCTGCGGGTAAGGGCAGAGCGGCCGCGTGCGATCCACATTGCCGTTGGTCGCATGCGACGCGATGATCTTCTCCGGCGCTGCGCCCCGCGCCACCCACTTGTCCAGCGCACTCACGGCGTCGAACGTATTCGGCCCCGGTCCGCCGCCGCAGTGCCCCATCCCCGGCGCCATAAAGAGACGGAAGAAATCCTTGGTCTTCTCCGGACCGCCCATGGCCTTCTCCACCAGCGTGTAATAGCGGACGCCATCCTCGGGCGGCACCACCGGATCGGCCCAGCCGTGATACATCACCAGCTTTCCTCCATGCGCTTTGAATGGCCTGAGATTGGTATCGTTCGCATTCACCACGGCCATTTTCGAATCGGCGTAAGCCACATCGCGATCGAAGTCGAACGTGCGCTGGTCCCAGTTGGGATCATTAAAAACCCACAGCCGGAAAAAGTCGGCGCGAGCCGGTTCCTTTTGGCCGACGAAATAGCCGGACCATCCGCCGATTTGCGGCCCATCGAAAGCCTCGCTCCCACGCGGCCAACCGGCGAAGATTTGCTCACCCGTTCGCGGATTGCGAGCGCCGTCGTAGATCTTGCGGACCGCAGCCACCTGCGGCGCAGTCAAACATGTCGCGTCGTCCCCACCTTTGCATAACAGCGTGCCAGGATCGAAATGGCACAGCCGCGGATCGTCGATGATTCCGTCCTTGACCCCGTCGATCGCATCGCAAGCCGCTACCACCGCTTTGTTGATCAGCGGAAGCTTGGTTCGAGGCAGCGGGCTGGCCGAGTCCTTATACAGCGCCAGCCAGGAATACAGGAATCCCACCATCAGGTGAATGCGACTATTGCCAGGATCGCCCGCCACGATGCCGTCGTAATCGGACGGGAATCTCTGGGCCTCGCTCAGCGCCTGATGACCGCCGGTGGAGCAGCCGTTGAAGTAGGAATATTGCGCGAAGCGGCCGTAGTAATCGCGCACGATGAGTTTGGAAGTCTCGGTCATGACGTGCACCGCGCGAAAAGCCCAGTCGTTGATCTTTTCGGGATGGCCGACGCCGAATTTCAGATCGCCGCCTTCGTGCCCGGTGTCCGAGCCGGCCGTAGCGTAGCCATTCGTCAGCGCGCGCGCCATATCGCGGTAGCCGATGGCGCCGGAGAACCCGCCGTTGCCGGTGCCTTCGAATTTCCCGTTCCATGCTACGACCGGAGGCATCCAGACTTCGAAATGAATCTCAGAATCATCGACGGGCTTGGAAATCACCAGCACGCGGCAGAAAGCAGGCAGCACCTTCTGATCGCCTCGTGCGCCAGGACCAGGAGGAGTGAACGCGCCCGCTTCAAGCGCCGCCGCGGAGGTCACGGTTGTATTGGGGATGGTGAGCGAGGCGAGACTCTCGCAAGGCCCAGCGGCAACCCGGAGGGCGAAGATCAACAGGACTGCCACTCGCGAGAAAGGATGCATCCGCCTTCTCCTTATCCTTACGACTATAGCTCGCGCAAGCAGTACCGGAGCAAGAAAGCGCCCGTCGCCCTCAGTTCGGCGTCGACGCGTTGGCCGCCACCACCCGCACCACCGCGCCGGAAATAAGCGAATCGGGCGGATCCGTGATCACCTGATCGTCAGGTGTGATTCCGGAGACCACTTCCACCTCGGTCCCGTAGTCTTTCCCCAGCACCACCGGAACGAGTTGAGCTTTGTTGCCGTCCCGCACCACGCCCAGGCGCAGGCCTTCCTTGCGGAACAGGATCGCGCTCACCGGAACGATCACCGAGTGAAAGCTGGCCGGCAGCAGCAGGTGCACCTCGGCATAAGCTCCGGGGCGCAGCTCGCCGGTGGCATTGTCCAGATCCACTTCCGCCAGCAGCGTGCGAGTGCCGGCGTCCATCGCCTCGGCGGTGCGCACCAGTTGACCACGGAAGCGCCGGCCGGGAAATTCAGGCAGAGTCAATTCGGCCGGAGTGCCCTGCACCGCCGAACGCGCGTAGGCTTGTGGAACATTGACGAATACGCGCAGCTTTTTGATGGCGGCAATGTGGAACAGCTCCTGAGCGGGCCCGCCGTTGCCGGCATTGATGAGCGCGCCGTAGTCGGTATTGCGCGCCGTGATGATGCCATCGAAGGGCGCCCGCACGATCTTGAAAGCTTGCAGGTCTTCCAGCCGTCGAAGATTCGCCTGGGTCACGGCCAGATTGCTACGCGCGGCCGACACGGCTTTCTCCAGCGCTTCTACGTTCGCCACTTGAGCCTGAAATTGCGCCTGGTAGTTGTCGTTCTCCTGCCGTGATACCGCGCCCTTCGCTACCAAATTGCTCCAGCGCTGCGCCGTCACGCGCGCCAGTTCCTCGTTGGCCCGGCCCTGCTGAAGATTCGCAGCCGCTTGCTCCACCGATGCCTGCGCCTGCGATATTGCACCCTGCGCTTGACTGACCTGCTGATCCAGCTCCGGAGCGTCAATCTCCGCCAGCGGCTGGCCCGCCTTCACGCGCGTTCCGATGTCGGTGTACCACTGTTTCAGGTATCCGCTGGCGCGCGCGTAAATGGGCGAATCGATGAAAGCTTGAATGCTGCCCGGAAGAACCACCTCGTTGGTCGCCGAGCCAAGTTTCGGACGCACCACGGACACGCTGGGAACCGCCAGATCCAGCGTTTCGGTCTTGACCGAGGCAGCCGTGCGGATACGCGCCCGAATGCCCTGGTAAATCAGGCCGCCCAGCACGGCCAAAACCAGCACCACCAGCACGATTTTGACTGCGCGTGCGAAACCGGAAGCCGGACGCCTGCGAACTGGCTTCGGATAGGTGGGGGTTTCGATCATGCGCTCACTATCTAGCATCGCTGGCGGCACGCCTCTTGTGCAACATACTAAACACCACCGGCACGAAAAACAGCGTGGAAATGGTGGCGAAAATCAATCCGCCGATGACGGCGCGCCCCAGCGGCGCGTTTTGCTCGCCGCCCTCGCCCATGCCCAAAGCCATCGGAATCATGCCGATGATCATGGCCATGGCCGTCATCAATACCGGCCGGAAACGCGTGTAGGCGGCCTCGATGGCCGCTCGTTCCGGATCGCCGTCGCGCGCCAGCACCTCCTTGGCAAAGCTCACTACCAGGATGCTGTTGGCGGTGGCCACGCCCACGCTCATGATGGCGCCCATCAGAGCTGGAACGCTCAGCGTAGTGTGCGTAATGAACAGGAAAACAATAATTCCCGCCATGGCCGCCGGCAGCGCCGTCAGAATGATAAATGGATCCAGCCACGACTGGAAATTCACCACGATCAGCAAATACACGAGAACCACCGCCAGCACCAGGCCCGATAACAGGCCTTGATACGAACTGGTCATGGTCTCGATTTGTCCGCGCACCGCCAGCTGCGATCCCCGCGGCAGCTCCTTGCGGCTGGCGTCCACGATGCTGTTGATGTCCCTGCCCACCGCGCCCAGGTCCCGGTCCTGAACCGAGCCGTAAATGTCGATGGTCCGCTGGACGTTGTAATGCGAAATCAGCGCCGGCGTCGTGGTCCGGCTGCTGGATACGATATCGCTCATGATTTCCGGCTTGCGCCCGTCTAGGCCGCTGACAGGAATATTCTCCAAATCGCTCAGCGACGACTCGGCATATTGCGGCGCCTGCGTCACCACGCTGTAGCTGATCCCAGTGCGCGGATCGAGCCAGAAAGACGGCGTTGTCTGGAAGCTGCCGCTCAACGAAACCAGCAGATTACTGGCGACATTCAGCGGTGTCAGCCCGCTCTCGGCGGCTTTAGTACGGTCCACGGCCAGCTCAAAACGGGGCTGGTCGAACAACTGATGCACGCGCAGATCCACCGCGCCCGAGACGGTCCGGAGTCGCGTGAGCAGGCGGTCCGCGAAGACATGATTGGCTTCCAGGTCCGGGCCCACCACTTGAACGTCAATCGGAGCCGGCAACCCGAAGTTCAGAATCTGGCTGACGATGTCGGCCGGCAGAAAGTAGAACGCGACGCCGGGAAACTCCCGCGGGAGCACTCGTCGCAGCTCGTGGATATAGTCGGTGGTCGGACGGTGACCGGGATTGAGCGTCACCATCACGTCGGCGTCCATGGTGCCGATCGGGCCGGAATTGCTGTAGGTCATGTTGATCGAGCTGTACGGCAGCCCGATGTTGTCGATGATGCTGGACAGCTCCTTGGGCGGAATGATGCGCTCGATGGAGGTCTCGATCAGATCGCCCAGGCGCGCCGTTTCCTCGATGCGCGTGCCGGTTTTAGCTCGGAAGTGCAGATTGAAGCGGCCGGCATCCACCGACGGAAAGAAATCCTGCCCCAGCCAGGGCAGCAGCAGAAATGCCGCGGTGCACGAGCCCAGGAATGCGGCCGCAAACACAACACGGTGCCGCACGCATGCAGCCAGCGTGCGGTGATAGCTGTCGCGAAACGCATTGAATCCGCGCTCGAAAGCCCTCTGAAACCGCGCCGCCACATTCCAGCCTTCCGGACTGCTGCTGTGATGCGGCCCCACCTTGAGCAGATACATCGCCAGCGTCGGAACCAAAGTCCGCGACAAAACATACGAGGCCAGCATCGCAAACACCACCGCCTCAGCCAGCGGGACGAACAAAAATCGCGAGACGCCGGTCAGGAAAAACATAGGTAGGAACACGATGCAGATGCACAGCGTGGAAACGAATGCCGGAAGCGCGATCTGCGCGGCGCCATCCAGGATGCCTTCGTGCAGGCCCTTGCCTTCGTCGAAATTGCGATCGATGTTCTCGATGGTCACCGTGGCGTCGTCCACCAGGATGCCTACCGCTAGCGCCAGCCCTCCCAGCGTCATGATGTTGATGGTTTCCCCCAACGCGCTCAGCACGCAGAGAGACGTCAGGATCGAAAGCGGAATCGAGATGGCGATGATCAGCGTGCTGCGCCAGGTCCCCAAAAACAGCAGAATCATGATGGCCGTGAGGCAGGCCGCGATGATCGCTTCCCGGATTACGCCGCTCACCGCCGCGCGCACGAACAGCGATTGGTCCGAGATCGGGTCGATCTTGAGTTGAGCCGGAAGCGTAGCGGCGATCTGCGGCAGCATTTCGCGCACCTGCCGGACGATATCCAGCGTGGACGTGTTGCCCACCTTCATGATCGTCACCAGCACGCTGCGCTGCCCGTTGCGGCGCACCACATTGGTCTGCGGGGCAAACCCATCGCGCACATGCGCTACATCGTGGACGTAGATGGTGGTGTTGCCTACCACCCGTACCGGAAGATCGTTGAGTTCCTGAATCGTGTCGGGACTCGCGTTCAGCGCCACGTCGTATTCGAACTCGCCCATCTTGGACGTCCCGGAAGGCAGAACCAGGTTCTGAGTCGTGATGGCGTTCACTACGTCGGCCGGAGTCAGATTCTTAGCCTGGAGTAACTGCGGCTGGATATCGATCATCACCTGCCGCTGCTTGCCGCCATACGGCCAGGGAACGCCGGTGCCGGGCACCGTCACCAGCTGGGTGCGTATGACGTTGCTGCCGTAATCGAACAACTGCTGTTCCGATAGCCCTTCGCCCGACAGCGCCAGTTGCAATATGGGAACGCTGGAAGCGCTATAAATGACCATGAACGGCGGAATGGTGCCAGGCGGCATTTGACGCACTGAAGTTTGCGCCACCGCCGTCAGTTGCGCCATGGCGACGTCGACCTTCGCTCCAGGATGAAAAAATACCTTGATGATGCTGCGGCCGGCCACCGTCTGCGATTCGATGTGCTCGATGTCGTTGACAGCGGTGGTCAGAATGCGCTCGAACTGCCCCGAGATACGCTCTTCCATATCCAGCGCGCTCAGCCCGTTGTAATTCCACAATGCGGCCACAACCGGGATATCGACGTTGGGGAAGATGTCGGTCGGCGTCCGCAGGATCACGATCGGGCTGATCAACACGATCAGCAAGGCCAGCACGATAAACGTGTAGGGGCGCTTTAAGGCGATTTCAACGATCCACACTTACGACGAGCTCCTTGAGCCGGAGAGAGGCCGGCGGGGCAAGTTCAACTTTGTGCCTACTACCACTGTGCCAAATCTGATGCGCTGTTGAGAAGAGAAGATGCCAAGATGCGGAGCCAGAACCCGTAATTGAACAGCGCCATAGCTCTAAAGGGCTAGCGGGCCGATCGGCGGCCAGGCGGTCCCCTCCGTTGTATACTCGCCTTATAGCGTGCTGCCCGGCCGCCGCAGGAAAACACTGGCTGGAAGGTAACGCTTGGGCGTGGGTGTTCGCCTATTATGAATCACTGGGAAGAAGTGTAAGTTCGACCAGGCAGCATGAACATAACCGAATTATTCATCAAGCGTCCGGTCATGACCGCGTTGGTCATGATGGGGATCCTGCTGTTTGGGATCGTCGGTTATCGCACCCTGCCCGTCAATGATCTGCCGATTATTGACTTCCCCACTCTGCAGGTGCAGGCCAGCCTGCCGGGCGCCAGTCCCGAAACCATGGCCGCCTCCGTCGCCACCCCGCTGGAGCGGCAGTTCTCCACCATACCCGGCCTCGATTCAATGACCTCGTCCAGCATGCGCGGCAACACCGGCATTACTCTGCAGTTTGTTCTGGACCGCAATATCGACTCGGCCGGTCAGGACGTACAAGCCGGTATCGCGGCCGTCCTGCGCCGCCTGCCTCCCAACATGCCCGCGCCGCCCACCGTCCAAAAGGTCAATCCCGCCGACTCGCCCATCCTGTTCATGTCCCTGAACTCCAAGGCGCTCTCGCTTCAAACAGTCGACGAGTGGGCTGAGACCATCATCGCGCCGCGGATTTCCACCATCAGCGGCGTCGCGCAGGTCAATGTTTTCGGCGCCACCAAGTTCGCGGTTCGAATCCAACTCGACCCTAGTCAACTGGCGGCGCGCGGGATTGGGATCGATGAGGTGGAAGCATCCATTCAGCGCCACAACGTCAACATTCCCACCGGCACGCTGTGGGGAAACCATCAGGCTTTCACCGTCGAAGCCAACGGCCAGGTGATGAACGCCGAGGCGTATCGCCCGCTGATCGTGACCTACCGCAATGGATCTCCAGTTCGTCTGGGAGAGCTCGGACGCGTGCTGGATGGCATTCAAAACGACAAGAGTTATGCCTGGTTCACCACCACGCGCTCGGTCATGTTCGGTATCCAGCGCCAGCCCGGAACCAACACGGTGCAAGTGGTGGATCGCATCAAGGCCTTGTTCCCCGAGTTCCGGGCCATGCTGCCGCCGGCCATCAATCTCGACACGGTGTACGATCGTTCGGAGTCGATCCGTGAGTCGGTCAACGATGTCAAATTCTCCCTGGAATTGGCCATCGTCCTGGTGGTGCTCGTAATCTTCCTGTTCTTGCGGAATTTCTCGGCCACCCTGATTCCCAGCCTGGCGCTGCCGCTATCAGTCATCGGAACGTTTGCCTTAATGTCGCTGCTGGGCTATACGCTGGACAATCTTTCGCTCATGGCGCTCACCCTCGCGGTGGGGTTCGTCGTGGACGACGCCATCGTCGTACTCGAGAACATCGTGCGTCACATGGAAATGGGCAAGACACGCCTGGAGGCCGCGCTCGAAGGCGGCAAGGAAATCGGCTTCACCATTTTGTCCATGACGCTGTCGCTCGCCGCGGTCTTCATTCCGGTGCTGTTCATGAACGGTATAATCGGACGCCTGTTCCATGAATTCGCGGTAGTGATCATGGCGGCGATCCTGATCTCGGGCTTCGTTTCGCTCAGCCTCACGCCCATGATGTGCAGCCGGTTTCTGCGTCCGCCCACCGAACACCACAATGCGTTGTACCGCGCCTCCGAGCGAGTCTTCGACGCCATGCTGGGGGGTTACCGGTGGACCTTGCGCGGCGCCCTGCACCATCGCTTCCTCATGCTGCTGGTGGCGTTCGGCACACTAGGCGCCACGGTCTGGCTCTACACTCTGCTTCCCAAAGGCTTCATTCCCAATCAGGACACTGGCCAGCTCAACGCCACCACGGAATTGCCCCAGGAAGCATCCTTCGATGCCATGGTGAAATCGCAGCTCGAAGTGATGAAGATCATTCAGGCCGACCCGAATTTTAACGGCTTCTTCTCCAACGTGAGCGCCTCCGGTGGCGGTCCCGGCGGCGGTACCGGCAACTCCGGCCGTTTGCAGATTCGCTTGAAACCGCGCTCGGAACGCAAGCTGACGCCGGAACAGATCATCGAAGAATTGCGTCCGAAGCTGAATGCCATCCCGGGGATCCGGACTTATCTTCAGAACCCGCCCATGATCCGCATCGGAGGCCAGCAGAGCCGCAGCCTGTATCAATACACGCTGCAGGGCCAAAATCTCACCGAGTTGTATCGGGCTTCGGCGGACTTCGAGCGGCGCATGCGGACCATTCCCGGCCTGTTCGACGTCAATACCGATCTTCAGATCGCCAGTCCGGAAGTGATGGTGGATATCGACCGCGACCGCGCTTCCGCGCTGGGCGTTACCGCGGACCAGATCGAAAACGCGCTGTACGACGCTTATGGTGCCAAACAGGTCTCCGACATTTACACTCCCACCAACGATTACTGGGTCATGATGGAGCTGCTGCCGCGCTATCAGATGGACCCGAACGCGCTGAGTTTGGTATATATCCGATCGGCCACCGGCAAGCTGGTCCCGCTCAATGCCGTCACCAAGCCGCGCAACACAGTCGGCCCGCTATCGGTGACGCACTTGGGCCAGTTGCCGTCGGTGACCCTCTCCTTTAACTTGACGCCCGGCACCGCGCTCGGTGACGCCGTGGGTCGAGTAGAGCAGGCGGCGCGCGAGACGCTCCCCGACGACATTCACACCACCTTCCAAGGAGTCGCGGCGGCCTTCCAATCGTCGCTGCAGGGCATGGGACTGCTGCTGGTGATGGCCATCCTGGTCATCTACATGGTGCTGGGGATTCTCTACGAAAGCTTCATCCATCCCATCACCATTCTGTCCGGGCTTCCTTCGGCCGGACTCGGCGCGCTCGCGACATTGCTGCTTTTCCACGATGAGCTGAACATCTACTCGTTTGTCGGAATCATCATGCTGATCGGCATCGTGAAGAAGAACGCCATCATGATGATCGACTTCGCTCTGGAAGCCCAGCGCACTCAGAATATGTTGCCCGAGGATGCCATCTATGAGGCCTGCCTGGTGCGCTTCCGCCCCATCATGATGACTACCATGGCCGCTCTGATGGGAACGCTGCCCATCGCTCTCGGATTGGGCGCGGGCGCTGAGGCACGCCGTCCGCTCGGCTTGGCTGTTGTCGGAGGCCTGGTGGTTTCCCAGACCCTGACCTTATATATCACGCCGGTGGTTTACATCTACATGGAACGTTTCCGCGAATCCATGGCCAAGATGAAGCGGCAACGCAAGAAGACCCTTCGAACGGTTGCTGAACCGGAAGTGCTCGTTCAGGATTAGCCTAGCGCGAGCTGGTGATCCAGGCGGCTTGCTTAGCGCCGAGCGTCTTGTCGAGCGCGGTTTTAAGCGCCAGCACCGGAATGCCCGAACGCTCAAAGCCTTCCATTACCTTGGCCGGCTCGCCGTCGCGCGAGCCGCGAACGCGCTCCAGCATGAAGTTGGCTTGGTTGTACCACTCCACCGGGCTGTCTTGTTGGAGCGGCGAGTTGCTGATTAAGTCAATGAAGGCTTCCAGCATCTTGTCGCGCTGCGGCCCGGCCGGGATGAGTTCGACCAGCGCGATATAGACGGTGCATTTTTCGTTGTAGTAATCGGCTTCGCTTTTCTCGGAACTCGGGCCCCAGGCCGCCAGCGCACTGAGGTAGTCGGTCAAGCGCTGCTGCCACTCGGGCGTCGAGCGATCCGCTTCGGTCAGGACTCGTCCAGCGTCGCCGTAGCGCAGCTTCTTGCCGTCATCCATCATCCGTTGTGCTTCGGCCGACTGCCAGTAGGCTTCCACTTTGGGCGTAGTGCCGTGCGCGTTGGACTGCCCTGCGCCATTCGTCTGCGTGGCGGGCGCGTCGCTCTTGCACCCGGCGCTGTGCTGGCGAACTGCTGTCATTACGAAGTCCATCCCGGCCGGCGGTTCCACCAGCAAGGCCGAAAAAGACCGGTCGTCGGACTGGAGATTCGGAAGCACAGCGTTGAACGAGGCCCACAGCACCTCGCGCTGTTCGGCCGTGACGCTGGCGCCTCGAATGCTCTGCGCCAGCGGAACAAGCTGCGCCGGTGAAATTACTTGACCGATGTAGCCCAGCAGGAAATTGACATGTTCCTCCTTGGCCCGTTCCTGCGCAGTGAAGCTGCTATTGACCACGGCGGTCAAGGCCAGGTAGAAATCCGAGACATCGTAGAACAGTGCATCGTCGCAGGACAGCGGCTCAAAGACCGGAGGCGGGATCTCCTGAATCAGTTTGCGCGCTTCGGCCGGATCGATGCGCACCATGTCCGACACGGCTCGGCTTTCAAGCGAAAGCGCGTCCAGCTTCATTCCATAGGACTGGCTGAGCGAGCCGGCGCGCGAGTCCAACGTGGTGCCCGGCAAGTGGCGCTTGCGAAGCGGAAACTTGGCCGATACCGCAAGGCTGAAGGCTTGCTCCACCAGATCCCGCTCGGCATCGCGCTTGGCGATCTTGCCGGATTCGGCCAGGCGCAGCAAAGCATCTGCGCCAAATTCGGGCGGCGCGGCGTGGGCCAGATCGACCAGCGATTGAAACGGCTCGGGCAGCTTGGCGGTCTCGGCGCTTGCAAGTGCGGCGGCGAGGAACAGCAGACCGAGTCGCATACCTAGAAGTTTACGATGGAGGCGAAGGACACCGGGTCGAGGCTCGCGCCGCCCACTAGTCCGCCGTCGATTTCGGGCTGGGCCATGAGGCCGCGGATGTTGTCCGGCTTCACGCTGCCTCCATATAGAATGCGGCAGGCTCCCGCCGCGTCGGAGCCGAAGCGTTGGCGCAGTTGAGCGCGAATGAAGCGGTGGGCGTCGGCGGCGATTTCGGGAGTCGCTACTTTGCCTGTGCCGATGGCCCACACCGGTTCGTAGGCGATGACGATCTTTTCGAACTGTTCGGGAGTGACAGGTGCGAGACCGGCGCGGATCTGCGTCTCGAGTATCTGCTCGGTATTGCCCGACTCGCGCTGATCCAAAGTTTCGCCCACGCAGCAGACCGGCGTCAGGCCGGCCTCCAGTGCGGCGGTGATCTTCTTGGCGGCGGTTTCGCTGGTTTCACCGAAGTATTGGCGGCGCTCGCTGTGTGCTACCAGAACCCAACGGCAACCCGCCGCCTTCAGCATCGCGCCCGAGATCTCGCCGGTGTAGGCGCCTTCCTGCGCCCAGAACAGATTCTGGCCGCCGATCTGAACGCGTGTGTCGCGTGCGGCGGCAACCGCCGTTTCCAGATCCGTGAAGGGTGGACAAATCACGATCTCGCAGTGCTGGGCGCCCGATACGAGCGGCCGGAACTTCTCGAAAAACGCAGCGGTCTCGGCCGGCGTTTTGTACATCTTCCAGTTGCCTGCCATGATGGGGCGGCGCATAGATTCACGCTTACGGCCGCCGCTTACGCGATGGCGGCCAGGAAGCTCGCTCCTTGAGAGATCTTGGTACCGAAGTTTTCGGCTACCGTTTGGCCGATGTCGGAAAGCGACCGGCGCAGGCCCAGGTTGATGCCTTCCATTTTACGCGGACGGTAGGCCAGCAAAGGGACGTACTCGCGGCTATGGTCGGTGGAGGGAGTGGTTGGGTCGCAACCGTGGTCGGCGGTGATGATCACCAGATCGTCGAATTGCAATTTGCGCTCGAGCAGAGGAAGCCAAGCGTCGAATTCTTCGAGCGCGTGCGCGTAGCCTTCCACGTCGTTGCGATGGCCGTACTGCTGATCGAAGTCCACCAGGTTCACGAAAATCAGGCCGCTCTCCACTTGATCCATGGCCTCCAGCGTTTTGGCCATTCCGTCGGCATTGTTCTTGGTCTTTTCGTGTTCCTGGATGCCGCGGCCGAGAAATACGTCGAAAATTTTGCCGATGCTGTAGACCTCGATCTCATTGGCTTCCAGTTGGTCGAGCAGCATGCCTTGGGGTGGCGGAACGGCGTAGTCCTTGCGGTTGGGCGTCCGGGTGAAGTTGCCGGGCTGGCCGATGAAAGGGCGTGCGATCACGCGTCCCACCTCATGCGGTCCGCGAAGGATCTCGCGCGCGGTCTCGCAAATTTTGTACAGCTCCCACAGCGGGATCACTTCTTCGTGCGCGGCCACTTGAAACACGCTGTCGGCGGAGGTGTAGACGATCGGCTTGCCCGTGCGCATGTGTTCCTCGCCGAGTTGCTTGATGATCTCGGTGCCCGACGCCGCGCAGTTGCCTAGCGTGCCGCGCCCGATACGGCGTTCGAATTCCTGCATGATGTCCGGAGGAAAGCCATGCGGATAAAGCGGGAACGGTTTGGCAAGATGGATGCCGACCATTTCCCAATGGCCGGTGGTTGTGTCCTTGCCGGGCGAGGCCAGCGCGCAGCGGCCGAAAGCGGCGGCCGGATATGGCGCCGGTTCGATGTGCGGCAGCGGCTTCAGATTGCCCAGGCCGAGACGGGCCAGATTGGGCAGCTTCAACGCACGCCGGCGCGCGATGTTGCCTAGCGTGTCGCTACCGGCGTCGCCATACGCCGCCGCATCCGGCATCGCGCCGACGCCGACGCTATCCAGTACGATCCAGATGACGCGCTCAAAAGATGATTCGGTCACTGGCTAATGGCCTGGGCAGGAGCAAGCGGCGCCGACTTGCCCAGGGCATCGTTGATGCGTTCGGTGAGCATGTCAACGAAGCGATCCGGCAGGTAGCCGATCATGCGATCCAATACCTCACCCTTTTTGCCGAAGATTACCGTGGTTGGAATGTTGGACACCTGCAGCAGGTATTGCAAGCCGTCATCGAAATAAATCTTCTGGGTCCACTTCTGCGATTCCACGAATGGTTTCACCAGGGCATGGTTGTCGTCGGTGTCGATGGACAGGAACATCACGTCGGGATTGTCCTTGAAGCGGGCCTTGGTTTCTTCGTATAGCGGATGCTGAGCGCGGCAGGGTCCGCACCAGGTGGCCCAAAAGTCCAGCACGACTACTTTGCCGAGGAGCGAGGAAAGCGCGAGTTTGTCTCCATCCGGACTAGACAAGGTGAAGGCCAGCGGATCCTTGAGCTGATTGTTGGGATCGTACCGGCGGAGTTCGGCGCGCCGGTCCGCCAGTTGCTTGGCTGTCTGGTCGTAGGTTTTCAAGATCAGGTCGCCAAGGCCGGCTTCGGAGCCGTTCAGCTTGCTGTACAGTTCGCTTAAGTGCGCGCGGTCATTGGCGCCATCCACGTCGGCCGAGTGGAGGCCACCGATGGTGAAGGCTTCCGCCAAATACTCCAAGGCCTCACGGTCCTGGCCGGAGGCCGACAGCCAGCGGGATGCCTCGCGCGCGCCCTCCACACTGGGGAAAAGTTGGTAACTGGACTCGGCCAACTTGATGGCGTCGTCCCTGTGATCGAGAAGACCCTGGGCGCGGGCTTCGAAGATCAAGACGCTGGCCAGAGCCCGGTCGAACTCGTCCTTGCGTCGGGCGACTTCGCGGCCGCCGCCGGGAACAAACTTGTCATCTTTATACGTGGCGCGAATGACTTCTTCCAGATGCCGGGCATGGAGCAGGGCGCGTTCGGCATTGGCGTGGTTGCCCGAGCGCAACAGCGCGGCGCTGACGGCCTGCAAGTATTGCCGATTATCAGGATCGCGGGCCAGCACATCCTCGCCATAGAGGAGAATACGGCGGTCGTCGGTCAGGTCGATGGCGGTCTTCATCAGGGCGCGCTCGAGCTCGGCCTTTTGTGGAGAATTTGGATATTGCCGCAGATGATGCTCGATGGCGTGCGCCATCTCAATGGGGCTGTTGCCGGTTTCGCTGATGGCCTGCCGCAAGGCCTGTTGCTCGGCTGTACTGGGAGCGGTTTGCGCGGCCAGGGGCAAGCCGGGTAGGGCGGCGAACGCAAGCCAAATGTAGAGGCGCGTCATGGCTGGGCTTTCTCCGGTTGTGTCTTGTCGGATACCTGCGTGGTCCTGCGAATGTCCTCGGCCAGACCGGCGGCGCGTTCGCGCGCAATGTGCAGGAAGCTTTCGTTCTTCACGATGCGATCGAGCAACGGTAAGAACTGCTCCGGGGCCACCAGGCGTTTGTGATCCCAGGTGATCTGCAACTGGAGCAGCACGTCATTGACGCCCAGCTTGTCGAAGTGCACGGTGCGGTCGAGATTGACTAAGTGGCCTTCGGTTTCGGTGATGCGCTCGAACCAATCGAGCAAGGCCTGCGCGTCGGCGTCCAGCGAATAATTGAACTCGATGCTGTGTTTGGCGGCGCCGTCTTCGAAGCCGAAGGTCTTGGTTCCCATGTTGGCGACTTTCAAACCGGATTCCAGCGGACGCTGGAAGTGATCGAGCTTCTGGGCCAGATCGAAAAGCGTCTGCGTGTCGCGATCAGACAGTTGAATCTTGATGGGGCTGTCGTCTTCCTTGGCTTCCTGGTAGGTGGTGGCTCCGCTGCGCTCAACCGTGATGGCGACGTATTCAGGAACACTGCCTTTGAAGTACTTGGTGTAGAGGAGCCGCGGCTCGGCCGATGCGAATGCCGCCAGCAACAGGAGCAGCGCGCTGAGTCTCATCTGGCTACACCCACTCGCGCGCGATAAGAGGCCTGCGTGGCGTGGCAGATTGCAACCGCGATGGCGTCGCAGGCGTCCTCCGATTCGATCTCGTGCTCCAGGCCCAGGAGGGACTGCACCATGCGTTTGACCTGGTGCTTTTCGGCGCGGCCATAGCCCACCACGCTGGTTTTGATTTCGAGCGGAGAGTATTCGCCGAGCAGGAGCCCGGCTTCGGCGATGGTGAGCAGCACGACCCCGCGCGCGTGCGAGAGCTTGAGGGCGGTTTTGACATTCTGCGCGTAGAAGACCTCTTCGACCGCGGCTGATTCCGGCTTGTGGGCGTCGATGATATGCCGTAGGCCGGTGGCAATGGCGAGCAAGCGCGACTCCAGCGGATCTTTTGGATGGGTGTGAATCGACCCGGCATCGACCATGCGGTGAGAACGGCCGTCACTATCGATCAAGCCATAGCCGGTGAACTCGGTGCCGCAATCGATGCCCAGAATGCGCATTGCTTTGGCGGCGGTCAGGCCATTGCCTCGATCTCTTTCTCGTCGACGTCGAAATTGGAATAGACGTTCTGCACGTCGTCGTGCTCTTCAAGCGCGTCGCTCAGGCGCAGCATGGCTTGGGCGTTCTTGCCCTCCAGCTTCATGAGGTTTTTGGGGACCATGCCAATTTCGGCCGAGAGGGTTGGGATTCCGGCGGCCTGGATGGCATTAAGAACGGCCTCATGCGCCTCGGGAGCGGAGATGACTTCCCAATTGTCGCCGCCGTCGCGCAGGTCCTCGGCGCCGGCATCGAGCGCGATGGTCATGAGTTGATCCTCGCCGGCCTTTTCCTTGTCGACGACGATCTGGCTTCTGCGCTCGAACATCCAGGAGACGCTGCCTTGCTCGCCCAGGTTGCCGCCGTTCTTGGTAAAGACGTGGCGGATTTCGCTGACGGTGCGATTGCGATTGTCGGTGGCCACCTCCACTAGGACGGCGGCGCCTCCGGGGCCATAGCCTTCGAACATGATTTCGTCGATCTGACCGCCCTCCAGTTCGCCGGTGCCGCGCATGATCGCGCGCTTGATGTTTTCCTGGGGCATGCTGACGTTCTTGGCCGCGGTGACAGCGGTGCGGAGTCTGGGGTTAGCGTCGGGATCGCCGCCGGATCGGGCTGCGATCATGATTTCCTTGATAATGCGCGTAAAGATTTTGCCGCGCTTGGCGTCGGTGGCGGCCTTCTTGTGCTTGATGGTCGCCCATTTAGAATGTCCTGACATGGTGAAACCTCGGGCTCCCAGTGCACTATGGCTGCATAGTTGAGAGCCTAATAGATCAGAATATCACGTGCCGCCGGCAGGTTGATCCGGATTTCAGTACGCGTGTCGCCGAGATATCGGCCAGCGCTGGAGGTTGCCGGTAGCCGCCGGCATCGAACATGGACTGATCACTTGCTGTTCAGTCCGTCGCGCCAGGCGATTACTTCCAGTTCGCCCCGGACTGCGTCCTCAACGCGGACCACCGGATGCACTTGGAATACAAATGCGGGGAGCATCGAGCAAAATTTGTGAATCGTTAGTGGATCGTCGCAGTCCACCAACATATGCCCACCCCACTCACCCACACGAATTACGAAGAACTCGATCTTGAAATTGCCTGGGGCCTTCCACTTGCCAAACACCTCCAGGATTCGCTTCTGGGCGTTTTCATACTCTATAGGCGAACCTTGGGGGCGTTCGAACCAGCTAATTATGTATTTCATCTTCTTCTCCTCTGTTCAAAAGTGATATGACCGATTACGACCGCTTCAGTGTGCTCGTTCTTCGGGTTCGGGTTGGGCAAGCGGCGCTTCGTTGAAAACGTGTTGCCTAGTTTGTCTCCGGAAGAAAGAGGCGTGTGCTTGATCTAGACTATAGACTACTTCAATCGAGCTGCGGAGCCAATCAAGCTTTCCCGCCACACTGATCAGGCACGATTCTTATGGTAGTGTACGATTGAACAGCGCACTCCGCTCGCGTACTGTGGAGCGCGTGAAAAAGGAGAGATGACGATGAAATTGGCGAAAGCCGGGTTGCTTCTGACCCTCTTGCCGGCGGCGGCCTGGACGCAGGTCAACATCGGTGAACAGAAGCCCGAAGCCAGCCTGCCCTTCACCATGACGACCGTGGCCACCTTTAACCTGCCCTGGCGTCTGGCGTTCTTGCCCGATGGGCGCATGCTGATCACTGAAAAGCCCGGGCCCGTTTGGCTGGTGACCCAACAGGGCGAGAAGATCCAAGTCGGCAATACGCCCAAAGTCTATTTCCAGGGCCAGAGCGGCATGCACGGCATCTTCCTGTCGCCGCATTACGCCACCGACCACAGTGTTTATCTCACCTATGCCGAGCCGGGCGACTATGGCGGGGGCCTCGCGCTAGCACGCGCTAAACTGAACCTCACCGCCACTTCGGCGACCCTGGAAAACTTCGAAGTATTGTGGCGCCAGCTACCCACCGGCCGGGGCGGCCAGGAAGGCGCGCAGGTGGCTTTCTCGCCCGACAGCCAGTATCTGTTCCTCGCGGTTGGCGACCGCCAGCGCATGACGCCCGCTCAGGATCCGAATCAGCCCGTGGGCAAGATCCTGCGCCTCACGCTGGACGGCAAGCCAGCGCCCGGCAATCCCAACTTCGGCAAAACCGGAGCTGCCACCATTCCGCTGATCGATCCGCCGCGTGACACCGAAACCGCCAAGGACGCGAAAGTGGTCAGCACTTATACCTTTACCAGCCCTAACCTGACGCCGGCGGAAACCTGGGCCAGCGGCGTCCGCACGCCCTATGGCCTGGCGTTTTCGCCCAGCGGCGAATTATGGGAAGTCGAGCATGGCCCGCGCGGTGGCGACGAGCTGAACCTGATAGAGAAAGGCAAGAACTATGGCTGGCCGCTGGTCTCCTATGGCAAGAATTATGACGGCGTGCCCATTCCCAATCCTGACAACCGGCTGGACCTGGCCAAGCCGGTGCTCTATTGGGCGCCGGTGATCGCGCCGGGCAATCTGATGTTCTACAAAGGCACCCAGACCTTCCCGCAGTGGAACGGCAACGGCTTGGTCAGCGGCCTGTCAACCAAGTCGCTCAACCGCATCATCTTTGACGGCCATGGCGGCGCCAAAGCCGGAGAGCGCTGGGAAGTGGGCCACCGCATCCGCGATGTGGAAGAAGGTCCCGATGGGTCGCTGTGGATGCTGGAAGACGCCAATCCCGGCGCCCTGATCCATGTGACACCCAAGTGATCGCTGCGCCTTCAACGCGATGATTCCGCGCTCTCCACTGTCAGTAACACCAGCGAAATCCAGACCAGATCCGCCAGCAGCAGGTGCACGATCTGCATCCCAACCGGCGCCAGCAGAACCAAGTTGATTGCGCCCGCGCCCAGCTGCGCGATGGTGAGAATCAGAACCGCCAGCGCGATGCGATACACTTGGCGGCGCGGGCTGGTTCGCATAATCCACACTGCGGACCAGGCGAAGAAAACGCCGCCGGCAATCGCCAGCGCGGGATGAAACACGCGCAGCCGCAGCAGGAAATGGGCGGTCGCGGAAAGATCCTGCCGGATGCCCGCCGCCAGCGACGATGCTGGGAATAACGTATCGCCCAGCGCAGCAATCCCGCCGCTGATCGCGACCAACAGCGCCACCGGCAAAGCAGCGGCAGCCAGCCTCGAAATGCGCCCCCGCGCCGGCGCAGCCTCACGCGAAAACCAAGCCGTCAGCGACAGCGCGCCCAGCAGCAGCAGGGTGTTCGCCAGATGCAGCGACAAGTACAAAGCCCGGCCCACCGAGCTGTCGGCGCCGACGTAATCGAACAGCACCAGCCCCGCTCCCAGCAGCGCTTCCACAATCAGAAACGCGAACGATGCCAGCGCCATTCCGCGCGCTCGATGCCTCCGCGGATACGCCCGGATGCTCCAGGCGAGCAACGCCGCCACGGCCAAGAACGCAATCCCGCTCATGGCCCGATGCGTGAACTCGATCAGTGTTTGGATTTGCGGCGCATGCGGAACCACCTCGCCATTGCACAGCGGCCAATGATTCCCGCATCCGGCGCCCGATCCGCTGGCGCGCACATAAGCGCCCCACAGCACCACCGCAATGTTCCAGCCCAGCACGCCCCAGGCGTAGCGCGTGAAATTCCGCGCGCCCATTCGCGAGGGAGATGCAATGGCGACGCTCACCGTCTTCAATGTATCAGCTTTGCTAAAATCGATTCACCGCTCGATGTACGCTCTCCGCATTGGCCTGGCGCTCACGATCCTGATCATTTTCGCCGCTCAAGATCTCCCGGCGCAAAAGAAGAAATCAACTTCGGACGACCAGGGCTACATTCCTCAGGTCCTTCCCAACAGCAAGCAAAAGAAAAACAAGAAAGAAGAAGAACAAACTCCGCCTCCGAGCCGCGAGCTGCCCAATACTGTCGTCGCCGAGACCGATCGGCTGACCTTTGAAATCTCGCCGCTATCGGCCAAAGGCCTGCTGTCGCAGCAGACCCGCGACGCGCTCAAGACTCTTCTTCGAACCAGCCGTGGAACCATCGTCAAGCTGCGCGCCTTCGTGGCCGGCTCGGGCGATCTTCGACGCGTCGGTGAATTGGTGGCCGAAGCCTTCGCCGACAAACATCAGCCCCTGCCGGTGCTGAGCACGATCCAGGTGGGAGCTTTGCCTTTGACGGGCGCTCAAATCGTGTTAGAGGCTATGGAAACCGAAAAGCGGCCGGTGAATCCCAACGGTGTCGCTTTTATCTCGGGCCAGGACGCCTCGAGCCTGACGCAGTCGCTCGATCACTTGAAGATCGCGCTTCACTCCGCCGGCCTCCAGCCCGAAGATGCACTCCGCGTGACTTGTTTCGTCAGCTCGCTCGACGACGAGAAAAGCGCGCAGTTGCTGCTGACCGGCAACTTCCCCGCCGCTAGCGTGAACTACGTTCAGATGCAGCGCGAACCCGTTACTCCAGCCGCCGAATGCGAAGCCGTGGCGCGTCTCCGCTCCGCACCCGCTGCGGCAGTCACCTTTCTGAATCCCGCCAGCCTGCAACCATCTTCTTATTACTCGCAACTCGTCTTGGTTAGCAGCCCGAAACTCGTCGTGACTGGTACTCAGCTTGCCTTCGGCGCGGAGGAAAGCGACCTCAAGCTGGCCTTCGAACGCCTCGGAAAAGCACTCAGCTCCTCGGACGCCCGCTTCGACGGCGTGGTCATGTCGCATTTCTACCTTACCTCCGGCGGCTTGCTCGCTAAGCTGCGCACGGTGCGGGCCGGTTTTTACAACGGCAAGCACCCGCCCGCCAGCACCCTACTGGCGTTCGAGGGACTTCCCAGCCTGGACGCGCAAATGGGCCTGGAGGTGATCGCAGTCGCCGAATCGTCCAATTCTCAGCGCTGACTACCCAGCCCGATGACCCGTTCCATGCCGCTCGCTGCCTTAGGTTGCCGCTCCCACTCCGGATGGGCCGCCCTGGTTGCGCTGGCCGGGCCGCCGGGCTCGCCCGAGGTTATCGACCGGCGACGTATCCAGATTTGCGACACGCGCATTCGCGGATCGAAGCAGCCTTTTCATGCCGCCGAGCCGATGCAGTTTTCTGACGCACAAGCATTCCTGGAGCGCTGCGCCCACAGCACCTCGCGCCTGGCAATCGAAGCTTTGCGAGCTGCGGTAGACGACCTGCGCGCTCGCGGATATAAGGCCGCAAGCTTCGGAATAACGCTCGGCTCGGGCCGCCCCCTGCCCGCCCTCAAAGCGATTCTGGCCTCCCACGCGCTGATCCACACCGCCGAGGGCGAGTTCTACCGCGACGAACTGAAGAAAGCCGCCACCCAATGCGGCCTGGACCTGATGGCCATCAAAGAACGCGAGCTGTACGAACACGCGTCAGCTCATTTCCGAATGCCTTTGGGCCAACTCGAGCGCCGCGTCGCCGATCTTGGCAAGCCGCTCGGCCCACCCTGGTCGCAAGATCAGAAATGCGCCGCCCTGGTCGCGTGGCTGGCCCTGAGCGGCTCGGGCCCTGGCACCTCTTCGCGCAGCCCGCTTTACAAAAGTTAACAAAGCACTGCGAAACCGTTTCTCTCAGCCGGAGTTGAAACCTACTTAAACCATGTCCGAAGAAAGGGGCGCTTGATCGTCCAGCGTTTTCTCATTCAGCCTTCTGCAATTTGGATATTTCTAGGCATCGCAGCGGCGGCGATCGGCCAAACCTCGACGCCGCAGCAGCCGCCTCAGACCGCTGTGTCACCGGCACCGGCTCAGACCCAAACCACGACCCTGCCCGAGATCGGGCCCGATCAATCCTGGTCCTTCGAGTTGTTTTACTGGCTCACGCAGGCGAATCCGGATCAGAAAACCGGAGCCGCCGCCACCGACTTTGAAACCCTCGGCTCGCTCGGCAAGAGCAAACCGGCTCCCGGCGCGGAGCTAAGCCTGCGCCTCACTTCGAATGACGTGTTGCGCGTCTCCGTCTTCCAGATGCACGGAAACGGCACCACCACCGCCTCGCAAGCGTTGGATCTTTTCACCACTGCCATTGCCGCCGGCGATTACCTCGCAACAACCTACACCATCAGCGCCGCGAAGGTCTCATTCGAAGACCTCTTGTATCCCTTCCCGGTGCGTGGCCGGAAGCTGCGATTTAAAACTCTGTGGGAAGTACAGGCGGCGAAAATCTACTCGCGCGTCGACGCCCCGTTCGACACCAGTTTGGTGGCATCCAGCGGCGCCGGAGCTTTTCCTTCCGCTACCGGCCAGCATTACGTGGTTCTGCCCGCATTCGGAGGCGCGCTCCAATATGCCGCTTCGCCAAAACTCTATATGGATGTGCGAGCATCCGGCTTCGGCATTCCGCACCATCAGGACACGCTCGACGCCGAAGCATCCATCGGCTATCGCATCGGCCAGGTGCAAATCGTCGCGGGCGGAAAGCTCTACAAGTTCAAAACTTCGCCCCAGAGCACTGAATACTTCACTGGTATGATCAGCGGCGGTTATGTCGGACTGCGGTGGGTGGGCGCACGCTGAGGCGCCGGCTTCAGCCCAGCGACCGGTAATCGCGGTTGAAGTAGACCAGCGGCCGGCCGGCTTCCCATCGCGCATGCTCGACTTCCCCGACGAAGATAGCGTGGTCCCCGGCTTCAATGATAGACGCAGTCCGGCATTCCAGCGCGGCGAGACAGCGCCGCAACAGGGGCGCGCCGGTTTCGCCTGGCGTCCAATCCAGCCCTTCAAAACGCCCTTCCGACTTTTCAGCGAACGTAACCGAAACGCCGCGCTGCGATTCGCCGAGCACATTGACCGCAAAGTGCGTGCCCTGCCGAAAATGTGAAATAAATGGGCACCGCAAGTCAATACATATCAGAATGAGCGGAGGCTGGATCGACACCGCGGCGAACGAACTGACGGTGAGACCATGCGGTGTTCCATCTTGCGCCCGCACCGTCGCCACCGCGACTCCGCTGGAGAACAAAGTGCAGGCTTCGCGGAACGCCTCTGCCTCTAGCGCGCGGCTGCAGCGGGCGACTCCAGTGGCGGGTTGCGCCGAAGGGCTGCTTGACATGAGCTTAACCCTAATCCTATCATGGAGTTTGCTCCGATCTTCGATCTTGGGCACCAATATCTCGGAGCCATTCTGCTTGCATTCAATGCTTTTAGCCGTCTTGAGGGGGACGCCGTGATTAAGCTCGACATCATTAACGAAGTCGTAAACAAAACGGGCATTACAAAAACCAAGGCCGAAATGGCCGTAGAGACCGTGTTCGAAAGCATGAAGCGAGCCCTGGCGCACGGCGAGCGCATCGAGCTCCGAGGCTTCGGGATCTTCAACGTGCGTCCGCGCAAAACCGGCATAGGACGCAATCCCCGCACTGGCGCCGAAGTAGCCATTCCTCCCGGCAAGGCGGTGCGATTCAAACCCGGCAAGGAGCTGCAGTCCCTGCAGTAGCGTAAAGCTGTTGTGGTTCCGCGCACGACAAGCGACTCTCTGAGAGCCGCCATCACTTTTCCGCAACAGGAGATCTCAGCTTCGCGCTGGGCTCTGCACTGGTGTCTGCTGGGCTTGACGCTGCTGACAACAACCATCGTGGGAGTTGTCTTTGCGCGCGGTTTCGAAACCAATCGCCCGCTCGATCTGGATCAATTTCTCAACATCCTGCCGGTGCTGGCCGCGCGTCCATTGCTGTTGGTGGACGGCCTGGCGTTTTCTCTGACGCTGCTGACCATCTTGCTGTCGCATGAGCTGGGCCATTACTTCGCCTGCCGTTATTATGGGATCGACGCCAGCCTGCCTTATTTTCTTCCCGCGCCGACACCCATCGGGACGCTGGGCGCGTTCATTCGAATCCGTTCGCCCATCTACACGCGGCGCGCGCTGTTCGACGTGGGCATTGCCGGACCGCTGGCCGGCTTCGTCGTGTTAGTTCCGCTCCTGGCTATCGGAGTCGCAAGCTCGAAAGTGATTCCAGGGATCGCCGAGCGCGGCGATTTGATCTTTGGAACACCGGCCATCCTGCGCGCCATGGAGTGGGCTGTCTTTCCCGGCGTTCGGTCCTCGGATATTCTGCTGCATCCGGTGGCGCGCGGCGCTTGGGTTGGAATCCTGGCTACCGCTCTTAATTTGATTCCCATCGGCCAACTGGACGGCGGGCACATCCTCTATTCGTTCGCCGGTCGATGGCACAAGCTGCTTTCGCGATTGTTCGTGGTGGCCCTGGTGCCGCTAGGGATCTTCTATTCCCATACCTGGCTGGTGTGGGCGGCGCTGTTGTTCTTTTTCGCGCTGCGGCATCCCACCATCTTCGACGACACGCCGCTCGATCGAAACCGGGTCTTGCTCGGCCTGGCGGCGCTGCTGGTTTTTCTGCTGACCTTTACTTTGGTGCCGATCCGTTGAGCCGCAGCACCCGCCCGGGGCGCGCCGCCGTCAGGCGGCCATCGGCAATTACGAGCTGCCCATTGACGATTACGTCCCCCACGCCCTCGGCGTATTGGTGCGGCTTGGCGTAGTCGGCCTTGTCCTGGATCTTGGCTGGATCGAAAATCACCACGTCGGCGCGCATGCCCGGACGCAGCAGCCCGCGGTCAAGCAGCCGCAGCCGCTGGGCAGGATATCCGGACATCTTGCGAATGGCGTCTTCCAGCGTGATCACGTTCTTTTCGCGAACATAGCGCGCCAGCACGCGCGCGTTGGTGCCGTAGCTGCGCGGATGCGGCATGCCTTTGCCGAACTCCGGAATTTCTCCGTCGGAGCCGATCATCGTATACGGCGATTTGAGAATCCGCTCGATGTCGTCTTCGCTGATGGCGTGGTAAATGGCTTGGCATCCGCCCTTTTGCTGGATCTCGATGGCGGTGTCGGCGGCAGTGTCGAAGTTCACCGTGCGCCCCCGCGCGGCCGTGATATCGGCCAGGCTCTTGCCGTCGAGCGATGAATCGAAAGAACAATTCGCCATGACAACGTTTTTGGGATCCCCGCCGCCGCGGTCCACCTTGATGCGCTGCACGATCTCGGCCTTGATGCGCCCGCGTTGATCGGGCGCCGCGAGACGCTCCAGCAGCGCCTTCTGGCCGCCGGCCAGCGACCACTGCGGAAACAACGCGCTCGTGCCGGTGCTGGAGGCCGTATACGGATATTCGTCGATGGTCACATCCACGCCGCGGGCGCGTGCCTCTTCCACCAAACGCAGTGTATCAACGCTCTTGCCCCAATTGGCCGCGCCGATGATCTTGTGATGCGTCACCTGCGTGGGAAGGCCGCCTTCTTCGCCGATGCGAATCGTTTCGCGCACGCTGTCCAGCACACCCGCCGCTTCGTCGCGCATGTGCGAGATATGCATGCCGCCGAAGCTGGCGACCACTTTGGCGATCTCGATCACCTCCTCGGTCGGCGTGAAATTGCCGGGCACGTAGAACAGCCCGGTGGAAAGCCCGAAGGCGCCATCCTGCATGGCTTGGCGGGCGATCTCTTTCATCTTTGCGATCTCTTCCGGCGTGGCCTTGCGATTGGCCAGACCCATCACCGCCTCGCGGATGCTTCCCTGCCCCACGAAGGTTCCAAAATTCACTGCTGGATGTGCTTCGGCGACCTTGCGAAGGAAAGGCGCCAGCGGGATCGGCGAGCTGCCGTCATTACCCTCCATTACCGTGGTGACGCCCTGCCGGATGTAATTCTGCGCCGCTGGATCGAGAAAAATGCCGCGCCGGGAGTGGGTATGGATGTCGATAAAACCCGGCGCCACGGTCAAGCCCTGCGCATCCAGGTTCAATTTCGCGGGAACGCCGCCCAGGCGGCCGATGGAGGCGATTGTATCGCCTCTGATACCAAGATCGCCGTGGTACCAGGGATTGCCCGATCCATCCACGATCCGGGCGTTATGAATAACTAGATCGAAGGGCTGAGCCTGGAGGAAAAAACTAACGAGAAGGACCTGCAGCATGACAGGCCATTGTAACGCCCCCCGTGCAAGCGCGGCGATGGCGAATCATGCAACCTTTTTTGTTCGGCGTGTATATTTGTCACACCTGAGAGTCGAAATGCTCTTCTGATTTCGATTTTGGCGAAGAAGACAACATCGACAAAAAGAGGCCGAAGATCAACAATCCACTGACAATCGCACCCAACAGCATTTGGAGCCACCCACCTTCTGTGCCATTTGGATGCAATCGCAATGCCGCGGTTGCGGGAAATTCGAAGCGAACCGGATGAAGCTAACTTCATCCGGTCAGCGTTATCCAGCGAGGGCTCTTATCCGGCCAGCGTGACGTAGCGGAAGCCTTGCCGTTCCAGCCGGGCGCGATCGAGCGCGTTGCGGCCGTCCAGAACGATACGCGACTTCATGCGGCTGGCCAGCGCATCCCAGTCCAGCTCGCGGTAATCCTGCCACTCGGTAACCAGCACCAGCGCGTCGGCTTCCTCGGCCACATCTTCCGGCGTCGAGCATAGAATCGTGCCCATGCTTCCGTATTCCTGGTCGAAACGCTCCATCGCCACCGGATCGTGGACGCGCACCTTGCAGCCCCGCTCAATCAGTTTGCGTGCGATGTCGATGGCGGGAGCTTCGCGCAGATCGTCGGTGTTGGGTTTGAATGCCAGACCCAGCAACCCAATCGTTCGGCCCTTTAGAATCTTGAGCTCGCCGAGCAGTTTTTCCACTACGCGGTCGCGCTGGCGGCGGTTGATTTCGCGCGCCGCAGCCACGATCGGCATGCTGAGGTTGTATTCGGTCGCGGTGGAGACCAGCGCGGAAGTGTCTTTGCCGAAACACGATCCGCCCCAGCCGATGCCGGCTTGCAGGAAGCGCGTGCCGATTCTGGCGTCCAGCCCGATGCCTTTGGCGACATGCGTGATATTGGCGCCCACTTTCTCGGCCAGCTGGCCAATTTCATTGATGTAGCTGATCTTCAATGCTAGAAAAGCGTTGGCCGCGTATTTGATCAGTTCGGCCGAAGCGAGATCGGTGGAAATCAGCGGGGCGGCGCCCGTTCCCTCAGGCCGCGGCAGATAGGGCGGCGGCGCAAAGCTCTGATCCAGAATCGGGCGATACAAGCTGTACAGAACCTCGAGCGAGCGCTCATTGTCCGAACCAACTACTACGCGATCGGGATACAGCGTGTCCGCCAGCGCCGTACCTTCGCGCAGAAATTCCGGATTGGACGCCACTGAGAAGTGACCATTGGCCTTGCGCCCGTGGTGCCGCTCATAGGATTCGCGCACCAATGCGTCCACCCAATTGCCGCTTCCGATGGGCACGGTGGATTTGTTCACCACCACCGTGAAGTCGCCCGCGTAGTGCTCGCCAATGCCGTTAGCAGCCTGCTTGAGATACTTCAAGTCCGGACTGCCATCGGCCGTCGGCGGTGTGCCCACCGCGATGAAAATCACGTCGGCATCCTGGACGGCGCCGGCGTATTGCGTGCAAAACTGCAAATTTGGTTTCGCATCCGCCAGCAACTCCGTCAAGAAAGGTTCGTATATAGGCGTCTTGCCGGCGCGCAGCAAGGCGATCTTCTTTTCGTCCGAATCAATGCACGTGACCTTATGGCCGAGGTAGGCCAGGCACGTTCCAGTCGTCAAACCCACATAACCGGTACCAATAATGGATACGTTCATAAGTTGTTATCGATGTCCCTCAATTACACTAACATCCGGGCACCGAGCCCCCAACGGTCTCTGGTACTGATACTGGGCCTCTTGGTACCAGTGCGAAGCGTTCATGGCTCCTGCCCAAATCCCACCGACTCGGGTCCTGGTACCTCCAACAATTATGTAACACTGAAGAGCAGAATGGCATGGTTCACTCGCGACAAACCAGCCCTCGAGCCCGAGGAAGGCGAGCGGCGCGTCCGCACCGAGGGTTTGTGGCTCAAGTGCCCGCATTGTGGTCAGATCATCTGGCGCAAAGCGCTGGAGGACAACTTCCAGGTCTGTCCGAAATGCGGACATCACTCGCGAATCGGCGCGCGTGCGCGGCTCCAAATGCTGTTCGACCAAGGCGAGTTCGAGGAATTCGACCAGTCCTTATCGTCCACCGATCCGCTTTGTTTCTCTGATTCAAAACCGTATCCCGAGCGCTTGGCGGCCGGGCGTCAAACCACGGAACTGCGCGATGCCATCGTTTCGGCCGGCGGGAACTTGAACGGGAGGCGGGTGCACGTTTGCGCCATGGAGCTGCGATTCATCGGCGGCAGCATGGGCGCGGTGGTGGGCGAGGTGATCACCAGAGCCATCGAGCGGTCCATCGAGCGCCGGGTCCCACTGATCGTGATTTCTGCTTCCGGCGGCGCACGCATGCAGGAGGGCGCGGTCAGCTTGATGCAGTTGGCTAAGATTTCGGCCGCGCTCATGCGCCTGGACGATGCCGGCGTGCCTTACATCAGCGTGCTGACCGACCCCACCACGGGAGGCGTTACTGCCAGCTTTGCCATGCTCGGGGATTTGAACATCGCCGAACCGGGCGCCCAGATCGGGTTCGCCGGCCCTCGCGTCATCGAACAAACCATCCGGCAAAAACTCCCGGAAGGCTTCCAGACCAGCGAATTTTTGTTACAACATGGTTTCCTGGATGCGGTGATCAAGCGCGCGGATCTGAAAGCCTATCTGGCCGGCGCCCTCGACTTCTTCCTGTAAACCCGGTAAAAAATCCGGGGACAGTACACTCAATCCCCGATTTTCTGCCCTTATGTTCCTGGCGGCCACGGCAATGCGCAGCAGTCTAGACACAGACATCGAAATTGGGGATTGAGTGTACTGTCCCCGGATTTCCCCCCCCCGGATTTCCCCCGGATTTCCCCCCCGGATTTCCCCCCGGATTTTCCGGATTTTGCTATTCGGGCTTCTTGAAAAGGCTATCGAAGGCTGCGCGGGCGTCGTTGGGAGAACGAGGCGGTTGCACCGGCGCAACGGAGTTGTGATTGTTGACGGGGGCCGCATCGCGAGCCACGGTCACGCGGGGACTGAACAGCTCGCATTGGTTGGCCTGGTCCTTCACCGGAATCCGCTGCGGGATGGGCTTCAGGCATTGAAATCGCGTGGACGGCTCGAAGTGAGCGCATTGCTTGCAGCAGTGCAGGTCGGCGCCACATTTGGGACACTTCCCCTTCCAATCCACATCTTGAGGCAGCGTGGTAGAGCAGTTGAAACAACGGGCCGCCACCACGTTTTGCAAAAGACGGGGCAGGCGCGGACCGGTTACATCGATCGGCGGCCGTGGACCGGAAGGTTTCGGCCGCTCTGTGGGCCGCCGATCCCGGCCTTCCCGGTCGCGGTCGGAATCCATATACCCGCGCTGTCTGTATTTGCGTTCGTCGTCCATGCGTTAAATCGTTTCCCTTGGAACTTAGGCCTTACCGAAGCCCGCCTACCAGACTGCGGTTCTGGTGCAAGTCTCGTGGCCGTACAGGGTGTAGGATCAATTGGATCAATTGGAGGATAGCGGCGGAACCGGCTAGGCTGGAGACGTATTCCGCTTCTGCCTACCTACTATGTACCACGAAACCGCGCCGGACGCTACCACTATTTTGGTACTATCGGCCGGACAATTCTCTCAAACTTACTTCTGAGCGCCCACCGTCCACTTCAAAAGCGAGTTACAAGGCCGTGTCAACGGATCATCGTAATGATTGGGACTGATACGAAGCGAATAACCCAGCCGTCCGGTTTGATGGGGAACAAACTCCTTTTCGAACACGTAGGATTCCCCTTCCTGCTGGATCGCCGGCAGACTCATCACCTGCGTTTCTTCCAAGTTGCCATTTACGCCCACCCGGCCGATCACAGCCTCCACGCGGACGTCTTTCGGGGTCAGACCCGCTAAATTTACTCGGGCCCGCATTGGTACCGGACGGCCAGTCAAAACGGACACGTCCGGCCCCGGGCCGATATCCAGAAACCCGACATTGTTCCACACTCGATCGATCACTTCGTTCCAGCGCGCCCGCTCCTGTGCCGGTTCGAACCCGTCGCGGGAAACTTCCAGGAACGCCTGATGGGCCGGCTCATAGAGCTGGGCCATGTATTCGCCGATCATTCGCTGGCAATTGAACTGGGGACTAAGGTGCATCAGCGACTGCTTCACACGCCGCATCCAGTCCACAGGAACGCCTTCGTCCCGGTCCTGGTAATACATCGGCACAATTTCGTTTTCCAACATGGAGTAAATGGCGCGGGCATGCATTTCGTCCTGATCGTCGGAATAGGGCTCCCGATCGCCGATGGCCCAGCCGCCGGAAGCCTCGTAAGCTTCGTCAAACCAGCCGTCCAGAACGCTCAGGTTGAGGATGCCATTGATGCCGGCCTTCATCCCGCTGGTGCCGCACGCTTCTTCTCCGCGGCGCGGGTTGTTCAACCACAGGTCGACACCCTGCACCAACTCGCGCGCCACACCCATGCTGTAGTCCTCAACGAACACGATATGATTGGCGATTTCGGGCGCGCGCGAAAGTTGCACAATCTCGCGAATCAGCGTCTTACCGGGCAGGTCGCGCGGATGCGCCTTGCCTGCGATCACGATCTGGACCGGACAGTCCTTATTCGTGAGCAGGCGTTTCAGCCGCTCGACGTCTCGGAAGAGCAGCGTGGCCCGCTTGTACGTCGCAAACCGCCGCGCGAATCCGATGGTGAAGGTGTCGGGCTCCAGCACGTCCGCCAGCCGCCGCTGTTCGGCCGCCGACGCCTTACGCGCAATGGCCGAAGCCAGCACACGCTCGCGCACAAACGTGACCAGGTAGCGCTTCCGACGGCGATGCGCTTCCCACAGCTCCTGATTGGGAATGTCTTCCACCAGATCCCAGATTTTCGGATCCGGGTAGCGCTCGCGCCAGTCCGGTTGCAGGTATTGATCGTAGAGCTGCGCCAGATCTCCATTCAGCCAGGTGGGAAGATGTACGCCATTTGTAATGGAAGTGACCGGAACTTCCCAAACCGGCAGCCGCGGCCACAACTCCTGCCACATTTCCTGCGACACTTGCCGGTGAATGCTGCTCACCGCGTTGCGATAGGCGGACGTCTTGATGGCCGTGATTGCCATCGAGAACGGCTCCTGATGATTGTCGGCGTGGAATCGTCCCAGGCTGAGGAATTTTTCGAACGGAATCCCAGCCGTGCGGCAATACTCGCCGAAATACTCATACAGCAGTCCTGGATCGAACAGATCGATCCCCGCGGGAACCGAAGTATGCGTGGTGAAGACGTTGTTGGACCGGCAGGCTTCGAAAGCTTCCTCGAAACTCAGCTTGTCTTTTTCAATCAGCAGCCGCATGCGCTCTACTGCCAGGAACGCCGAGTGTCCTTCGTTCATGTGCCACACGGTTGGCTTCAGGCGGAGCGCATCGAGCGCGCGCAGGCCGCCGATTCCCAAAACGATCTCCTGCCGGATCCGGACTGCCGTGTCGCCGCCGTACAACTGATCGGTGATCTCGCGGTGTTCCGCGCGATCGTTTTCGGCAATGTTGGTGTCGAGCAGGTACAGCTTTACGCGCCCGACGTCGATTCGCCACACCTTGATGAACACGCGCCCGGTCGGCAGATCGACTGAAACCATCACGTCCGAGCCTTCCGCGCTACGCTCCGGCCGCACCGGCAAGGTGTAAAAATCGTTCACCGGATTGCGTTCCTGCTGCCATCCGTCCGGGTTGAGCGATTGCTGTAAGAATCCCTTTTGGTACAGCAAGCCGACGCCGACCAAGGGAATCTCTCCATCGCTCGAAGCTTTCAAATGGTCGCCCGACAGCACGCCCAGGCCGCCCGAATAGATGGGCATGCACTCCACCAGCCCGTACTCCATCGAAAAGTACGCGATTAGACGATCTTGAGGCGACTCCCACTTCTCCAGATACGTGATGTAGCGGTCGCACGCGCGGCGGTAGGCGGCCAGGAAGCGAGGATCCGAGGCGGCCCGTTCCAGAGTCTCCTGGGGGACTCGTCCCAACATCAGCACGGGATTGTGCCCGCAGTTCTTCCACAGCGCTGGATCGAGCCGGCGGAACAGAGACCGCACGGTGTGATCCCAGCTCCACATGAGATTGTAAGCCAGGTCGCTCATCCTGGCGATCCCAGGTGGCAGCGCCGGCCGAACCAGAAACTCTTTAACCGGTTGAATCTGAAAGGGCATGTTACCGGGCTGTGACTTTCAACTATAACACCTTACAGGGGTCGACCTATCCATTTGGGCGTACTACCTTACCAGCTAACTTCAAAACCAGTGAGATACACGTCATTAAATTCTCATTAACGTGTCATCACCATGCCAACCTTACTATTGATCGGCAGTTGGACCTTAGAGCTGGATAGAAGCTGCCAAATTATCAGGACCAGGAACCAAACGCGTGACCGCCCTCCTTCGCGCGCAAGGTTCATGCCACATCTGCCACGCCGCCGGGTACGATGAAGCATGTCATCCGCTTCCCCCGCACCCCGAGTCGAACCGCTCCAGCCGCCTTACCAACCTGACCTCCAAGCTGTTTTCGATAAGATCATGCCACCCGGAGTTCCTCCGCTGTCGCTTTTCACCACGCTGGCTCGCGTGCCGCGCATTTTCGAGCGTTTCCGCGCCGCCAGCCTGCTCGATCGTGGACCCGTGCCACTCCGCCAGCGCGAGATCGTCATCAATCGCACGTGCGCCCGCTGCGGCTGCGCTTATGAATGGGGAGTACACGTCGCCTTCTTTGCCGATCGCGTTTCTCTAACGCCCGAACAGGTTCGCGCAACCTGGTTGGACACCAAGGAATCCGTCTGGAGCGAAGAAGAACGGCTGCTGATCCGGCTGGCCGACGAGTTGCACGACACCGCCACTATTTCCAGCGAGCTTTGGGGAGCCATCTCGGCTCGCTTCACCACCGAACAGATCTTCGAATTGATTGCGCTGGCTGGTTTTTATCACACGGTTTCCTTCTTCGCCAACGGCCTCAAGCTTGGAGCCGAACCTTACGCCGCATCGCCGCCGCCGGCCTAACTCCGGGCACCTTGCGGCAGCATTCATTTACAATAGATGTAAAGGTTGCCTTTACCCCCAAAAATGTTTCAGCAGTACCTTGTGTTGGGACACGGACCCAGACGTTCCCGACGTTACACGGTGGTAGTGGTTTGATCCAGGGCGAGCACTCGCCGCAAACGCGAGAAGACCGGTTGCGCCACGCCGTTGACCACGCGGCGCACTTGCTTCCGTTGCAAGGTCCGATCGGCATTTTCGTCCACCACAACACCCTGCACGCCTTTGAGCATTTGCCCTTCGAGGAGGCCGTGATCCAGGCCTGGCAGTTGTTCGGCGCCGAACCCTACATGAGCGAGGCGGAGTACCGGGCCGAACTGGCGCGCGGCCGGATTCATCTGGAAGATATCGATGCGGTGCTTGGGTGCGAGCCGGACGCGATGGTCTTCCCGCGCTTGAGCCGCTACTCGCTTCGTCGAGCCATGATGACGCCAGGCGTGCGCGAGTTTGATGCCGCCACCATCATGTGGCGGGCCGAACAGGGCGACTTGTCTAAAGACTTCCGCCAGCCAGCCCTGCGAGCTTTGTTCGACGCTTGCCTTGCACGCAGCGTGGCTCATGAACCGGAGCCCGCAACGCCGACTCAGGTGAACGAGATCATCCACCCGTGGCTGATCCGGTTGTGTTCAGTGTTTCTGGACCAAGGCATGACCTATTGGCCCATGCCCCGCCGCGAGCAGGGCTTCTACGCCAGCGTCCGGACTTTGCTCGCCCAGCCCTTCGGCATCTTCCCCCGCTATCTCACGGGATTGAACGAAGAGTTCGAGCGGCAGCAGTACTTCGGCTTCTCGTCAACGGATGCCGTGTTGGATTACCTCGACTCTCAGCGTTTCCATGAGGCTGACTGGGAAAGCGTCCTCCAGGCTGAACTGCTGGCATTGCCCGGCTGGGCGGGCCTGATGCGCCGGCTGGAGCAAGATCCCGGCCTCTTCGCACCTCATGAACCCGTGCCGGCCTCGCTTATGGACTTCCTGGCCGTGCGGCTGAGCATGTCCCGCGTAGCCTCGCGCATGGGCGCCGCCGAAGCTGTCCCCGAGGAGAGCCCGCTCAAGACTCAGGAGAAACGGCGCCTGAGCCGTGCGGCCCGTATCTACGACGCGGCGCGCGTGGTGTCGCTTTCCGCCGACGAAGTAACCAGGCTCTCCGACGCCGAGTGGGCCGCGTTCGTCGATGAGGTGAAAGCGTGCAATGGGCTGGAGCGCCGCCGCATCTTCCAGCTCGCCTATGAACGCTGGCACGAACGCGAGATTCTGAGCGGGCTGGCCAGCCATCGCAGATACAGGGGCTTGTCCGAAATGCAAGCCAGACCCGCTGCGCAGGTGTTCTTCTGCATTGACGAGCGCGAGGAATCCATGCGGCGAGCGCTCGAAGAAGTGGACCCGGAAATGGAGACTTTCAGCGCGGCCGGGTTCTTCGGCGTGGCCGTGGACTACAAAGGCATCGACGACCCGCATAGCGCCGCGTTTTGCCCGGTGGTGGTGAAGCCTCACCACGCTGTCCACGAGCAACCCAAGGAAGAAGACAGCGCCATGCTCGAAACGCGCCGCTGGCGCAGGCAGGTTCTCGGACGGCTCACGCGCCAGTGGTTCCTATCATCCAGGACGCTGGTGCGCGGCTGGCTCTCGACCAGCGCGCTTGGTTTGCTGTCCTCGGTCCCTCTGATTGGTCATCTGCTCGCGCCCAGACGCTACGCCCAACTCCGCGAGTGGCTGAACAAGGCCTTCCTTCCCGAGCCCCGCACGGAGCTGACGCTGATGCGGAACACCGCGCAATCGCAAGGCGCTATGACCGGCCTGTTGATGGGATTCGCGCCAGCGGAAAAAACAGAAAGAGTAGCCAGTGTTTTGGGTCCGGCCGGCTTGACCAGCCGGTTCGCCCGCGTTGTTGTTGTCCTGGGCCATGGATCCACCAGCTTGAACAACCCGCACGAATCGGCCCACGATTGCGGAGCGTGCGGAGGACGCCGCGGCGGTCCCAACGCGCGACTCTTCGCCGCCATGGCAAACAAGGCTGAAGTGCGGGAGCGCTTGCGTGAGCGCGGAATCGAAATTCCCGCTGATACCTGGTTCGTCGGTGGATATCACGACACCTGCAGCGACGACGTGGAACTCTACGACCTCGAGTCGCTGCCCGCCACGCATCAGGCCGATCTGGACCGCATTCGCGGGTCCTTGGATAAAGCCCGCGCGCGGAATGCCCGCGAACGCGCGCGGCGATTCGAGTCGTGCCAGGCGGACGCTTCGTCTGCCCAAGCGCTCCGCCACGCGGAAGAACGCAGCGAACACCTGGCCCAACCGCGGCCTGAATACGGGCACTGCACCAATGCGGTCTGCATCGTCGGACGGCGCAGCTTGACACGCGGGCTGTTCCTGGATCGCCGCGCGTTCTTGGCTTCTTATGATGCCGGCCAGGACCCCGACGACCAGAAGCTTGCCGCTTTGCTGGCCGCCGTAGTTCCCGTCTGTGCAGGCATTAGTCTCGAATACTACTTCTCTTTCGTCGACAACGACCGCTACGGTTGCGGGACCAAACTCCCTCACAACGTCACCGCGCTGGTGGGCGTCATGGATGGCCACGCCAGCGACTTGAGAACGG